>NZ_JAYGGN010000003.1:0-486475 GCF_036314045.1 Microvirga sp. CF3062
CGGCTACAACCGGGCGGCTTCGCTCATGGAGAGGATGGAGCAGGAGGGCATCGTCGGACCCGCAAACCACGCCGGCAAACGCGAAATCCTGCTTGAATCTCCGGGAGTAGGAGGCGATTAAGCTCTAGCATCGGAACCTTGACCTCGGCCCTGCGTCATTGTTGAGCCATGTGCAATGGCCAAGCAGCCGTCATGATGGTTTCGGTCAGGAGATTCGTTAGGATGCGTCCCCTCCCCCTCGTCGTTTTGGTCACGGCCTTGTCCGCCTGTGCGGGCATCCTGCCGGCCATGGGGCAGACGCTTCCCATCGAGATGATCCTTCCGCCTGCGCGGCCGGCCGTTCAGGGTTTCAGCCGCACGGCCGCGCCCCTGCCGACCGCGTCCTTCCGTCATGCGGGATCCCTGCACCCTGCGGCCCAACCGGCCCGGCCGGTGATCGCCAGACCCGCCAACGCGGAGCAGGTGCTCGCCGCGACGGCTCCCCTGCCGCCGAGCCGCCCGGTCACGGAGGAGCCTGAAACAACTACCGAGCCCATCACGATCACGCCAAAGCCCATCGTGACCGCTTCGGCCATTCCGGTGGCCCTCAACCAGCCGCTGCCCAACAGCGTTGTGGTGGAGCGGGCCAATGCCTTCTTCACGAATCTCAGCACCATGGTGGCGGACTTCACCCAAGTGGGCGGCGACGGGCGCCGCCAGGGCGGCACGCTCTATCTCCAGCGGCCCGGCAAGGTGCGGTTCGAATACGATCCGCCGGCCACCCTGCAGGTGGTCGCCGATGGCCGCTCGGTGGCGGTGCGCGACCGCAAGCTCGCCACCCAGGATCTCTACTCGATCTCGCAGACGCCCCTGAAATTCCTCCTGCGCGAGCGGGTCAATCTCGGCCAGGACATCAAGATCACCGGCATCACCAATGACGGCAATGCGGTGCGGATCAACCTGGAGGATACCTCCACGCTCGGCGGCACCTCCCGGATCACGCTGTATTTCGATCCCCAGGTGGAGACCTTGAACCAGTGGCGCATCGTCGACGCCCAGGGATTCCAGACCGTGGTGGTGCTGGGCAAAGCCGAGCGCGGCAGCCGGATCGACCAGGACCTGTTCAAGATCCAGTACGAGGCCGTCATCGGCGCCGGCAACAACCGGTAAAGCCCGCCCTTCCCTCCGGGCGAAATCTGTCGTAGCCGGATAGGGTCTTCCAAGGGGCCTTTCTCCGTGCAACTGACTGTCTCGACCTGGAACATCAACTCCGTTCGCCTGCGCATCAATCAGGTGGGCCGCTTCCTGAAGGAGCGCCGCCCGGACATCCTGTGCCTGCAGGAGACCAAGTGCCCGAACGACAAGCTGCCCCTGAAGGACCTGCAGGCCTTCGGCTATCCCTTCGTGGTCCATATGGGCCAGAAGGGCTATAACGGCGTCGCCATCCTGTCCCGCTATCCGTTTTCCGAGACGAGCGTGATGGAGATGTGCGGCCGCCCGGATGCCCGCCACATCACGGTGACTTTGAGCCGGGAGGCGAAGGCCGCCGCGGGGCTGACGATCCATAACTTCTACGTTCCGGCCGGCGGCGACATTCCCGATCCGGATCTCAACGAGAAATTCCGGCACAAGCTCGATTTCATGGCCGAGATGCGCTCATGGGGCAGCAAGTCCAAGCCCACTGCCGGTCCTGCGATCCTCGTCGGCGACCTCAACGTGGCGCCCCTCGAGCACGACGTCTGGAGCCACAAGCAGCTTCTCGACGTGGTGAGCCATACGCCCGTGGAAACCGAGGCCCTCGAGGAGCTGCGCCAGGAGGCGGAGTGGATCGACGCCATGCGCGTACTGCGCCCCGAGCCCGAGAAGATCTATTCCTGGTGGAGCTACCGCTCGCCGGACTGGGCCGTGGCCGACAAGGGTCGTCGACTCGACCACATCTGGCTCTCGAAGGGCTTGAAGGATAGCTTGCGCACCATCGACGTCACCCGCGACACCCGCGGCTGGGAGCGTCCCTCAGATCATGCGCCGGTGACGGCGGTGCTGGAGCTGTAAGCCACGCGTCAACCCTCACACTCTCGGCGGATTCTTGGTCATGTACGGCATTGGAATTGTGGGCCTCGGCACGATGGGCCGGCGCCTCGCGGAAAGCATTAGGGCAAATCCCGCCTTCGCGATCGTTGCAGCTTACGACCCCGCAGCAGCGGAGACGACAATCCCGATGGCCGGCAGCATCGCCGAGCTTATCGACAATCCGTCCGTCCGTTGCGTCTATGTGGCGACGCCTCCGCTCACCCACGAGGAGATCGTCAGGGCAGTGGCGGGTGCCGGCAAGGCGCTTCTGTGCGAGAAGCCGCTCGCAGCCTCGCCGGAAGCAGCCCGGGTCTGCGTCGACGCGGTTGCGCGGGCGGGCATTCCGGCCGCCGTCAACTTTCCCTTCGCAACCGCTCCCGCGGCCGTCCGCCTCAAGGAGCTGGTCGAAACCGGAGCCCTTGGCGAAAACCTGTCGGCCCATCTGACGTTGCGCTTCCGGCGATGGCCCAGGGAATGGCAGCAGGGCGCCGCATCGTGGCTCGCTGGTCCTGAGCAGGGCGGCTTTACCAGGGAGGTTGTTTCCCACTTCGCCTTTCTGGCCCTGCGCTTGTTCGGCCAGGGACGCCTCACGGACTGCGCCATTGAGCGTGGCCCCATGGGCACGGAAACACAGGTCCGGGCCATTCTCCAGTTCGCGTCCGCGACCATGATTATCGATGCCGCCGTGGACGGCGACCAAGATGAGTTCAATCGCTTCGAGGTGAAGGGCTCACGAAGCTCGGCCGTCATGAGCGAGTGGTACCGCCTGACTCACGAGAGCGGCGATATCGCGCCTGAGCGGGCCGATGCCGAGCAAATCGCGGAGCTTGCCCTGCTTCTGGGCGGTCGCCCCAGCCGTCTGGCGACATTCGAGGAAGCAGCCCAGGTTGTCTCGCTCATCGAAGAGATCCTGAAATCGTAGGATCGCGCGCTTCCAATCCTCGTCTCCGATGAGGCGGGCGACCGGAATCTCCTTCGGCACCCGTGCATAAGGCTCAGGATCACGAAAGTGACCGAGGAGAATTCGCGTGCGATCACTTTTGACCAGATGTTAACCGCCGTTTGCGAAAGAGGTTGCATCACTTTCCCTAGGGTCAACAACCGTGCAGCTTCTCGCCCACCGCAAACTTTCCCATCTCACGACGGCCGCCATGGTGGCTTTCGTCGTGATGACCGCCGCCGCTCTGTTTGCAGCCGTGTCTCTTCAGACCAGCTCGGATGTCCAGAGCAAGGCGCTGGCTCAGCTGCAATCCAATGTGCGGACCTTCGTCGGCATCCTGCGCGGCTCCATCGACAGCCTGACAGTGAAGAAGGACAGCACCGGTGCCGTCACGGGGATCACGGTGAACGACGATGCGGTGTTCTACAGCGACGAGCTCGCCGACCGGATCGCCGAGGCCACGCAGGCGCCGGCAACCCTGTTCGTGAAGGACAAGACGAGCGGAGACTTCGTCCGCCGCGCCACGAACATGCGCAATCCCGATGGAACGCGCGCCGTCGGCACGGCCATGGACCGCAAAGGCGTGGTCTTCCCCATCGTCTCAGCAGGCGGCACCTATGTGGGCCAGGCGAAAATTCTCGGGCATGACTACCTTCTGGTGAACCTGCCTGTCTTCGGTCAGAGCGGACAGGTTCTTGGCGTACTCGGAAGCGGGTTTCAGGTCACCGCGCTTGAAGCCTCGGCCAGCCGTCTCATGTGGCAGATGGGCATGGTGTCCCTGGCAGCCGTCCTCGTGCTGACCCTGGCTGCGATCCTCTCGGCCCGGATGCTGTTCCGGCCGATCCCGAAGCTCGCCGGGACCATGAACGGCCTGGCCCATGGCGACACCTCCGTGACGGTTCCCTATCTCGCCTGGAAGAACGAGATCGGCGCGATGGCCCGCGCGGTGGAGATCTTCCGCGAGAACACGGTCGAACGTCAGCGGCTCGCGGTCGAACAGGCGACTGAGAGCGACGCGAAGATGCAGCGTGCCCTGAAGCTCGATGGCCTGACCCGTCAGTTCGAGGCCAATGTGTCGGCTCTGACGCAAGGGCTTGCCGCTGCCGCATCGCAGATGGAAGCGACCGCCCAGACCATGACGGCCACGGCCGAGCGGACCAACCAGCAATCCGTCAGCGTAGCGGCCGCAGCCGAGCAGACGTCGGGCAGCGTGCAGACCGTCGCGGCCGCGACCGAGGAGATGTCTATCTCGATCAGAGAGATCGCCAGACAGGTCACCCGGTCGTCCCAGATCTCGTTCGAAGCGGTTGAAAACGCCAAGCGAACCAACAGCATCGTGCAGGCGCTCTCCAGCGGTGCCGAGCGCATCGGCGACGTGGTGCAGCTGATCAGCACCATCGCGGGCCAGACCAACCTGCTGGCGCTCAACGCCACCATCGAGGCGGCCCGCGCCGGCGAGGCAGGCAAGGGCTTCGCCGTGGTGGCGTCCGAGGTGAAAAACCTGGCGACCCAGACGGCCAAGGCCACCGAGGAAATCGGTGCGCAGATCGCCCAGATCCAGGGCGCGACCCACGAAGCCGTCAGCGCGATCCACGGGATCCAGACTGTGATCGACCAGATCTCCGGCATCTCCACGGGCATTGCAGCCGCCATGGAGGAGCAGGGTGCAACGACCAGCGAGATTTCCCGCAGCGTCCAGGAGGCTGCCCGCGGAACCGGTCAGGTGACGGAGAGCATCGACAGCGTGAAGCACGGTGCAGGCGAAACGGGCGCTGCGGCAACTCAGGTGCTGGGCGCGGCGCAGGAACTCGCCCGCTATGCAGAGAACCTCAGCCGGGAGGTCGATGTCTTCCTGTCCGACGTCAAGGCGGCGTGAGGGGCAAACCCCTCACTTGTCATTCTGCGGGACGGCGGGGCTCTCCTCGCCATCGATGGCGAGGAGCTGCTGGCGCACACGCTCCAGGCCTTCCGTGAGGCGGGTCAGCTCTTCAACCATGACCTCATGGATCGCCGCGGCGGCATCCGGGAACTCCTCCAGAACCCTGCGCATGAGGCTCGGCGTCACGCGGATGATGGTGGAGGGCTCCTGCGCCGTGGCCGTGGCGCGGCGCTCGATGCGGGCGAACAGGGCGGCCTGCCCGACCAGCGCACCGGGGCCGGCCACAAAGACGGCCGGCGAGCCGTCCTCCGCAGCGTCGAGTGCGATGGACCCGCGGGTCACCACATAGCCGCCGTCTGAACGGTCGCCCTTCTTGAACAGCACATCGCCCTCGCGATAGCTGCGGGTTTCCGACGCAAAGGCAACGAGGCGCAGGGCGTCCTTCTCCAGCAGGTTGAACAGCGGAGCCTGGCTTAAGGTAGCGATGTCGTCTTCGAGCGCCATGATGATTGTTTTACGGGATCAGCTTGTAGCCGCCCGGTTCCGTGACCAGGATGCTGGCGTTGGACGGATCGGTTTCGATCTTCTGGCGCAGGCGGTAGATGTGCGTTTCCAGCGTGTGGGTGGTGACGTTGGAATTGTAGCCCCACACTTCGGTGAGCAGGGTGTCGCGCCCGACCACGGCTTGGCCGGCGCGGTAGAGATAGCGCAGGATCGCCGTCTCCTTTTCCGTCAGCTTGAGCTTGGAGCCCTTCTCGGTGGTGAGCATCTTGGAGCCGGGACGGAAGATGTAGTGCCCGATCTGGAACACCGCATCCTCGCTCGCCTCGTACTGGCGCAGCTGCGCGCGGATGCGGGCGAGCAGCACGGCAAATTTGAAGGGTTTTACCACGTAATCATTGGCGCCCGCCTCCAGGCCCATCACGGTATCGGTTTCCGACCCTTGGGCGGTGAGCATGATGATGGGGCTGCGAAAGCCGTTCTGGCGCATGACCTTGACGGCCTCGCGCCCGTCCATGTCGGGCAGGCCCACATCCATGATGGCGAGATCGATCCGGTCGCCCTTCACGGCCTCAATAGCCCCCGTGGCCGTCTCGGCGATGGTGACCTGGAACTCGTCATGGAATCCGAGCTGCTCGGCCAGGGTGTCGCGCAGATCCTGATCGTCATCCACAACGAGGAGGCGGCTGGCATTCGACATCTGAAACCCTTCACACGATGAACTGCATGTCTGCTGGAGCGGCCTTCAAACGCGAAGAACCCACAAACCTGAAGCGGTTCGTAAACCCCTTGTCGCCGCTCATGATCCGGATCGAAAAATCGCAACTTGGCCTTTACAGCCGCGCGAGCCTTGAGCTTCGGATCATCCTCGACGCATAAGAGTAGTCATTCCCAGCTTGACAACAAGGGGTTCCCCAGGCCCTTCCACTGCCGATGAAACACTCTCGCGTCAATGTTATCCGTGTTTTCCGCTCCCCGCTCGACCACCGGCGCGGGCGCCTGCAGGCGGGTAATCTCGTGATTCCGTGCGCACTCGGCCGCTCCGGCACAAGCCATGCGAAGCGGGAGGGCGACGGCGCATCGCCGGTCGGACGCTTCCGGATCCTGCAGGCCTTCTACCGGGCCGATCATGGTCCGCGCCCCCGGACCGGCCTGCCTTTGAAAGCGATCCGGCTCGGCGACGGCTGGTCCGACGACGCGAGGGACCGCCGCTACAACCGCCTCGTCCCCCTGCCCTGCTCCACCAGCCACGAAAAGATGTGGCGGGACGATCATCTCTACGACGTGGTGGTCGATATCGCCTGGAACCGTGGCCCCATCATCAAAGGCCGCGGCAGCGCCATCTTCCTGCACTTGGCCCGCCCGGGCTTCCTGCCCACGGAGGGCTGCGTGGCCGTGGAGCGCCGCATGATCCGCAGGCTTCTGGAGCGGATCGGGCCACACACGCGCATCAAGATCGTTGGATGATCGCATGATCCTGATCGCCACCTGTTCCGAATACCCGCATCCGACGCCGAACCTTGAGGCCTTGCTCGGCGCCTTGAGGGCTGAAGGGATGGAAGCGACCTATCTTCCCTGGAAGACGACGCCGCTGGAGACCTTCATCGCGACCGACGCGGTGCTGCCCCTGTGCTGCTGGGACTACTACGACGACCCCGGGCGCTTCCTTGCCTGGATCGATGCGCTCCAAGCCAGGGGCGCAAGGCTGCTCAACCCGCCTGAACTGCTGCGCTGGAATTTCCGCAAGACCTATCTGCTGGAGTTGGCTGCGGTGGGTCTTGCGGTTCCGAAGACCATCCGCGTGACCGACTCAAGTGCGGACACTGTCGCGCAGGTGATGGAACAGGAGGGCTGGAGAACGGCCGTACTCAAGCCGGTCTCGAGCCAGAATGGACATGGCATCCAGAAACTCGATCGGGCTGATCGCGCCCAATGGTCCGTTGAAGGTACAGCCGGCGACATGCTGCTGCAGGAATTCCAGGAGGATATCGGCGCGCTTGGCGAGACCACCATGACCTTCATCGACGGCGCGTTCTCCCACGCAGTCCGCCGTGTGCTGAAAGCCGGCGAGTGGCGGGCCAATCCGCAATACGGCATCACCTATGAGCGCGTCGAAGTGAGCCGGGATCTGATCGAAGCGGCGCAGGGCTATATCGATTTTCTGCCGCAGACACCGCTTTATGCCCGCGTCGACGGCCTCGTGAGATCCAGCGGCTTCATGCTGATGGAATTGGAGCTGATCGATCCGTATCTCTATCTCGAATTCGCTCCCGGCAGCGCCGATGTGATGGCGCGGGCCGTTCTGCAGCGACTTGGATAGACGGCGGGGTTCAAGATCGTGGCGCACCGCAAAGCCCTCCTCCCCCTTGTGGGGAGGAGTTGGAGGTGGGGGTGCCGGCGTTAAGCTGGTCCAGTTCAGCGCTCGCACCCCCACCCTTGATCCCTCCCCACAAGGGGGAGGGAAATCGCGCCTGCATCCCACAGTGAATCATCCGTGATTTGCGGGACGGATGCTTGAGCGGACAGCGCAAGGAGAAGACGTGGATGCCCGGCACAAGGCCGGGCATGACGTCGAGAGATGGGCAGGCGCATCTCACCCCAGCATCGTCCTGTAAAACTCCTCTGGCCCGTCGATCTCCCGCAATCTGTTCCTGTCGATGAGCAGAAAGCGGGTGCCGATGGCGGTCACGAAGCTCCGGTCGTGGGAGACAACGATGCAGGTAGCCTCAGCCTCGAGGATCTCGCTTTCCAGTTGCTCGCGGCCCGGAATGTCCACGTGGTTGGTGGGCTCGTCCATCAAATAGAAGTTCGGCTCGGAGAGGCGCAGCGCCAAAAGGCCGAGCCGAGCCTTCTGGCCCGGCGAGAGCTTTGCAATCGGCAGTGCCTGCCACTCAATGGAGAAGCCTGCCTCCGCCAGAACCGCGCGGCTGCGCTGATCGCCGAGGCGGAACCGCGACAGGATAAAGTCGTGCGCCGTTACCTTCTCGGGTAATTGCTGCATGTCCTGATCCACGTAGCCCAGCGCCAGGCTCGGGTTCACCCGAATGCCGGGCAAACCGTCGGGCGCCAGCATTGCCCGGTGCAGCAAGCCGATGAGCTGTGACTTGCCCGCGCCGTTGCGGCCCAGCACGACGATGCGCTCGCCCTGCGCCACTTCGAGCTTGGGGATTGTGAAGAGCTTGCGCTCATCGGGCGTGTGCACCGTCACGTTCTCCAGCGCCATGAGCACCCGCGCATGGGTGCCGCGATTGCCGAGCCGGATTTCACCCGGCCGTTCCTTGTGAACAATGCGGGCGCTCTGCTCCAGCGCTTCAGCCCGGCGCCTGATCTGCGCCGACTTCACCTGCGCGGCATCGCTGCCGCTGTTGATGCCGACATTGCGCAGCGCCGAGGCGCTCTGGCGCAGGCGCTTCACTTCACGCAAGGTCCTCTCCCGCTGCACTTGAGCTGCCGCATCGTGCGCCTCCAGCAGGTCGCGGGCGCGCCGGTAGGGATGCCCGAAGGCAATGGATTCCTCGGGCCGCAGGAACAGCGTCTTGCTCGTGCAGGCATCGAGAAAATCGCGGTCGTGGCTCGCCACCACGATGGGCGCGGTATAACCCGCCGTATTGATCCAGGATTCGAGCTTGAACAGCTTCTCGAGGTCGAGGTGGTTTGTCGGCTCATCCAGGAGCAGCATGTCGGGCTGCGTGACCAGGCCCGGGCGATGAGCGCAAGGCGCTGCCAGCCACCGCTGAGAGCGCGCATGGGCAAGGTGCGCAGATCGGCCGGCGCCTCGAACTCGTCGAGCACCATGTCGACGCGCCATTCCTGGGTTACACGCTCGTCAGCCGGGAGCGCGGTAAGCAGCATGTCGTGCAGCGTCAGGTCGAGCAGATGTGCAGGAACGTCTTGTTCGACCAGCGCGACACGCAAGCCCCGCGAACCGACGATGTCTCCCTCGGTCGGCTCCATGTGGCCGGCGAGACATTTGAGAAGCGTCGATTTTCCCGCGCCATTGGCGGCAACGAGGCCGAGACGGTCGCCCTCGCCGATGACGAGGGTCAGGTTCTGGAACAGGGGCGTGTGGGCGATGACGCCGACATTGCGAAGATTCAGGGAAGTCATTTTTTGGATCTCATCGGTGCGGCGCGCTTGGGCCTGAGGCCATGGGGAGCGCGAAAGTCTTGAACGTGTCGGACGTGCCTTGAGCCATGCGAGGCGAGAGGCGCGACAAGCCGTTCAGAGCTGACCAGAATGAGATGAGGACGGTGAGAAAAAAGCCGTCAGATCCGTTCGATGGCCGGCCCTGCAACAAGCTGCTGCAGGGCATGCCAGGGGCCGAACATGCGCAGATGCATCGCTTCCAACATGCAGCCCTCCCTGGTTCGAACGTGGATCTAGGTCGCAAGCTTAACCAAGATGCGCTGTAGATGCAATTCAACCCGCAAGGATGCATGCCGCGCTACGATGAGATCGGCAAAGCTGTAGTTTGTAAGATTCCTAAGCTTTCTGCAGAGCGGCCGCTGGTACCTAGTTCAGGTTTAGAGAAATTGAATGATTATCCAACCCGCTCAGCGAAAGCCCTAGGTTTAAGGTCGAGACTTGCTAGTCGGTGTCTCATTGCCTCTGATGATACTTGAAATATTTTGGAGAGCCTCTCTAATTCTCCATTTAGCTCGTAAAAGTACCGTTTTACAAGATGTGCCGGCATGAGGAGATTAGCAGCAAAACGATTGGCCTCAGTTTCATGTTGAGGCAAAATGCTTGTGTTGTGAAACTTGCCAGCATCTATGCTGCGGTAAGCTCGATTGTCATCCGTACCCTCACCTAGAAGATCTCTATGCATAAGGTAATGGCCAAGCTCATGCGCCATAGTAAAACGCTGTCTGTAGTAATGGTCATTTACGTTTACCGCCACGTGAAATCGGTCGCCATCTACGCGTTCAATTTGACCGGCAATTTCAGGATGTAGAACAGCTTTTTTATCCAGAGAAACCCCGAAAGATCTAATCAAACCCTCAATGTTTACTGGCGCGTCGTTCTGAAACGACTTAATTTTCTCAAGTACGTTCATCTGCATCACCATCTAGAGCTTCCACAATTTCTTCGGCTTCGTTCTGATCAACGTCTCCGAAAAGAGTTTCGTTCGTTTCTCTAGTCGCTGTTATGAGAAGACTAGGATCACTTTTCAATGCTGAGATGATCAGTTCCGGAGTTAAAAGCCTAGGAAGCTGTTCTATTGCCTCAGCCTTGGCCCTATCTTCGGCTGTCCTTACCACCAACTCCTTTGCTTCTTTATAACCCCAAACAGCCATGATCGCTATGAAAAACGCACCCAAAGCGATCATTAATCCCAATCCTGTCAAGAGAATTGAGACAAAGTCTGCGTATTCTAAAGATGGTCTACTCGCCTTATGAAATAAATTCAAAATAGAAGGCTGAGGAGCTACTACAGTAGCTTCTTTCGCAGTGAACCACATTCCCATCAGAAGGAATGAGAAGCCACCTGTGTAAAGGGCCAAATGGCCACCGAGCCGCAATAATCGTCCTGAGCTTCGCATACTTAACCGCTCGTTTGCCAATCAGCTTCTGATAGTAAAGCAACTTAGCTGAGAGATATACTATATCTCCAACACGCCTTATCTTTATCAACCAAAAGTCATCAGACTTTGGGTTGGAGCGATCTCGCCCCGAAGATCGCGCTGCCCACCCGCACGTGGGTGGCCCCTAACTGGATGGCCGCGTCGAAATCGGCGCTCATGCCCATGGACAGCACTTTTAGGCCGTGGCTCTGGGCGATGGTGTTGAGCAGGGCGAAATGCGGCGACGGCGGGTCCTCGGCCGGCGGGATGCACATGAGGCCTTCGACCGTGAGGCCATATTTGGTGCGGCAGGCCTCCAGGAAGGCATCGACCTCGGTAGGGGTCACCCCGCCCTTCTGCGGCTCCTCGCCGGTGTTCACCTGCACGAAGAGGCGTGGCCGCTTGCCCTGCTTGGCCATCTCCTTGGCGAGCGCCTCCGCTAAGGACGGGCGGTCGAGGGTGTGGATCGCGTCGAATAGCTCCACCGCCTCACGCGCCTTGTTGGACTGGAGCGGGCCGATCATGTGGAGTTCCACGTCGGGGTAACGCTCGCGGAGGCCAAGCCACTTGGCCTTGGCTCCCTGCACGTAGTTCTCGCCGAAGACCCGCTGGCCGGCGGCGAGCACCGGCTCGATGGCCTCTGCGGGAAAGGTCTTCGAGACGGCCACCAGGGTGATGGAGGACGGCTCCCGGCCATAGTCGGATGCGGCGCGCGAAATACTCTCCCTCACCTGCCTCAAGCCTGCGACAGCGTCGTTCTCGCTCATGGGACCCTCTCAAGACATTCTCGCATACGCGAGACCGTTGACCGCGCGGGAGAGCTGTGTCCTAGTCCGCCGCAACGTGGCGGCGCAAGCCGCTTGAATCCCTAAACGACGGATGATTTGAGAAAAATGAGGCCCGAGCGCTACAACGCCAAGGAAGCCGAGCTGAAATGGCGGAAGGTCTGGAACGACCGCGACCTGTTCAAGACCAACAACGACGACCCGCGTCCGAAATATTACGTGCTCGAGATGTTCCCGTATCCGTCGGGACGCATCCACATGGGCCACGTGCGCAACTACACCATGGGTGACGTGGTGGCGCGCTACAAGCGGGCCCGCGGCTTCAACGTGCTCCATCCCATGGGCTGGGACGCCTTCGGCATGCCGGCCGAAAACGCCGCCATGCAGAACAAGGTCCACCCGAAGGAATGGACCTACGCCAACATCGCCACGATGCGCGCGCAGCTGCAGAGCATGGGTCTCGCCATCGACTGGAGCCGCGAGATCGCCACCTGCGATCCGAGCTATTACCGGCACCAGCAGCGCATGTTCCTGGACTTCCTGGAAGCCGGCCTCGTCGACCGCAAGACCGCGAAGGTGAACTGGGATCCGGTTGACCACACGGTGCTCGCCAACGAGCAGGTGATCGACGGGCGCGGCTGGCGCTCCGGCGCCCTGGTCGAGCAGCGCGAGCTGACCCAGTGGTTTTTGAGGATCACCGATTTCGCTCAGGACCTAGACGAGCGGCTCGATACGCTCGACCGCTGGCCCGAGAAGGTGCGCCTGATGCAGCGCAACTGGATTGGCCGCTCCGAAGGCCTGCTGGTGCGCTTCGCCCTGAAGCCGGAGACCGTGCCGAACGGCGAGACCGAGCTGCAGATCTACACCACGCGCCCCGACACCCTGTTCGGCGCGAAGTTCATGGCGGTTGCGCCCGATCATCCGCTGGCGAAGGCCGCGTCCGAGAAGAACCCGGAATTGGCGGCCTTCATCGAGGAATGCAAGCGCGTCGGCACGGCCCAGGAGGCCATCGACAAGGCCGAGAAGCTCGGGTTCGACACCGGCATCCGCGCCGAGCATCCGTTCGACCCGAGCTGGACGCTGCCGGTCTATGTGGCGAACTTCATCCTGATGGAATACGGCACCGGCGCCATCTTCGGCTGCCCGGCGCATGACCAGCGCGACCTGGACTTCGTCAACAAGTATGGGCTGGGCAATACCCCCGTGGTCTGCCCGCCGGACCAGGATCCCGCCAGCTTCATCATCACCGATGAGGCCTATGACGGCGAAGGCCGGATGATCAATTCCCGCTTCCTCGATGGAATGACCATCGAGGAAGCCAAGGAAGAGGTCGCCCGCCGCCTGGAAGGCGAGACCCGCGGCAATCACGCGGTCGCCGAGCGCAAGGTCAACTTCCGCCTGCGCGACTGGGGCATCTCGCGCCAGCGCTACTGGGGCTGCCCGATTCCGGTCATCCATTGCGAGACGTGCGGCGGCGTGCCGGTGCCGAAGGATCAGCTGCCCGTGGTGCTGCCGGAGGACGTGTCCTTCGACGTGCCGGGCAATCCGCTTGATCGTCATGCAAGCTGGAAGAACGTGGATTGCCCGCAATGCGGCGCCAAGGCCCGGCGCGAGACCGACACCATGGACACCTTCGTGGACTCGTCCTGGTACTTCGCCCGCTTCACGGATCCAACCCTGACGGATCAGCCGACGGACCGCGCGACGGTCGATGCCTGGCTGCCGGTCGATCAGTATATCGGCGGCATCGAGCATGCGATCCTGCACCTGCTCTATTCGCGCTTCTTCACCCGCGCGATGAAGAAGACGGGACACGCCGGCCTCGACGAGCCCTTCGCCGGCCTGTTCACGCAGGGCATGGTGGTGCACGAGACCTACAAGGATCAGAGCGGCGGTTGGGTGCTGCCCTCCGATGTGCGCTTCGAGACGCAAGGCGCGGCGCGAAAAGCCTTCCATGTGGAGACCGGCGCCCCAATCGAGATCGGCTCGATCGAGAAGATGTCGAAGTCGAAGAAGAACACGGTCGATCCAGACGAGATCATCGCATCCTACGGGGCTGATACCGCGCGCTGGTTCATGCTGTCCGACTCCCCGCCGGAGCGCGACGTGATCTGGACCGAGGAAGGCGTGCAGGGTGCGGGCCGTTTCATCCAGCGCGTGTGGCGCCTGATCGGCGAGGTCGCGGACCGTATGGCAGGCCCCAACGGCGCTTCTGCCGAGGATCCGATTGCGCTCGCCGTGCGCAAGGCTGCGCACAAGGCGCTCGCCGCCGTCGAGGAGGATGTGGAGCGCCTGCGTTTCAACCGCTGCGTCGCCCATCTCTATGAGTTGGCCAACTCGCTGCAGGACCTGGCGAACCAGGCGAAGAGCACCAACGAGCCGGGTGTCGGCACAGCCTTTGCCGAGGCCGGGCGCATCTTCGTGCAGCTGCTCGCCCCCATGATGCCGCATCTGGCGGAGGAATGCTGGGAATCCTTGGGCCAATCCGGTCTCGTGGCCAATGCCCCCTGGCCGCAGGTGGACCGCTCGCTGCTGGTCGAGGACACGATCACCCTGCCGGTGCAGGTGAACGGCAAGAAGCGGGCCGACGTGACGGTTGCCCGCGACGCCGATCAGGCTACAGTCGAGGCTGCCGTGCTTGCTCTCGAGGCCGTGCAGAAGGCCATGGAGGGCAAGCCCGCCCGCAAGATCATCGTCGTTCCCCAGAGGATCGTGAATGTCGTCGCTTAACCTGAAGGGCCTCGCCCACATCGCTCTTGTGGCAGGCCTTATCTTAAGCCTGTCCGCCTGCTTCCGGCCTCTTCATGGCCCGACGGCTTCGGGGCAATCGCTCCAGACGGAGCTTGCCTCCATCGACGTGCCGGAGGTGGAATGGCCGCCTCAGCTGGCCAATGCAGGCCATTACCTGCGCAGCGAGCTGATCTATGCGCTGAACGGCTCGGGATCGGCGACGCCCAAGCGCTACAATCTGCGTCTCGCCTTCACGAAATCGCAGACGAGCCCGGTCGTCGACACACAATACGGTACGGCAAGCTCCGTCATCGTCGGCGGAACGCTGACCTATACGCTGACAACCCTCGACGGAGCCACGGTGATCACCCAGGGTACGGCCACCTCCAGCGCCAGCTTCGACCGTTTCCCGCAGCGCTTCGCCAACATCCGGGCGGCGCGCGACGCGGAGATCAGGCTCACCAAGGATCTCGCCGATCAGGTGAGAACCCGGCTGTCGGCGGTCCTCGCCACCCGAACCTGACATCATGGTGGCCATCAAAGCCGGTGACGTGGAGGGGGCGCTGCGTCGCCCCGATCCGCGCATCGGTGTGTTCCTGTTCTACGGGCCCGACATGGGCCTCATCAACGAGCGCGCCCGCATGGTGGCCGAGCGCTCCGTGGATGACGCCTCCGACCCGTTCCAGATGATCCGCATTGACGGCGACGACATCGCGGCCGATCCGGGCCGCCTGTCGGACGAGGCCGGCACCATGGGGTTATTCGGCGGCAAGCGTGCCATCTGGGTGAAATCCACCTCCCGCAACATCGCGCCGGCCGTCGACGCCGTCCTGAAAGGCGAATTGCAGGACACGGTGATCGTCATCGAAGGCGGCGATCTGCAGAAATCGTCACCCCTGCGCACTCTCTGCGAGCGCTCGCAGAAGGCGCTGGCCCTGCCCTGCTACGCGGATACCGGTCGCGATCTCGGCACAGTGGTCGACGAAGCATTGAAAGCTAATGGCTTTTCGATCCAGCGCGAGGCGCGTACGGCCCTGATCGCGAGCCTCGGCGGCGACCGCCTCGCCACCCGCGGCGAGCTCAACAAGCTGATGCTCTATGCCCATGGCCAGCGGGAGATCACGCTCGCCGACGTGGATGCCATCATGAGCGACGTGTCGAGCCTCGCCATGGATGCGGTGATCGACGCGGCTTTCGCCGGCGAAGGCACGGGCCTTGAGACCGGCTCCCGGCGCCTCGCGGCCGAGGGCGTGAATGCGAGCGTGCTGCTCGGAGCGGCTCTGCGCCATGCCCTGATGCTGCTGACCGCACGCCTCACCATCGAGGAAGGTCGCTCGATCCCGGCCGTCATGGAAACCATGCGCAGCCTGCATTTCCGGCGCAAGCCCTTGGTCGAGCGCCACCTTCAGCGCTGGACCGGCGACAGCCTGAAGAACGCGATCTCCCTGCTGCAGACAAACCTGCTCCAGACCCGCCGCATGGCCGATCTCGCCGACACCATCGCGGCCAAGACTTTGCTCGATATTGCAAGAGCGGCGAGGCGCTGAACCTGGGCTGCCCTAGTTTGATGCCGCACTGAAACCTTGCCTCAGCTCGCCCGGTCTTTGTGGTAGGTCAGCGCCATGGCCACGCAATGCTTGAAGGGATCGACAGACAATCGGCTCCCGGCTTCGAAGACTAATGCACGATTGCCCTGAAAGGTGAACTCCGTCGGATAGAGTTCCCGGAATGTGGAGACGAGGGTCGTCTGGCAGTGGAAAAAGACCGCATAATGCGCTGCCTCTCCCTTCACTGCATCGATCCTAATCGTCGTTCCGATCTTCGACCGCGAGGGCAGGTAAGCGGGCTGCCCCCACTTCAGGGTCTCGATGACCTCTCCAACGGAAGGTATCTCACTCGCGGTCGCCAGAATGAGATCCCGCACCTGCAGCAGCGGTTGTCTGACCGCCGGAGGGTAAGCCTTGAAGATCGCTTCCACCTGAAGATCGCCGAAGGGAACCATCATGGGCCATCCTAAATCCATCCGGTCCCATGTTATTGCATAGCAATATCCTGGCAATGGATCGGATGAGTGAACTTCCTGACGGCGTTTGGGTTTGGGTCCAGTCATGCCCTGCCCATTTCAGGCACGAGTCTTTACGGATTCAACCGCCGGCACAGCCCGTCGAGCTGGTCCAAGGTCTTGTATTTGATGCGCAATTCGCCGCCCTGGCCCTTGTGGTCGATTCTGACGGTGAGGCCGAGAACGTCCTGCAGGGCTTTCTCGAGAGCGCGGGTATCGGGGTCCTTCTCGGTCGGTCCGGGCTTAGAAGCTTTCACTGCTGCCTTAGACGAACCGCCCGAATCCCCCTGGGCGATCTCCTCCACCTGGCGCACGCTCATGCCCTCGTCGATGACGCGCTTGGCCACCTGAATCGGGTCGTTCACGGAAAGAAGCGCGCGGCCATGGCCGGCCGTGAGCTTGCGGTCGATCAGCAGCTTGCGCACCGGAGCCGGCAGCTCGGCGAGGCGCAGCATGTTGGCGATATGGCTGCGGCTCTTGCCGATGATCTTCGACAGATTCTCCTGGGTGTAGGAGAACTCGGCCATCAGGCGCGAGTAGCCCTCCGCCTCCTCGATGGGGTTGAGATCGGCCCGCTGAACGTTCTCGAGAATGGCGTATTCGAGCGAGGTCTTGTCGTCGATCTGAACGACCACCACCGGCACCCGGTGTAGCCCCGCCTTCTGGGCCGCGCGCCAGCGGCGCTCGCCGGCCACGATCTCGTATTCGTCCCTGTGGTTCGGCAAGGGCCGCACGACGATGGGCTGGATGATGCCGCGATCCTTGATCGACTGGGTCAGCTCGCTCAGGTCTGTGTCGTCGAACACTTTGCGCGGATTGCGCGGGTTCGCGCGCAGGAGTTCCACGGGCACGGATTTCGGCGTGTAGCCCTTGCGCTCGAGGGTGCCCATCTCCTCGCCGACCTCACCGATGAGGGCGGCCAATCCACGGCCCAGCGATTTTACTTCTTTAGCCATTTTCGTCTTCTCAACTTTTTCACGCAGCGCGCAGGGCGCGTTCGCGCTGGATGACTTCGGAGGCCAGACGCAGATAAGCCTGCGAGCCGGCGCATTTCAGATCGTAGAGCAGAACCGGCTTGCCGTGGGACGGCGCTTCGGACACGCGCACGTTGCGCGGGATCATGGTCTCGTAAACCTTGGTGCCCATGAACTGGCGCACATCAGCCACGACCTGACCGGACAAGTTGTTGCGCGGGTCGAACATGGTCAGCACGACCCCGTGGATCGTCAGCTCCGGATTGAGAGCCGAACGGACCTGCTCGACCGTCTTGAGCAGCTGGCTGAGGCCTTCCAGAGCAAAAAATTCGCACTGAAGCGGCACCAGGACGGCGTCAGCAGCGGTTAAGGCGTTGATGGTCAGAAGATTAAGCGATGGCGGGCAATCGATCAAAATATAGGTAAATGGTTCGCTTACCTCAGCGACCGAAAGTTCCTGAATCGCTGAGCGAAGGCGATGGGCACGGTTCCGCTCGTTGGCGATCTCCAGTTCGATACCGAGGAGGTCGAGAGTCGACGGGGCGACCGACAATCCAGGCACTACCGTCTCGGTGATACTCTCCTCCAAGGACGCCTCGCCGGCGAGCACGTGATAGGTCGAGGTCTGCCGGTTCTTGCGGTCGATGCCGAGACCTGTCGAGGCGTTGCCCTGCGGGTCGAGATCGATGATCAGCACCCTCTCGCCGATCGCGGCCAGCGCAGTGCCCAGATTGATCGCCGTCGTAGTCTTTCCGACGCCGCCCTTCTGGTTGGCGAGCACGAGAACGCGCGGCTTCACCCCACGCGCGCCTGCTTCGGGTCCGTTGCGGTCGGTCATCATGAATGGCTCTCGATGGAGGTTATGCGGAGAATCCTGGCGCTGGAATCGGTCGAGCTCGGCAGGGTCTCCGCCTCGAATGTCCACTGTTTCCGGGCCTCGGTCAATTCAATCTCGGCGTCGCGACCTTTGGGGAAGAGGCCGATTGTCCCCGCTTTCAACAATGGCGCGGTCCAGTCCAGCAGCTGCGGCAGCGCCGCGAGAGCACGGGCCGAGACCACGTCGACCTTGCCGATGAAGCCTGGAACGACGGCTTCCAACCGCGCTTCATGCACGGTTGCGGCCGAGCCAGTCAGCCGCACGATGTGGCGGAGAAAGGTGCATTTTCGCGAGTTGCTCTCGACAAGGTGTACCTTCAGCCCCCTGTCCGCCCCTGCGATGGCAAGAACCAGACCGGGAAAACCGGCCCCGGAGCCGAGGTCGAGCCACGTTTTGGCATCAGGGACGAGGTCCAGAAGCTGGAGCGAATCGACGATGTGACGCTCCCAGATCTGGTCGAGCGTGGCCGGGCCGACGAGGTTCTTGATCACCTGCCAGCGGCGAAGCTCTCGCTCCAGCAGCTCAAGCTTCTCGAATGTTTCACGTGAAACATTTAGGCTGGATGCGGTGACAGTTGAGGTCATGCCTGCACCGGATCGATGTTACGGGCAGCGCGGTTAGGCGCCTTGCGGGCATGAGCGGCTAGAAGGGTTAGAGCCGCAGGCGTGATGCCCTCAATGCGGGCGGCCTGGCCGAGGGTCTTGGGACGCACCCTGTCGAGCTTGGACTTGATCTCATTTGAAAGCCCAGGCAGCCCCTGAAAATCGATGCTCTCCTCCAGCACCACGCTCTCGTCCCGCCGGTAAGCGGCAATATCTGCCTGCTGCCGGTCGAGATAGACTGCATAGGTAGCATCCGTCTCCAGGCGCTCGCGGACAGAACCGCTGACGGAAGCGAGGTCCGGCCAGATCCGCTCCAGGTCGGACCAACCGATATTGGGGTAGGAGAGAAGCTGGTAGGCCGAGCGGCGAATGCCATCCTGGTTCAGCTCCAGCCCATGCCCCGCCGCTTCCTTAGGCGTCACGGCTAAGGTCTGAAGCTGCTGCCGGGTGCCCCGGATCTCTTCTTGAGACCGGCGAAAATGCTCTTCGCGCTGCGAACCGACGCAGCCGATCTCCAGTCCCTTGCCAGTCAGACGCTCGTCCACGTTGTCGATGCGCAGGCTCAGGCGGTACTCGGACCGGGACGTGAACATACGGTAGGGCTCGCTCACCCCACGGGTGATCAGGTCGTCGACAAGCACGCCGATATAGGACTCGGCCCGGTCGAATACGATGCTTGCCTCGCTGGCTGCCCGGCGCGCGGCATTGAGGCCGGCCACCAGCCCTTGAGCGGCCGCCTCCTCATAGCCGGTGGTGCCGTTGATCTGGCCGGCGAGAAAAAGCCCCTGCACCGCCTTGGTCTCGAGCCCGGCCGTGAGGTTACGCGGATCCACATAGTCATACTCGATGGCATAGGCCGGCTGGAGCATATGCACCTTTTCCAGGCCGGGAATGTGCTTGAGAAATTCAAGCTGCACATCCTCCGGCAGGGAGGTGGAAATCCCGTTGGGATAAACGGTGCAATCGTCGAGGCCTTCCGGCTCCAGAAAAATCTGGTGCCCATCACGGTCGCCGAAGCGCACCACCTTGTCCTCGATGGACGGGCAATAGCGCGGCCCGGTACCCTGGATCTCGCCCGAATACATGGCCGAACGGTGCAGGTTATCGCGAACGAGCGTGTGTACCTTGGCCGTCGTGCGGGTAACGCCGCACTCGATCTGCGGATTGGTGATGCGGGTGGTGAGCAGGGAGAACGGCACCGGCTCGTCGTCGGCTGCCTGCTTGTCGACACCGGCCCAATCAATGGTACGGCCGTCGAGGCGGGGCGGGGTGCCGGTTTTCAGGCGGCCGAGAGTGAAGCCGAGCCGGGCAAAGGTCTTGGGCAAGCCGAGCGACGGGCGCTCGCCCATGCGGCCAGCCGGGATTTTCTTCTCGCCGATATGGATCAGACCGGAGAGGAAGGTGCCGGTGGTAATGACCACCGCACCGGCCGCGAGCCGATGCCCATCGGTGAGCAGCAGGCCAGCGATCCGGTTCTCCTGAACGATAAGGTCGTCGGCCTCACCCTCCACAATGATGAGGTTCGGTGTGTTCAGAAGCTCCGCCTGCATGGCTCGGGCATAGAGCTTGCGGTCGGCCTGGGTACGGGGGCCGCGTACGGCCGGCCCCTTGCGGCGATTGAGAAGGCGAAACTGGATGCCGGCCCTGTCGGCGATGCGGCCCATGATGCCGTCAAGAGCATCGATCTCGCGCACGAGATGGCCCTTGCCAAGGCCGCCGATGGCCGGGTTGCATGACATGGCACCAACGGTCGAGAGCTTATGCGTAACGAGAGCCGTCCGTGTGCCCAGGCGCGCAGCGGCCGCAGCCGCCTCGGCTCCGGCATGGCCACCGCCCACGACGATCACGTCGAACGAAGAACTCATGATGGTCTCCATAAACAGGGGTCTACGCAGCCACGGATCCAAGGTCAAAAGGGCAAAATGTTTCACGTGAAACATTTTGGACGATCCCCAGTCCTGCACAGCCGGTCCACAGCCTATGCAGGGCGGATTCAGCACCCTTGCACCGATTCGTGAACAGCCGAAATCGGGAGTCTCACAGATTCGCGAAAAGGTTACCGCAACAGGTCACTTGCCGATGCAGAAGCTGGAGAACAGGCGATCGAGCACATCCTCCACATCCACCCGGCCGGTGATCTCACCGATGGCGCGAGCGGCAAGCCGGACCTCTTCTGCCGCAAGTTCCAGAGGTCCCCGGCTCGCCAGCATATCCCGCGCGCGGATCAGGCATCCTTGGGCACGGTCCAAGGCTTTTCGATGACGCTCGCGGGTGATCACCGCATCCCCCTGCCCCATCAGGCTTGCGGCTTCCACTTCCAGGCGGGCGATCAGCTCCGGCAGCCCCTCCCCGGTCGCAGCTGCGATCATCAGGTCGCAATCGGGTCGAATACTGCCCACATCCGCTTTCGTCCCCACCTTCAGCAGGCGCCGCGCCGCGGGAGGCGCGCTCTCCTCCCCGTCCGGCGGCACAAGCCAGAGCACGAGATCGGCATCCTGCACCCTGGCGCGGGCGCGGGAGACGCCCTCCTGCTCGATCAGGTCGGCGCTCTCCCGCAGGCCCGCTGTATCGACGATGATTACCGGGAGGCCGCCAAGGTCGCAATGGACCTCGATCACGTCGCGGGTCGTTCCAGCGATGGGCGACACAATGGCCACATCCCGCTGGGCCAGCGCATTGAGCAGGGTCGACTTGCCTGCATTGGGCGGGCCGGCCAGCACAACGGTCAGGCCCTCGCGCAGCCGCTCGCCGCTGCGATTGGCCAACGCCCGGCCAATCTCCCCCTGCACCCCGTCGATCATCCGCAGGATCTCCGCCTCCAGATCCTCCGGCACGTCGCCTTCGTCGGAAAAGTCCAGGCTTGCTTCCAACAGGGCCAGAACCTGAAGGATGTTCTCGCGCCACCCTTCGGCGGCATTGCCGAGGCGCCCACCGAGCTGGAGCATGGCTTGCCGGCGTTGGGCCTCCGTCTCGGCATCGATGATGTCGGCGAGCCCCTCCACCTGGGAGAGATCCATCCGCCCATTAAGAAAGGCCCGGCGGGTGAACTCGCCGGCCTCGGCCGGACGGCAGTTCTCGATGGAAGAGAGTGCCTGCAGGACGGCAGCGCGGGTAGCGAGGCCACCATGGATGTGCAGTTCGGCCTGATCCTCGCCGGTAAAGCTCCCCGGCCCCGGCATCCAGAGCACGAGGGCCTGATCGAGGGGATCAGCGGTCTGAGGATCGCGCAAGGTCCGCACCACCGCCCGCCGGGGCTCCGGCACCCCGCCCGTCATCCGCTCCAGGATCGTGCGGCTCTCCGGCCCGCTGATCCGGATCAGGCACACGGCGGCTCGGCCGTGACCGGAGGCAATGGCGAAGATCGTGTTATCAGACCGCATAAGCGTGAACCTCGTGAGGAGCAGAGGATTTAAGAACGGCAAGCCCTCAAACAGAGGGCCGCTCGGGAATCAGGAGCAGGACCCATGAACCGCCTGAACGACGCCTCGTCCCCCTATCTCCTGCAGCACCGGGACAATCCTGTCCATTGGTGGGAATGGGGACCCGAGGCCCTGGCCGAGGCCAGGCGGCAGGGCAAGCCGATCCTGATCTCCATCGGCTATGCCGCCTGCCATTGGTGCCATGTGATGGCGCACGAGAGCTTCGAGGATCCGGACACCGCCGCGGTCATGAACGACCTCTACGTGAATATCAAGGTCGACCGGGAGGAGCGGCCCGATGTCGACCATGTCTATATGAGCGCCTTGCATCTTCTCGGCGAGCCCGGCGGCTGGCCGCTCACCATGTTCCTGACGCCTGAGGGTGAGCCGTTCTGGGGCGGGACTTATTTCCCCAAGGAGCCGCGCTTCGGCCGTCCCGGCTTCGGTCAGGTGCTGCGCGAGATCAGCCGCCTCTATCATGCGGAGCCGGAGCGGGTTCTGAAGAACCGGGACGCCATCAAGCAGCACCTCGCCAAGGTGGAGGCCGGCGACAGCGGCGTGCTCGGCCTGGATGACCTCGACCGGATGGCCTTGCGCCTGACGGAGCTCATCGACACGGAGCATGGCGGGTTGCAGGGCGCCCCAAAATTTCCCAACCCGCCGATCCTCGAATATCTCCTGCGCTATGCCGGGCGCACCAATGACGGCGCGGCGCGGCATCGGTTCTTGCTGACCCTGGAGCGGATGGCGCTCGGCGGCATCCAGGATCATCTCGGCGGCGGCTTCGCCCGCTATTCCGTCGACGAGCGCTGGCTCGTGCCGCATTTCGAGAAGATGCTCTACGACAATGCGCAGTTGCTGGAGCTCTATGCGCTCGGCTTTGCGGAAACCGGCCGCCCCCTTTTCCGGCAGGCCGCCGAGGGCATCGTCACCTGGCTCGAACGGGAGATGACCACGCCGGAGGGTGCCTTCGCGTCGAGCTTAGACGCAGATTCGGAGGGCGAAGAAGGCCGCTTCTATGTCTGGGGCCTCGCCGAGATCCGCGAGGAGCTGGGTGAGGAGGACGCCGCCTTCTTCGCGAAAGTCTATGACATTACCCAGGAGGGTAACTTCGAGGGCCACAATATCCCGAACCGGCTCATCTCCGGTGAGGCCCCCGACCCCGTGGAACAACGGCTCGCCGCCCTGCGGGCAAAACTCCTGGGGCGGCGCGAGGCGCGCGTGAGGCCCGGCCTCGACGACAAGGTGCTGACGGATTGGAACGGGCTGATGATCGGCGCCCTCGTGCGGGCTGCGCCCCTGCTCGGCCGTCCGGACTGGATCGGCTTGGCGCAACGGGCCTATCGGTTCGTGGCTGAGTCCATGAGCCGGAACGGGCAGCTCGGTCATTCCTCGCGTGGCGGCGCGCTGATCTTTCCGGGCTTCGCCCTCGACCATGCCGCGATGATGCGGGCGGCGCTCGCGCTGTTCGAGGCCACCTCCGACGCGTCCTATCTCGAGGATGCACAGACCTGGCGGGATGTTCTGCTCAATGAATTCATGGTCGAGGAGACCGGTTGCCTCGCCATGACGGCCCGGGGGGCAGACCCCCTGGTGGTGCGGCCGCAGCCGACCCATGACGAGGCGGTGCCGAACGCCAACGGCGTCTTCGCGGAAGCGCTCGTGCGGCTGGCGCAGATCACGGAAGCCGCCGACGATATTGCGCGGGCGGCCGACACCTTGAACCGGCTCGTGAGCATGGCCCGCACCTCGCCCCTCGGCCACACCTCGATCCTCAACGCCCTCGACCTGCACATGCGGGGTGTCAGCATCCTCGTCACGGGAAACAATGCGGGACCGCTCCACGATGCGGCCCTGCAGGTCCCCTACCCCGACCGCAGCGTCCGCTGGCTGCGCGAGAGCGGAGCGCTCGACGACAACCACCCGGCCAAGGACCTGGCCGCTTCAGGCGCGGACGCCCAGGCCTTGGTCTGCGCTGGCCAGCGTTGCTCGCTGCCAGTCACGGATGCGGTGGGGTTGAAGGCGCGGGTGCGGGAGATGCTGGCGTCGGAGCCCGATAGCCCGGCATAAAGCCTCGCCTCAGCAATCCGGCTCCCGCATCTCGGGCTCGCGCTTGAGATGGGTCAGCGGCAGGGCCGTGTCGGATTTCACGCGAGTTAGGGCGAAGTTGGATCGGATGTCGCCTATCATCGGCAGGGTCAGGAGCTTCTCAGTAAGCAGCCGCTCATAGGCCTTGAGGTTCGGCACGACGATCTCGGCCATGAAATCGGCGCTGCCGGAGACCATGTGGCAGGCCACCACCTCCGGCAGGGCCGCGAGTGCTTCCTGCAGGGCCGTCGCATTCTCGCGCGAATGCTTTTCCACTTTGATGTCGACGAAGACGGTAAGGCCTAAGCCCACGGATTCCCGGTCGAGCACGGCCCGGTAGGTGCGAATGAAGCCGTCGCGTTCGAGACGCCGCACCCGGCGAAGACAAGGCGAGGGCGACAGGCCGACCTGATCGGCCAATTCCTGATTGCTCAACCGCCCGTCGCCCTGCAGAGCACCCAGGATTCTCAGGTCGATAGCGTCGAGGTCGATATAGGGCATGATCATCGGCATCCGTTTTACGCAATCTTCTGCCAAGGATAAGGTCAAAACAAGGATCATTTCGCAAGGACATGCTCTGACCTGACAGACTATGCTCAATAGCATCAAGGGAGGTTCGAAATGGCCGGTATGGTTCATGCTACACCCAGGAGCAGCGCCCGCCCTGCCCTTATCGGTTGGCTTGCGGCGCTTGCCACAGTGACGATCTGGGGAGTCTGGGCTGTGGCAACCCGCCACGCGGTCACGCACGACCTGCCGCCCGCAGCCGTGGGTCTGCTCAGGTTCGGCGTACCGGCTCTTGTCCTGATCCCGTTCAGCTGGCGGGCCGGTTTGTTTCCTAAAGGTCTGAGCGTCTTGAAAGGGCTGGCGCTTCTCGGCTCCGGCGCTCCGTTCTTCCTGATCGTGGCGCTGGGCATGCAATTCGCGCCAGCCGCCGAAATCGGTCCGCTCCTGCCCGGCACCATGCCGCTCTTCGTCGCTCTTATCGGCTGGCTTGCGTTCGGGGAACGCGTGGGAGGCGTACGACTTGCCGGTTTCATCCTCATCCTGATCGGCGTGGTGTGCATCGGCGGCTACGGGCTTTTGCTCACCGGCAACGGCGCCTGGCGCGGGCATCTCTTGCTGCTGACCGGCGCCTGTCTCTGGGGCATCTACACCCATGCCTATCGCCGCAGCGGCTTGTCGGCCCTGCAGGCAGCAGCCCTCATCGGACTCTGGTCCGTCCTGATCCTCCTGCCGTTCGGAAGCCCGCCTCTGATCCATGCCTTCGGCAACGGGCTTGCCGCGCCTCTTCTGCTGCAGATGGTCCTGCAGGGCCTTCTGTCGGGTGTTGCGGGTGTCGTGCTCTATGGAATCGCGGTCGACCGGCTCGGCGCTTCGCGCGCCGCTGCCGTCTCCCCACTCGCAATCGTGCTCGCCGCCCTGATCGCAATTCCGGTCCTCGGGGAATATCCCGAGCCTGCCGCCCTGGTCGGGATAGCAATGGCGACCCTGGGCGTTGTGCTCGCAAGCGGCATCGTCAGCCAACCCGCGCCGGACAAAGCAGTGTCGAAGGGTTGAGGATGATGCTCAGGTTTCATAGGGCAACGGAGCACGCATGTTCTTCTTCTTTTCGAACCGCCTGGGCTGTGCCGGCTCGCTTATGATTTCCGCCGTGCTGACCCTGATCGTGCTGGCTCTCATGGGAGTGTTTTGAGCGCAAACAAAAACCCCACCCTCTTGTGAGAGGATGGGGCTGAATTTCCGCAGGCGGACGGTCCGCCTTAGGTGTTCCAATTAGGTATTCATGGAGTCGAAGAACTCCTGGTTCGACTTGGTCTGGCGCAGCTTGTCGAGCAGGAACTCGATGGCGTCCACCGTGCCCATCGGGTTGAGGATGCGGCGGAGCACGTACATCTTCTTGAGGGTGTCCGTCGCCACGAGGAGTTCTTCCTTGCGGGTGCCGGAGCGGGTGATGTCGATGGCCGGGAAGGTGCGCTTGTCGGATACCTTGCGGTCGAGGATGATTTCCGAGTTGCCGGTGCCCTTGAACTCTTCGAAGATCACCTCGTCCATGCGCGAGCCGGTGTCGATCAGCGCGGTGGCGATGATGGTGAGCGAACCGCCCTCCTCGATGTTGCGCGCCGCGCCGAAGAAGCGCTTGGGGCGCTGCAGGGCATTGGCGTCGACACCGCCGGTGAGCACTTTTCCTGAGGACGGCACCACCGTGTTGTAGGCGCGGCCCAGACGGGTGATCGAGTCGAGCAGGATGACCACGTCGCGGCCGTGCTCCACGAGGCGCTTGGCCTTCTCGATCACCATCTCGGCCACCTGCACGTGGCGGGTCGCCGGCTCGTCGAAGGTGGAAGCCACGACCTCGCCCTTCACGGAGCGCTGCATGTCGGTGACTTCCTCGGGGCGCTCGTCGATGAGCAGCACGATGAGGTAGCACTCGGGATGGTTGGTGGTGATCGACTGCGCGACGTTCTGCATCAGCACGGTCTTGCCGGTGCGCGGCGGCGCTACGATGAGCGCGCGCTGGCCTTTGCCGATGGGAGACACGATGTCGATGATGCGCGGCGAGAAATCCTTGCGCGTCGGATCGTCGATCTCGAGCTTGAAGCGCTCATGCGGGAAGAGCGGCGTCAGGTTGTCGAAATGGACCTTGTGCCGGATTTTTTCCGGATCCTCGAAATTGATCGTGTTGACCTTGAGCAGCGCAAAATAGCGCTCGCCCTCCTTGGGTCCACGGATCGGGCCGTCTACCGTGTCACCGGTGCGCAGGCCGAATTTCCGGATTTGGCTTGGGCTGACATAGATGTCGTCAGGGCCGGGCAGGTAGTTGGAATCGGCCGAGCGCAGGAAGCCGAAGCCGTCCTGCAGCACCTCGACGACGCCCGCGCCGATGATCTCCACCTCGCGCGCCGCCAGCTGCTTGAGGATCGCGAACATGAGCTCCTGCTTGCGCATGGTGCTCGCGTTCTCGACCTCGAGCTCTTCGGCGAAGGCGATGAGTTCGGTCGGCGTCTTGGATTTCAGGTCTTGAAGTTTGATTTCCCTCATCGGGGAACACTCTCGGGGTAAGGTCGCGGGCAGGATTAAGCTGGACGCGGGGAGATTAAGGAAAACGTTCGACAGGGCCGCCGGGTTCACGAACCGTGACTGAAGAGCCCTGAGGGCCCGTGCAGCGCACCTGTCTTGGAGGAAGGAGAATTCTTATTTAGCCGCTTTCTCGGAAAGTCTCAAGAGGCTTTGAAACAAGTCCTCGCGAGCGTCATCCCGGACGGCGTAAGCCGATCCGGGGTCGTTCTTCGCGTGAAGCGGTGAACTCCCTCTCCCTGAGGGAGAGGTGAAGAAGAGCCACACTCGTCTAGCGATCCCGGATCGGCCTCGCCGTCCGGGATGACATCCGCCAAAAATTTAGAACGGCTTCACGATCACCAGGATCACAATGCCGATCATCAGCACCGTCGGCACCTCGTTGAGGATGCGATAATATTTCGCCGGTTTCGTGTTCTTGTCGGCAGCGAAGTCCTTCAGACGGCGCACATAGACCCCGTGCAGGCCGGACAGGATCAGCACCAGCAGCAGCTTCCCGTGCATCCAGCCCGAGGTGTACCAGCCACCGTCCCAGATAAGGTAGAGGCCGAGCACCCAGGTGACGGCCATGGCCGGGTTGATGATCGCCTTGAGCAGGCGCCGCTCCATGATCTTGAAGGTCTCCGACTGGATCGAGTCTTTCGGCGCATCGCAATGATAGACGAAGAGTCGCGGCAGGTAGAGCATGCCGGCCATCCAGGCGATGACGGCGATCACGTGAAACGCCTTGAGCCACAGATACAGCATTTCGTTCAAGCTCCCCGCACGCGGGCAATCATCTGCGCCACGTGCTCGACCGGCGTCTCCGGCAGGATGCCGTGCCCGAGATTGAAGATATGCGGGCGGCCGCGCACCGACTTCAGGATGTGATCGATCCCCTGCTCCAGCGACTGACCGCCGGCAATAAGCGCGAGCGGATCGAGGTTGCCCTGGGTGGCGAGCGTGTTCGGCAGCGTCGGGAGCACGACGGCCGGATCGAGTATCCAGTCGAGCGCCAGCCCGTCGCCGATCCCGGCAGATGCGAAGCGGTGGAGATTGGCACCGCCGCCGCGCACGAAAACGATCACCTTGGCCTGCGGCCGCGCAGTTTTAAGGCCCTCGACCATGCGGCGAATCGGATTGAGCGACAGCCGGTCGAACAGGGCGGGCGGCAGGGCGGAGCCGAAACTCTCGAAGATCTGCACGGCTTCCGCACCCGCATCGATCTGGCGGATGAGATAGGCCGTGGAGGCCCGCACCAGCCGGTCGATAAGCCCATCCATGAAGGCCGGGTCGCGATAGGCGGTGATCCGGGCGGGCGCCTGGTCGGGCGTGCCCTTGCCGGCGATCATGTAGCTCGCCACCGTCCAGGGCGCGCCGCAGAAGCCGAGAAGCGTGGTCTCCTTCGGCAGGCTCTTGCTCAGGCGATCGAGCGTTTCGAAGACCGGATTAAGCCGCTCGAGCGGCAGCTCGTCGGCAAGCCTCGAAAAATCCTTCGCCTCGGTGACAGGATCGAGCTTGGGTCCCTCGTTCTCGACGAAGCGCACGTCCTGGCCGAGCGCATGGGGGATGACCAGGATATCGGAGAACAGGATCGAGGCGTCGAAGCCGAAGCGGCGGATCGGCTGAAGCGTCACCTCCTCGGCGAGCCTGGGATTGTAGCAGAGATCCAGAAAGGAGCCCGCCTGTTTGCGGGTCTCCCGGTATTCCGGCAGGTAGCGGCCGGCCTGACGCATGATCCAGATCGGCAGAGGCCAGACGGGCTCGCCGTTCAGCACGCGCAAAATCGCCTTGGTGGAACGTGTGCTCACAGGCCCTCTCTATAAAAGAAGAATCTTTGAATCTTAGAATCTGTTGTTTCTCTTGGGCCGTGAATCACGAGGCCGCAACCCCGTCCACAGACGGTCCACATGGCCTGTGGCCTTAAGGGTTCATTAAGGGATGAGGCGGGCGCGCCACAATCCTTTCCGAAATCTTAAAGCTTAACAGCCCGTTAACGAAGGTTAACCAAACCTGAATTCGGACCTTGGGAGTGATTCGTGCCTGATTCTCCCAAAGGGTCGATTCGAGACTCACACAACGGGGAGCCCTGTTGATGCTTCGGGCCGAATCCCACAGGGCCTTTCGCTGGACCTCTGAGCCCGGGCGTTTTATCCACACTGATCGACTCCTTATTGGGAGACTATGAGCCGTGGGACGCAGCTATTTCCATCTCCATCTCGTCTCCGACTCGACGGGCGAAACCCTGATCACCGTCGCCCGCGCGGTGGTGGCTCAATATGAAGGTGTGGCCGCCATCGAGCACGTCTATCCGCTCGTGCGCTCCAACACCCAGCTCGAACGGGTGATCCACGAGATCGAGACCGCGCCCGGCATCGTGCTCTACACCCTCGTGGAGCAGGAACTGGCCAGCCGCCTGGAGGAGGTCTGCCGCGCCACCGGCTCGCCGCATCTGTCCGTGCTCGAACCGGTCCATGCCCTGCTCTCCTCCTATCTCGGCACCCATTCGACCGCGCGGCCCGGCGCCCAGCACATGCTGAACGCAGAATATTTCAAGCGCATCGACGCCATGAACTTCACCCTTCTGCACGATGACGGGCACCTGCCGCACGATCTCGACGACGCCGACGTGATCCTGGTGGGAGTGAGCCGCACCTCGAAGACCCCGACCTCCATCTATCTCGCCAACCGGGGCCTCAAGACCGCCAATATCCCCCTCGTGCCCGGCGTGCCGCCCCCAGTTATCCTGGAGACGGCCAAGACCGCCCTGATCGTCGGCCTCGTGGCGACGCCGGAGCGCATCGTGCAGATCCGGCAGAACCGGCTTTTGAGTCTGAATGCCGATGACGACACCTCGTATGTGGACCGCGAGGCCGTGGCCGAGGAGCTGGCGGCCTCCCGGCGGCTCTTTGCCCGCAACGGCTGGCCGGTGATCGACGTGACCCGCCGCTCCATCGAAGAGACGGCGGCCGCGATCATCGATCTGCACCGCGATCGCCGCCAGCGCCTGAGCGCGAATTAGACCATGCCAGCCCTTTGGACCCATTTGGACAAGCTGCTGCTGGCTTCCACCAGCGCCACCCGCTTAGGCCTGCTCGTGAGCGCGGAGCTCCCGGTCGAGACGCAGAATTCCGGCGTCGACGAGAGAGCCGTTGAAGACGCCGCTGCACACGAGAGCCTCGATCCGCCGGCGCTCGCGGCGCGACTTGCGGCGGAAAAGGCCCTGGCGGTCAGCCGCCGCCACCCGCAGCGGGTGGTGCTCGGGGCCGACCAGGTGCTCGCCTGTGACGGCGAGGTGTTTCACAAGCCCGCGGATCGCGAGGCGGCGCAGCTCCAGCTCAAGCGTCTTGCGGGACGGCAGCACTCTCTTCATTCCGCCGGGGCGATTGCCATCGGCGGGCAGGTGGTTGAGCGCTTCTCCAGTGTCGCCCACCTCACCCTGCGGCCGCTGACGGACGGGGCCATCGATCTTTATCTCGACCTCGCCGGTCCGGATGTGCTCAAAAGCGTCGGCGTTTACCAGCTCGAAGGGTTTGGCATCCATCTCTTCGAGATAGTCGAGGGGGATCACTCGACTATCCTGGGGCTCCCGCTTCTGCCGCTTCTCGCCGCCCTGCGCCGCCTCGGCTGCCTGGCTCTTTAGGACTAAGAATTCATGGCGAAGGCCTTCGTTGTCGGCCATCCGATCAAGCATTCGCGCTCGCCGCTGATCCATGGTCACTGGCTGAAAGCCTATGGCCTCGACGGCTCCTATGAGCGGATCGATGTGGCGCCTGTGGATTTCGGGGAATTCTTGAGCGGCTTCCATGAGCGCGGCTTTGCCGGCGGCAACGTCACCCTACCCCACAAGGAGGCGGCCTTCCTCGACGTTTCCCGTAGGACTGAGCGGGCCCAGCGCGTCGGCGCGGTCAACACCCTCTGGGTCGAGGACGGCGTGCTTTGGGGCGACAACACGGATGCGCTCGGGTTCATCGACAATCTCGATGCCACCCTGGGGAAAGGCTGGGAGCAAGATGTGGAAACCGCCCTCGTGCTCGGCGCCGGCGGTGCCGCCCGAGCCGTGGTGGCGGGCCTTCAGGACCGCCCCCTCAAACGCATCTTCGTGGCGAACCGCACGGGGTCGAAGGCTGAAGACTTGGTCCGCGATCTCAGGCCGGGCGGTTTTGTTGCCTTAGAGAACGCTGCATGGGAGGCGCTCGTGCGGGTGATCCCCCATGCCCAGCTCATCGTCAACACCACGTCGCTGGGCATGGCGGGCCAGCCGCCGCTCGCCATCGACCTCTCCCACGCGCCCCGGAATGCCGTGGTGGCGGACATCGTCTATGTGCCCCTGGAAACCCCTCTCCTGGCTGCCGCTGCCGCACAGAACTTACGAACGGTCGACGGTCTTGGCATGCTGCTGCACCAGGCGGTCCCCGGCTTCCGGCGCTGGTTCGGCGCTACGCCCGAGGTCACGCCTGAACTGCGGGCGCTGATTCTCGCCGATCTTGAGGCCGCCCGATGACCTTCGTGCTCGGCCTCACCGGCTCCATCGGCATGGGTAAGTCGGCCACGGCCGAGCTTTTTCGCAAGCTCGGGGTGCCGGTCCACGATGCAGATGCCGCCGTGCACCGGCTCTATCGCGGCCGCGCCGCGCCGCTGATCGGGAAGGCGTTTCCCGGCACCGTGGCGGACGGTGCCGTCGATCGTGCCAAGCTCGGAGCAGCCGTTCTGAACGATCCGGCACGAATGAAGCAGCTCGAAGCCATCGTGCATCCCCTGGTGCGAGAGGAAGAGGAGAATTTTCTCGCTCGCGTTTCGGCTCTTGCGCCCATGGCCGTGCTGGACATTCCCCTGCTGTTCGAGACGGGAGGCGAGACGCGCTGCGACGCCACACTGGTCGTCACGGCGCCGTCTCATGTTCAGCACGAGCGCGTGCTCGCCCGGCCCGGCATGACGGCGGAGAAATTTTCTGCCATCCTGGCCAAGCAGATGCCGGATGCGGACAAGCGTGCCTGGGCTCATTTTCTCGTCGACACCAGCCGCGGCTTTGCCTCCGCCGAGGCGCAGGTGCGCTCCATTCTCGCCTGCCTCGCCGGTCGTCCCGGACGGCGTCACCGTTTTTGATGAAGAGTTTTTGTGATGTTGCGTGAAATCGTTCTCGATACCGAAACCACCGGCACCAGCCCGGCCAAGGGCGACCGGGTGATCGAAATCGGCTGCGTCGAGATGCTCAACCACATCCCGACGGGCAAGAGCTATCACGTCTACATCAACCCGGAATGCCCGGTCTCGCCCGGTGCCTTCGCGGTGCATGGGCTCTCCGACGAGTTCCTGGCCGACAAGCCGGTTTTTGCCGCCATTGCGGACGAGTTCGTTGAATTCATCGCCGATGCCCGGCTCGTCATCCATAATGCTGCCTTCGACGTCGGCTTCCTCAACGCGGAATTCGCCCGCACCGGACACACGCAATTCAACCTGGCCGACGCGGTCGATACGCTGGCCATGGCCCGGCGCAAGCATCCGGGTGCGGCCAACAACCTCGATGCGCTCTGCACCCGCTACGGGATCGACAATTCCCGGCGCACCAAGCACGGAGCGCTCCTCGACGCCGAGATCCTGGCCGAGGTCTATATCGAGTTGATCGGCGGCCGGCAGGTGGGCTTCGACCTGTCGCTGCAGCCGTCGGCCCGCCGGAGTGCCGCGGCGGCGGAACGCGCCGCCCGCAATGCCCAGCCACGCACCCTGATCTCACGCCTGACGGAGGCCGAGCGCGCCGCCCACGAGGCCTTCATCCAGTCTATCGGGCCGGACGCGATCTGGCGCGAGTATCTCGGCGAGACGAAGCCGGAAGCTTCCTGAGCATCCAAGCGCCCGGTCGTCAGTTCATCACGAAGCGGCAGACGTCATCGGTGAAAGACGTCAGAAACCCATTCCGGTCAGGGTGCGGGTCCGAAATGTGGGGCGGCAGTTCGTGCATGAAGGTGAAATGGCCGGCCTCTGCCACCAGGCGAATTTCGACCGGCGATCCCGGCTCTAGCGCTTCTTTCAGGAATGCTGCTTGCGCCGGAGGTGTCACCGTATCCTTTTCTCCGGCCCATAGGAGGATCGGTGCATCGACAGACGCCAGGGCACCCGGCGCTCTGAAGAAATCCGCGGCCGGGGTGAAAAGCACCAAGCGGTCGAAATTTATTTTGGGCACTACGGACACCCTTTGCCCGCCAAGCATCTGAGCGTGGCCTCCCGCCATCACGAGCAACATCGTGGCGCCGATCGAATGGCCAATTCCAGCGATTGGAAGGCCCTCACGCGCGAATGAACAGACAGCCGATTCAAGGCTGCGCGCCCGCGACAGCAGCTCATCCTCTCGCGGCACGGGAGAGGCCAATGGCTCGAAATGCGGCGCTACGACCGTGCAGCCCTGCCGGGCAAGGGCATGCAGCAGTGGAAAATGACGCTGGGGATTTCCAACCCGTCCGGCGGCAAACAAGGCCATGCGGGATGGCTGCGCCGCTTCGAGGACCAGAACCTCGAACGAACGCGAGCCGTCGCTTAACTGCGAGGTGAAGGAGCGGGATTCGTCGACCATTGTCTTGCCAAGGTATGACTTAACGGCCGAGCTATAAATCGGTCCGCGCTGATTCCCAAAAGAAATCGGGCGAAGCTCTTGCCTCGCCCGATCTGAAAAAACCGATATCCGCTCGTCGGCTTACGACAGCGTCTGAGCGCCGTCCGGCTGCCCCTGCACCTCGGCGGCGCGCTGGCGGTAGAGAGCCACGAAATCGATCGGGTCGATGTAGAGGGGCGGGAAGCCGCCGTTGCGCACCGCATCGGCCACAATCTGGCGAGCGAAGGGGAACAGCAGGCGCGGGCACTCGATCATCACCACCGGATGCAGCTGATCCTGGGGAATGTTCTGGATGCGGAACACGCCCGAATAGGTGAGCTCGAAGGCGAACAGCACGTCCTTGCCGCCGATCTTGGCATCGCCCTCGAGGGTAAGGTCGATCTCGAAATCCGCCTCGGCAAGCTGCTTGGCGTTCACGTTGACCTGCAGGTTGATCTGCGGGCCTTCCGTCTGCTGCTGCAGGGAGCGGGGGGCGTTGGGGTTCTCGAAGGAGAAGTCCTTGCAGTATTGCGCAAGGGCGTTCAGCGAAGGCGCTGCGTTGTTTGCCGCATTCTCGGCCATGGTTTCATGCTCCCTAGGGGGTGTCTCGTCGAGCCCGGGCGGAACGCCTCGTCAAGCGGAGCGTCTGCGGCGGCGGGCCATGGATCTTCGCGCTACCATGCTTCTCATGCGGGAAGCAAGATTTTGAGCCAACTCATTCGCTTGTCGGGGGCACAGGTGGATGTTACGACCTCAAGACCCCATATGCGAAGGATGACACCTTCACCTCCTCGACACAACGCCCGGCGACAACCGGGCGCGGGCAGGCTTACAACGGATCGACGATGCAGGATTCCTTCGACATCACGACCCTCATTTTCATTGTTCTCGCCGTATTCGTGATCTGGCGCCTCCGCTCCGTCCTGGGGCAGAAGACCGGAAGCGAACAGCCGCCCTTCGATCCCATGTCACGCCGGGATGCCCCCTTGCGCCCGGGCAATGCACCGGCCGAGCCCGATCACAATGTGGTGCGCCTTCCAGGAGCCACCGGTCCGCGTCCTGCCGCCGAGGTTCCGCCAGCCGAGCGCTGGAAGGGCATCGCCGAGCCCGGTACGCCCACGGCCCAGGCTTTGGACGGCATTGTCCGCCTTGAGTCGAATTTCGACGCCGCCGAATTTCTTGAGGGGGCCAAGTCCGCCTACGAAATGATCGTCACGGCTTTCGCCCAAGGTGACCGCGCCACCTTGAAGGATCTTCTCTCTAAGGAAGTCTACGAGGGCTTCGAGCGGGCGATCACCGAGCGCGAGGGCCGGGGTGAGACGGTGGAGACCACCTTCGTGTCCATCGACAAGGCCGAGATGGCCGGGGCCGAGCTTCAGGGCAAGTCGGCCCAGATCGTGGTGCGCTTTCTGTCCAAGCTGATCACCGCCACCCGCGATACGTCCGGTGCCGTGGTGGATGGCAGCCTTGAGACCGTGGCCGATGTCACCGACGTGTGGACCTTCGCCCGGACGCTCGGCAGCCGCGACCCCAACTGGCTCCTCGTGGCGACCGAAGCGGGGCAATGAGAGATGTCGGGCGGGTCTTTTTCGCCTGCCTTTTTGCCTGGACACTGAGCATGTCCGATGCCGCGGCCGGATCGGCCCTGAAGGACCTTGCGCGCCTGGAGCCCCTCGCCTTCCACGATCTCGCAGGCTGGGAGACGGACGATCACGCCGCTGCCTTCCGGGCTTTCCTGCGCTCCTGCCGGGCGCTTGAGGCCGCGTCTACTGAGCTGCGGCCGGCGCAATCGCCTCAGGCAAATCTTCTCGCGGTGTGCCGCGAGGCGCTGAAGACGCCCGACACCGGCAAGGCCGAGGCGAAGCGTTTCTTCGAGACCTATTTCAGGCCTCATGCGGTTGTTCCCCATGCCGGCCAGGGTTTTCTCACCGGCTATTACGAACCGGAGTTCCAGGGCTCGCGCACCCCGGACGCCACCTACCGGGTTCCCCTGCTTGATCGGCCCCAGGACCTCGTCACCATCGCGCAGGGCGAGACCCTGCCCGGAATCGAGAAAGGCCTCCAGGCGGCACGGCGCGCGGCTCACGGCTACGAGCCCTATCCGGACCGCGCGGCCATCGAGAACGGTGCCTTAGGCACCCTTGCCAGACCAATCGTGTATTTAAGCGAGCCGGGCGAGGCCTTCATCATCCATGTGCAGGGCTCGGCCCGCATCCGCCTGACCGACGGCTCCGTGATGCGGGTGGCCTATGCCGGGCGCAACGGGCGGCCTTACACCTCCATTGGCCGCGTTCTGGTGCAGCAGGGCGAGATGGACCTCGAATCCATGACGCTCGAAAAGCTCATGGGCTGGCTGAAGAACCATCCGGAGCCGGCCAAGGCCCTGATGCGGCAGAACCAATCCTACATCTTCTTCCGCGAAGCCATGGAGCTGGCACCCGAGGACGGCCCCATCGGCGGGGCAGGCCACCCGCTCGTGCCCGGCCGCAGCCTCGCGGTCGACCGGTCGCTCTGGGCCTATGGCCTGCCAGTCTGGCTCGACGGGCAATTGCCCCTGACTCTCGACAAGGCGGAGCCGCTTCGGCGCCTCATGATCGCCCAGGATACGGGCTCGGCCATCGTCGGGCCGGCCAGGGGCGACTTCTTCTTCGGCAGCGGCGAGGAGGCGGGTCGCCGCGCCGGGCTCCTGCGCCATCCCGTGCGCTTCGTGGTCCTGCAGCCCAAACCCCGTTCATGACCCGCAAGAGCCGCACCCGCCAGCTCAGCCCCGAGGAGAAGCGGCTCTGGTCCCATGTGGCCCGGCACGTGAAGCCCATGCAGGGCAAGGCCCTGCCGCCGGAGCCGGAATCCGAGGACAAGCCCGCCACGGCCCCTGCCCCGGTGGCGGCGAAGCTCCCGCCGGCCCTGCCCCCTCTTCCGCCCTCGAAACCTGCCCTGCCCCCGATGGCTCCGGTGGAGCGCAAGACGCTCCAGGCCCTGCGCCGCGGCCGCAAGGATGTGGACAGCGTCATCGACCTGCACGGGATGCGCCAGGAGGAGGCGCATTTCGCCTTGCTCAGCTTCCTGCATCGCGCGCAGGGCTCCGGCCACGCGCTCGTCCTTGTGATCACCGGCAAAGGGGGAGCTGCCGTCAACAACGGCCTGTTCGATGAAAGGGGCGTGCTGCGGCGCATGGTGCCGCATTGGCTGAGGCTTCCCGACCTGCGCCACCTGGTGATCGGCTTCGAGGAGGCCTCTCCCCAGCACGGCGGATCCGGTGCACTCTATGTCAGGCTCCGCCGGCGGCGGAGTGGGGGATAGGACGATGACTCCCTTCGGTGAACGGGTGCGGCAGCTACGCCAGGAACGCGGGCGCATGTTGAAGGACATGGCGGCGCATCTCGGCGTCTCGAGCGCCTATCTCTCGGCGCTTGAGCGCGGCGAACGCGGCAAGCCGACCTGGACGCTCATCCAGGGCGTGCTGCAGTACTTCCACATCATCTGGGACGAGGCCGACGAACTCACGCGGCTTGCCGATGTTTCCGATCCGCGGGTGAAGATCGACACGGCCAATACCGATCCCAAGGCCACATTGCTGGCCAACCGTCTGGCGCGGGAGATCCGCGGCCTGACCCCGGACGAACTCGACCGGATGATTGCGCTGCTCGACGAGGCACAGGAGAGGGAGCGCGGGACCGGTTGTGCGGTTCCGAGCGATGCCCAGGCACCGGTCTCACCTCGCTAGAGCATCGATCCCAAAAGTGGAATGCACTTTTGGGATCGATGCTTACGCTTAATGGTGGCGCATCGTTGGTCGCGGAAAACCGGACCCACTTTTCCGCACGATACGCTAGGAGCTTGACCTCCCCTGCCCTGGATGCGAAAGCGCCCCGTCCTATCCCAAACCCGGTGGCTCATGTCCCAGACCCGTATCGACGTTCTCACCCTCGGCAACGCCATCGTTGACGTGCTCGCCCATACGGACGAGGCGTTCCTTCTCCAGAAGAAGGTCCACAAGGGCGCCATGCAGCTCATCGACGAGGCGCGGGCGGAAGAGCTCTACGGAGACATGGGCCCGGCCATCATCGTGTCGGGGGGCTCCGGCGCCAACACGGCCGCGGGCGTGGCGTCCTTCGGCGTCAAGGCCGGCTTCATCGGCAAGGTGAAGAACGACGAGACGGGCAAACTCTTCGCCCACGATCTCAAGGCCATCGACGTGCATTACGACGTGACGCCGGCGCAAGAGGGTCCTGCCACCGCCCGCAGCTTCATCCTGGTGACGCCGGATGGCGAGCGCACCATGAACACCTATCTTGGCGCCTGCCAGAACCTCACCCCGGATGACGTGAACCCGGACACGGTGCGCGCCTCATCCATCGTCTATCTCGAAGGCTACCTGTGGGATCCGCCGGCCGCGAAAGAAGCTTTCCGCAAGGCCGTGAAAATCGCCCATGAGGCCGGCAACAAGGTGGCGCTGACGCTCTCCGACGCCTTCTGCGTCGACCGCTACCGCGATGAATTTCTCGGCCTCATGCGCGACGGCAGCCTCGACATCCTGTTCGCCAACATCCACGAGCTGCAGAGCCTCTACGGCACGTCGGACGCCGACACCGCGCTCGCGGCGCTGCGCGAGGAAAACGTGCTCGGCGCCATCACCCGCTCGGCGGACGGTGCGCTGATCGTGAGCCGCGGCGAGACCAGGGCCGTGCCGGCTTTCCCCGTGGAGCGCGTGGTCGACACCACCGGCGCGGGCGATCTCTTCGCCTCCGGCTTCCTCGCCGGCCTCGTGAAGAACCTGGATCTCACCGACTGCGCCCGCCTCGGAGGCCTTGCCGCTGCCGAGATCATCAGCCATCTCGGCGCCCGGCCGCAGACCAGCCTCAAGGAACTGGCACAGCAGCAGGGGTTGTTGAGCTGACATTCACTGTCATTCCGGGGCGGCTGATAAAGCCGAGCCCGGAATCCATAAACACGACGTCTCAAGACAGAGCGATCAGCGTTGAGCCTTCTTCTGCATCGCTAGTGGTTATGGATCCCCGCGTTCGCGGGGATGACACTGGAGGAAAGCGTTGCCGCTCAATCCCCACCCGTCTACCCAAACCATAGGCTGAACAGGGCCGCGAGCGAGACGAGCGCCAGGAAGCCGTTGAAGGCCACGAACAGGAACGGCGGGATGCGCGGCACGTCGGGCTCGGGCACCTGGGCACCCTGGAAGAGCTGACGCCAGACGGCGGCCGCGAAGCAGAAGGCGCTGAAGAAGATCAGGACCGAGCCGGTGGAAATGATCATCCAGTCCGGCACAACGCCTTCCAGCAGCTTTTTTGCGCCGATGCCGGAGGCGAGCGCTGCGAGTCCCGTGCGCACCCAGGCCGCATATGTGCGCTCGGCGGCAAAGACTGTGCGGTTAGCGGCCAGTTCCGTGCGCCGGTCGGCGCTGTCCTTCAACTGAACGGTCGCTGTGGCGGTTGTCTTGGCGGCAACTTGCGTGTGCTCCGCCGCTTCCTGCGTGTTCTCCGCGGCCTCTTGGGTCTGCTCGGCCGCTTCCTGCGCATGCTCGGCGCTGCGCTTGAGCTTCTCGTCGACCGGCTGCGTGGTCATGCATCCTCCATCCATCTGGAGGCACAACGCCCAAGGTTATGAAAAGGTCGGCCTGAGGTCGGTTGTTCCGCAAGGGGAGGCCCGGTACTCTCGTTCTTTCACGGAGGGCATGATCGTGAGGCATGTCTGCGGATCGGGGCTTCAGTCGGTGGTGATCGGCAGCGCTCTCGCCATGGGCCTATGCTGCCCGAATGCCGGAGCGGCGGATCTGCCGGCTCGTGAGGCCGCAGCAATCGGCTATGTTCGGATCTGCTCAAGTTATGGAACAGGGTTTTTCGTCATTCCGGGAACCGAGACCTGCCTGCGGATCGCCGGCCGCGTGCGTGCCGAGATGCGCTATCTGGAACCCGGATCGCGGGAGGACGATGCCTTCGGGACGCGGGCGCGGGGGCGGATCGACATCGATGCTCGCAATAGGACCGAACATGGCGACCTTCGCGCCTTCCTGCGGTACGAGCTGACCCGCAACACGGGCATTTACGGAGAGGATACGGCGGAGCTCGACCGGGCCTTCGTTCGTTTCGCAGGCCTGACGGCCGGGCGCACGCAGTCGTATTTCGACTTTTACACCAACGACTACAACTTCGGCTCCCTGCTCGTTTCAGATTTCTCGACGCAGGTCCTCGCCTACACAGTGGAATGGGGTGCGGGCTTTTCCGCCAGCCTCGCGCTGGAGGATGGCATCGAGCGCCAGTTCTACAACGGGCCCAACGGTCCGGATTTTCCCGGGCAGGGCTTCTCGACCGCAGGCGAACGCGTGCCCGACCTGGTCGGACAGCTTCTCGTCGAGCAGGATTGGGGCAAGGCGCAGTTGTCGGGAGCCATCCGGCAGATCCGAAGCGACAATCTGGTGGCAGGGCCCGCAGCGAGCGCCTACGTGAGCACCGATTACGGCTTCGCCATCCAGGGCGGCGTTCAGATCAAGCTGCCGACCTTCGCCGAAGGCGATCAGTTGTGGCTGCAGGCCGGGTATTCACGCGGTGCGCTCAGCTATCTCGGATTCGCGAACACATCCGTCACGGATATTTCTCTCAATCAGACCGATGTGTATGTGGATGTGCTCGGCAATGCCCAGCTTGGGCGCGGGTGGATGGCAACCGCCCTCTTCCTGCATTACTGGACACCACAGATCCGCCAAGCCGTTTTCGGGTCCTATGGTGTGATCGACTACGCAGATAATGGAACGGTCCTGACACCTGCGGGTGGTGCCCTCGGCTTCGTCGATACCACCGACTGGCGGGTCGGCACGAACCTGTCCTGGCTGCCGGTGAGCGGTTTCTATATCGGAATCGAGGGTCTCTATCGCAGGCTGGATCCGCGCGGACGCGTCTTTGCCGACAACGATCCAGCAACCGGATGGCTGATCGGATCAGCCGATGCTCTCGAGATGCGTCTGCGGGTCCAGCGGGATTTTTGATACCGCTTCCTTGGCCTGTTCGGCACTGCGCGCGAGCTTGTCTTCGACTGGCTGCGTGATCCATGCATCGTCCGATCATGCAGAGGCTCAGCGCTCAAGATTGGGAAATGGTTGGCTTCAGCTGCCAGCGCTTAACAGCCCGGTCAGCAGCCACGCGATCGCAATCCAGCTGACACCGCCGCAGACCAACATGGCTCCCGTCGATGCACTTGAGGTCCGGTCTCCCCAAAGCGCATCCATGATTCGGCTCGGTTGATCGGCCGCACTGGCCGCCATCCCTGTCGACGCGCTCACGCCGGGCGCCGAGCCGAAGAACATGAGGCCTCCGAGCGCTCCCATGCCCAATCCCACATAGGTGGCGATATCGAACATCTCGACGGCAGAGCGCCGGTCGAGAACCCAGACGGCCAAAGCCGTGACAGCCAGCGCCAGGACGTTGAGGAGGAACAGACCTTTGGCAAAGTGCTTCACGGCGGGATCACAACCGTCGCAGCGCCACCGTCTCGATCCGATGACTCGCGCCCTTCTTGAGGATCAGGCTCGCGCGCTGGCGGGTCGGTATGATGTTCTCCTGCAGGTTCAGCAGGTTGATGCGGTTCCACAGGCCCTCTGCGATATCGATCGCTTCGGCCTCCGGCAGTTCCGCATAGCGGCGGAAGTAGGAGAGCGGATCGCGGAAGGCGGTATGGCGCAGGCGTAAGAAACGGTTCACGTACCAGCGGTGCAGGTCGGCCTCGTCGGCATCGATATAGACCGAGAAGTCGAAGAAATCGGACACGAAGGGAATGGCGGTGCCGTCCTTGGGCATACGCGCCGGCTGGAGCACGTTCAGCCCCTCGACGATGAGGATGTCCGGCCGGTCGACATTCGTCTCCTCGCCGGGCACCACGTCATAGACGAGGTGGGAATAGAGCGGCGCCTTCACGTTGCGCTTGCCGGCCTTGATGTCAGCCAGGAAGTGCAGGAGCTTGCCGGTGTCGTAGCTCTCCGGAAAACCTTTGCGCTCCATGAGCCCGAGCCGCGTCAGCTCCGCGTTGGGCAGGAGAAAGCCGTCCGTGGTAACGAGATCCACCTTCGGGGTGTTGGGCCAGCGGGCGAGGAGCGCCTTGAGCACGCGGGCCGTGGTGGACTTGCCCACTGCCACCGAGCCTGCCACGCCGATGATGTAGGGCACCTTGGCGTCCTTCTCGGCGAGCAGGAAGCGCTGGGTCGCCTTGAACAGCCCTTGCGTCGCCGCGACGTAGAGGGAGAGCAGGCGCGAGAGCGGCAGGTAGATCGCCGCCACCTCGTCGATCGAGATCGGATCGTTGAGGGATTGGAGCTGCATCACCTCGTCGGCGGTGAGCGTCATCGGTGCATCGGCGCGCAGCTTCGCCCACTCGTCGCGGGAGAAGACCCGGTAGGGCGACAGCCCGTCATCGCTCTCAACGGCGGAGATCACGTTGGGCTGGTCCATGCGAACCACCTCTCGTTTTAGGGCTTGCGCGCGGCCTTCTCCGCAAGCCCCGACTGCGCCGTGCGGCGCTCCAGTTCGGCCATGACGTCACTTAGAGGAATATCGGCGCCCTGCAACACGACCAAAAGATGATACAGCACGTCGGCCGCTTCCGCCGTGAGGTTTTCGCGGTCCCCCTGCACGGCCGCAATGACGGCTTCCACCGCCTCCTCGCCGAGCTTCTTGGCCGCCTTGGCCGGGCCGCCGCCGATCAGCTTGGCCGTATAGGACTCGGCTTCCGGTGCTGCGGCGCGTTCGGCCACGATGCGGGCGAGGTCTTGGAGGGTGAAAGAGGTCATAGCCGCATCATCCGGGCAGGGTCACGACAAGGGGGCCGCTGCGGGTGGCAACGACGGTGTGTTCGTACTGGACGGTCAGGGCGCGCGGCTCGCTGAACAGGGTCCACGGATCGTCGCCGTCCTCGGCCCATTCCGACCCCAGGGACAGGAACGGCTCGACGGTGAAGACCAGGCCCTCGTTCATGATCCGGCGCTCCGAGCGGTCCGGCCAGGTCGAAATTTCCTTCGGCTCCTCGTGCAGGGAATGGCCGATGCCATGGCTCGCAAGATTCCGCACCAGGGTATAGCCGTTCTTCTGCGCGAAGCTGCCGATGGCCTCGCCGATGCCGGCCAGAGGCTTGTTGGCGCCGACCTGGCGCAGGCCCACCCACATGGCGCGCTTGCCGTCCCGGCACAGGCGTTTGACCGCGTTCGTCACGGGAGGAACCGCGAAGGACGCTCCGGTGTCGGCAAACACGCCGTTCTTTTCCGCCGAAATGTCGATGTTGACGAGATCGCCCGCCTCGATCCGCCGGGAGCCGGGAATGCCGTGGGCGATCTCCTCGTTCACGCTGATGCAGGTGGCGCCGGGAAAATCGTAGACAAGCTCCGGGCCGGGCCGGGCGCCGGCATTCTCGAGAAACTGGCGGCCGATCATGTCGAGCTCCGCCGTGGTCATCCCCGGCTCGAGCGCCGCCGCCATGGCTTCAAGCGCATTGGCGACGATCCTGCCAATTTCTTGGAGCCTGATCAGATCCTCATCGCCGGAAATCGTCATTGCTCAATCTCCTACGGCAGCTACGACAGGGCCATGTCGGCCGTTCGGGCGGCCGTACCCTGCGCGGGCTCGTCGAGGCGCATCTTCAATCCTGCCTTGGCCATGTAGCCCTTGGCTTCGGAAATCGTATGCGTGCCGAAATGGAAGATCGAGGCGGCGAGCACCGCGCTGGCATGGCCCTTCTCGACGCCATCGACCAGGTGGTCGAGGTTGCCGACGCCGCCAGAGGCGATGACCGGCACGGAGACCGCGTCCGCGATGGCACGCACCAGCGCGAGGTCGTAGCCCTCCTTGGTGCCGTCCCGGTCCATGGAAGTGACCAGCAGCTCCCCTGCCCCGAGCTCCGCCACCTGCTTGGCGAACGCGATGGCATCGATGCCGGTGGCATTGCGCCCGCCATGGGTGAAGATCTCCCAAGCCGCGGGCTCGCCCTCCCCCGACACCTTCTTGGCGTCGATGGCGACGACGATGCATTGCGCGCCGAACTTTTCCGACGCCTCGCGCACGAAATCCGGATTCTTCACCGCAGCCGTGTTGATCGACACCTTGTCGGCGCCGGCGAGCAGCAGGTTGCGGATGTCCTCGACGGTCCGCACGCCGCCGCCCACGGTGAGCGGCATGAAGCAGGCTTCCGCCGTGCGCCGCACCACATCGAGCAGGATCCCCCTCGCCTCGTGGCTGGCGGTGATGTCGAGGAAGCAGAGTTCGTCGGCCCCGGCCGCATCGTAGGCCTTGGCAGCTTCGACCGGATCGCCGGCATCGACGAGGTCGACGAACTGCACGCCCTTCACGACGCGCCCGTCCTTTACATCCAGGCAGGGAATGAGACGCACTTTCAGCATGGTTCACTCTTAATCACCTTCCCCTTGAGGGGGGAGGTCGGACCGAAAGGTCCGGGATGGGGTGGATGCGCGAGACTTGCAGAATGAGGTGTTTCCACCCCACCCCGCCGCTGCTCGCGCAACGTCGACCCTCCCCCTCAAGGGGAGGATGAAACCGGCACTTTTCTCAGCAGTGCCAGCGCCTCAACCGGGTCAATGCGCCCGTCGTACAGGGCGCGGCCGGAGATGGCGCCGTTGAGGACGGCGCAGTCGGGTTGGGTCAGGCGCTCGATATCGGCCATGGAGGCGAGGCCTCCGGAGGCGATGACCGGGATCGAGACCGCGCGGGCGAGTCCCAAGGTCATCGGGAAGTTGAGACCTTTGAGAATGCCGTCGCGGGCGATATCCGTGTAGATGATGGCGGCAACCCCCGCATCCTCGAATCTCCGGCCGAGCTCTTCGGCCGAGAGGGTCGAGGTCTGGGCCCAGCCCTCCACGGCAACCAATCCGTCCTTGGCGTCGATGCCCACCGCGATCTTGCCCGGATGGAGGCGGGCAGCCTCGCGCACGAAGTCTGGGTCGCGCACGGCGGCCGTGCCGATGATCACCCGGGACACGCCCTTGGTGAGCCAGCCCTCCACGGTCTTCATGTCGCGGATGCCGCCGCCGAGCTGCACCGGAATGTTTATGCGCTTGAGGATGTCTTCGACGGCCGCCGCGTTCATCGGCTTGCCGGCGAAGGCCCCGTCGAGATCGACCACGTGCAGCCATTCGAAGCCCTGGGCCTCGAAGGTGGCGGCCTGATCAGCGGGGTCGTCGTTGAACACGGTCGCCTGGTCCATGTCGCCCTGGATCAGGCGGACGCACAATCCCTCTTTGAGGTCGATGGCAGGATAGAGGATCATGGGCGCCACCTTAAGAAATTGGCGATGAGCTTGAGGCCGAGCGCTTGGCTCTTTTCGGGATGGAATTGCGCGCCGACGAGGTTGTCGCGCCCGACGATGGCCGTCACCGGCCCGCCGTAATCGGTAGTGGCGACCACGTCGGCCGGGTTGGTCGGCGAGAGCGCATAGGAATGCACGAAATAGGCGTGCAGCCCGTCAGGCCCGGTGGGAATGCCGTCGAGGAGCGGATGCGGTTTGACCTGCTGAAGCGTGTTCCAGCCCATGTGGGGGATCTTCAAGTTCGGGTCGCTTGGCGTGATCGCCTTCACGTCGCCCTTGATCCAATCAAGGCCATAGCTGGTCGTATGCTCAAGACCTCGCGTGGCCATGAGCTGCATGCCGACGCAGATGCCGAAGAACGAGCGCTTGTCCTCATGCACGCGGCGCTGCAGCACCTCCACCATGCCGGGCACGGAATCGAGGCCGCGGCGGCAATCGGCGAAGGCGCCAACGCCCGGCAGCACGATCCGGTCGGCCTTGGCGACAACGCTCGGGTCGGACGAGACCGTGATGGCCAAGTCGAGCTCCGCCTCGCGCGCCGCCCGCTCGAACGCCTTGGCGGCAGAGTGCAGGTTGCCGGACCCGTAATCGATGATGACGACGCTCACCGGGGACGCTCCGCATCGGGAAAGAGGCCGATCACCGGCTCGGACCGCCTTGGGGTGGACAGGATGGGCGACGGGGCCGGGCTGCGGGGCAGAGGGGCCGCCTTGGCGTCGAGCCAGCGGGCGAAGGCCTTGGTCTCCGCCTCGTCCTGGTCGGCGGCCGTCACCGCATCGACGGCCGGGCGGCCGTGACGGGTCAGGGTCCAGCGGCGCAGGCTGTTGGCTTCCAGGCCGATCAGGCTCTGCAGCAGGAGCTGGGCGATGGAGCCCGCGAGGGGATGCACGTCCAGCACGGCCATGAGGCCGCCGAAGGCGAGGACGATCAGCAGCACGGCGAGGCCGGCGAGCCACAGGCGATGGACGAAGAACCACAGGAAGGTGAAGAAGAAGGCGCCCCAGGAGAAGGCATCCTTCACGAGCTCGGATTCATCCAAAGCGCTCGGATCACCCGGCCGCGCATCGCGCGGGAGGTGCAGGGTATAGGTGGTCATGGCGACGTTTCCTCAGGGCCCTGTCCGGTGAGGTGAACCTCGGGTTGCCGAACAGGGCGTCTCTTGATGGATCTAGAGCGTACCCTTGGTGGAGGGAACGCGGCCCTCTTCCCTTGGGTCCAGTGCCACGGCCTGACGCAAGGCCCGTGCCAGGCCCTTGAAGCAGCTCTCGGCGATATGGTGGCTGTTCTCGCCGTAGAGCGTCTCCACGTGGAGCGTCAGCCCCGCTTGGATGGCAAACGCCTGAAAGAACTCGCGCACCAGCTCGGTGTCGAAAACGCCGATCTTCTCCGTCGGGAAGGTGGTGCGGAACACCAGGAAGGGGCGGCCCGAGATGTCGAGGGCGATGCGCGTCAAGGTCTCGTCCATCGGCAGATGGATGTCGGCATAGCGCGTGATGCCCTTTTTATCGCCAAGCGCCTTCAGGGTGGCCTGTCCGAGCGCGATTCCGGTGTCCTCGGTGGTATGATGCTGGTCCACATGCAGATCGCCGGTCACCTTCACGGTCAGGTCGAAGTGACCGTGTCGGGCAAACAGTTCGAGCATATGGTCGAGGAAGCCGACCCCCGTGGAGATCTCGGCCTTGCCGGTGCCATCGAGGGCTATCGACAGGGCGACATCGGTCTCGGCGGTGCGACGGCTGACGCTCGCGGAGCGCATCATCAAAATCCTTTGCGGAACAAGAGACGAGGCGTTCTAGCAAGCCGCGCGGAGAATTGCCACCCGGTGCTTCTCCCTCTCCCATATGGGAGAGGGTCGGGGTGAGGGAGGGCCAATGCAGGATAAGGTGCTGCGACTGACGTGTTGCGGCGGTGGTGAGGGTGCTGGACTGGTGAAGCGCCACACCCTCACCCCTGCCCCTCTCCCACTCGGGAGAGGGGACGCACCTGCGTTGTTTTCGAGCCATGAATGCTTAAGTGAAGATACAAACGGTTGCCCTTTATCCCGCCTGCCGGAGCCCTGCCTTGCCCGAAGACGCCACCCCCCGCATGCATGCCACCACGATCCTCATGGTCCGCAGAGGCGGTCGCACCGTCATCGGCGGCGACGGGCAGGTGAGCCTCGGCCAGACCGTGGTGAAGGGCAATGCGAAAAAGGTCCGGCGCCTCGCCAAGGGCGGCGTGATCGGCGGCTTTGCCGGCTCGACGGCCGATGCCTTCACCCTGTTCGAGCGGCTTGAGGCCAAGCTCGAGCAATATCCCGGCCAGCTCACCCGCGCCTGCGTCGAGCTCACCAAGGACTGGCGCACCGACCGCTATCTTCGCCGCCTGGAAGCCATGATGCTGGTGGCCGACAAGGACGTCGGCCTGCTGCTGTCCGGCGCCGGCGACGTGCTGGAGCCGGAAAACGGCATCATGGCCATCGGCTCCGGCGGCAACTACGCGCTCGCCGCTGCACGCGCGCTCGCCGAATACGAGACGGACCCGGAGGCCATCGTGCGCCGGTCGCTCGGCATTGCGGCCGAGATCTGCGTCTATACGAACGCGAACATCGTCATTGAGACCCTGGACAGCTGATGACCACCTTTTCTCCCCGCGAAATCGTTTCCGAACTCGACCGCTACATCGTCGGCCAGAATGACGCCAAGCGGGCGGTCGCCATTGCGTTGCGCAACCGCTGGCGGCGTCAGCAGCTCGAAGGCCATCTGCGTGAGGAAGTGGCGCCGAAAAACATCCTGATGATCGGCCCCACGGGCTGCGGCAAGACCGAGATCTCGCGCCGCCTCGCCAAGCTCGCTGGCGCGCCGTTCCTCAAGGTCGAGGCCACCAAGTTCACCGAGGTCGGCTATGTGGGCCGCGACGTGGAGCAGATCGTGCGCGACCTCATGGAGATCGGCATCGGCCTCGTGAAGGAAGAGCGTCGCCGTCAGGTGCAGGCGAAAGCCCATATCGCCGCCGAGGAACGCGTGCTCGATGCGCTTGTCGGCACCACGGCAAGCGCCGTCACGCGCGATTCCTTCCGCCGCAAGCTGCGCGCCAACGAGCTTGACGACAAGGAGATCGAGATCGAGCTGCAATCGGGCGGAGGGCAGGGGATGCCCATGTTCGAGATCCCCGGCATGCCAGGCGCGTCGGTGGGCGCGATCAACCTCTCCGACATGTTCGGCAAGGCCTTCGGCGGACAGCGCAAGACGCGCCGCACCACTGTGCGCGAGGCATATGATCCGCTGGTGATGGAAGAGGCCGACAAGATGCTCGACCAGGACGCCATCGTGCAGGAGGCCCTGCGCCAAGTGGAGAACAACGGCATCGTGTTCCTCGACGAGATCGACAAGATCGCCGGCCGCGAGGGCCGCACCGGTGCGGACGTGTCGCGCGAGGGCGTGCAGCGTGATCTCTTACCGCTGATCGAGGGCACCACCGTGTCGACGAAATACGGATCAGTGAAGACGGACCACATCCTGTTCATCGCGTCCGGCGCCTTCCACGTGTCGAAGCCGTCCGACCTCCTGCCGGAATTGCAGGGCCGCCTGCCGATCCGCGTGGAACTCTCGCCGCTCACCGTCGAGGATTTCCGCCGCATTCTCACGGAGACTGAAGCGAGCCTCATCAAGCAATCTATCGCGCTGATGAAGACGGAAGGCGTCGACCTCGTCTTCACGGACGATGCCATCGATGCGCTGGCTGAAGTGGCCGTCGAGGTGAACAACACCGTCGAGAACATCGGCGCGCGCCGCCTGCAGACAGTGCTGGAACGCGTGCTCGACGACGTGTCGTTCACCGCGCCCGACCGCTCCGGCGAGACGGTGAAAATCGATTCCGCTTACGTGCGCGGCGAGGTGGAGGAGCTGGCGAAGAACACGGATCTGAGCCGGTTTATTTTGTAACGCGACATTGTCATCCCTGGCGAGCTGAAGGCGAGAGAAGGGGATCCACCTCTCCAGCCAGGAATGACACTCTCCTGTGTCATGGCCGGGCTTGTCCCGGCCATCTCGATTATGAGAAGCGCTGCGCCTCACTGGTCGAGATCACCGGCACAAGGCCGGTGATGACAAAGTGCGTGGAACCACGCCGCCGATTCGCGACTTGCCTCGGGATGAATCCGGACCTGCAGGATCTCAAAGCGAAGGCGCTCGTCATCCATGAGCGTCTGTGCGCGGTCTATGGCTGTCCGATCCCTTACTTTCATTCCCTCGATCCGATAAGCGAGCTGATCTCCTCGCTCCTGTCCCACCGCACCCGCAATGCGGATTCGGGACGCGCCTTCAAGGCGCTGCGCGCGCGCTATGCCGATTGGCGCGCGATGATGAACGCGCCCACGGACGAGGTCGAGCAGGCGATCCAGGGCGTGACATGGCCGGAGCAGAAGGCGCCGCGCCTGCAGGCGGTGCTGCACGCCATCGAGGAGCGGCACGGCAGCCTGTCGCTCGATTTTCTTGAAAGCATGCCGGTCGAGGAGGCGCGGGCCTGGCTTGAGAGCATTCCGGGCATTGGCCCGAAGACGAGTGCGGCGGTGCTCTCCTTCTCGGTGCTGCGCAAGGCAGCCCTTCCCGTGGACAGCCACCATCATCGCGTTGCCCAGCGGACGGGTCTTATCCCGCTCTCGACTGCGGTCGGGCCGTCCCATGCGGCGCTTGCTGCTCTGTTGCCGGAGGATTGGGATGCGCAAGCCATCTACGACAACCACGAGGTCATGATGCTGCACGGCCAGCGCTGCTGCTTCTTCACGAATCCGGCCTGTCACCGCTGTGCCGTGCTGGACCTCTGCCCGGTCGGGCAGGGGAGGGTCGAGGGAAGGCGGGCTTCATCGGTCAGATCCGAAGCTCTATCCGACGATCGTCATTCCTCACGTTCCCGCGAGAGATAACCCGTAATTCCCCGGAAACGGAACGACATCGGCTTTCCTGCGTTCGCCTTCCGACATTGGAGGAGTAATCCCATGCGTAAATTCTTCATGGCTGTGGCTGCCACGGCCGCTCTCGGCGCCGTCGGCCTTGCCCCGGCGTCTGCCGCCGAGACGCAGACCGCGCCTGTCAACGAACTCGTCGCCGCCATTCAGAACGGCAACGTGAACAGCGACTACTCACAGTATGGGGAACGCCGCGTCTATCGCGGCAGCCCCCGTGTGGTGGAGCGCCGTGTCTATCGTGGCGGTCCGCGCTACGGGGAACGCCGCTATTATGGGGATCGTCGCTATTACGGTGACCGCGGCTACTATCGCCGCGACTACGGCTCGGCTGCAGCCGCGGGCGCCATCGGTCTGGCCACCGGTGCCATCATCGGCGGTGCGATCGCTCAGTCGCAGGCTCAGGCCGCTCCGGTCTATGGCGGCAACGCGGCGTACTGCGCCCAGCGGTTCAAGTCCTACGATCCGGGTTCGGGCACCTATCTCGGCTACGATGGCATGCGCCATCCCTGCCCGTAAGCGCGGCGTAGCGGATATATGAGAAGCGGACCGAAAGGCCCGCTTCTTTTTTGTTCGCCGAACTTACTTCGCCGCGATGACGGCGATCTCGACCTTGAAGGCGGGGGTTGCGAGCTTCGCCTCGACGGTCGCGCGGGCAGGCGTATTGCCGGGAGACACCCAGGCATCCCACACGGCATTCATCTCCTGGAACGTGCCCATGTCGGTGATCCAGATATTGGCCATCAGGATCTTCGACTTGTCGGTGCCGGCCTCAGCCAGCAGGCTGTCGATGATGGACAGGATTTCCTTGGTCTGCTCGGTGACGCTCTGGCCGGCACTCTGGTTGGCCACCTGGCCTGCGAGATAGACGGTGTTGCCGTGAACGACGGCGCCGCTCATACGCGGGCCGGGCTTGATGCGCTGGATCGTCATGGATTGTCCTTGAGCTTCACTGGTGAAAAACGAAAGAGCCTTTTCGGGGGCAGGGGGTTTTAGGTCAAGTCATCAATAGAGCGTGGTGCGTTGCCGCTCGGGCAGAGCTTTGTCATAGGCCTCGCCGCCCGCCTCGTTGTTGGTGAGCGCCGCCAGCATCTGGCCTGCGCTCGGCAGGCTCTCCCGCGGCACGTGGCGGGCCGGGTTCCACAGCTCCGAACGCAGGATCGCCCGGGCGCATTGGAAGAACACCGTCTCGATAGTGATCACCACCACCGATTTCGGCTCCTTGCCGTCGACGGAAAAGCTCTCCAGCAAGTCCGTCTCGACGGAAATCACTGCGCGCCCGTTCACCCTTAAGGTCTCGCCGATGCCGGGGATCAGGAAGAGCAGGGCGACGCTCGGGTCGCGCACGATGTTTTTAAGCGAATCGATCCGGTTGTTGCCGCGCCGGTCGGGCAGGAGCAGGGTCTTGTCGTCCAGGACCCGCACGAAGCCTGGCCCATCCCCGCGCGGCGAGCAGTCGAGACCCTCCGGCCCGCGTGTGGCGAGCGCCGCGAAGGGCGAGGCCTCGATCAAGGCGCGGTATTCCGGCACGATGCGGTCGGCCTCTTTCAGGAGCGAGGCCTTGTTGACCTCGCCGTAGAGGGCTTCGAGTTCGGAGAGGCTGGTGATGGTGTGGGACATGATTCGGGTTCTGCCTGTGCGGCGCCAGGAATATACGGTTCGCCGCCCCGGTCCAGCGACTGTGATTTGACATTGGCGCGTGCGGCTGCACCTGCATAGGCCAGGCAAGCCACTGATGCAGGATCGGGACCGGTCATCCGCCCATGAAGCAAACCGAGACAAGATCTGCAGCCGAGGGAGCATTGCCCAGGCCCCAACTTCCCTGGCGGGAGATCCGCCTCGCCTCGGGCCTCGTGCTCGCGGCCTTCCTCCTCACCCATTTCAGCAACCATGCCCTGGGGCTCGTCTCCATCGAGGCGATGGAGGCCGGGCGCGCTTGGTTCAACCGCCTGTGGCGCAATCCTATTGGGACAATCCTCCTCTACGGCTCCCTTCTCCTGCACTTCCTGCTTGCCCTACAGGCGCTCTACCGCCGCCGGACCCTGCGCATGCCCGTCCGCGAGGCGTCGCAGCTGGCCTTGGGCCTGAGCCTGCCATTCCTCCTGATCGGGCATGTGATGGGGACCCGGGTCGAATGGGCCGTGACGGGACAGGATTCGGGCTACCCGGAGGTGGTCCGCAATCTCTGGCTGCTGAATCCTGATTTCGGCGTCCGTCAGGCGGCGGTTCTGGTCATCGCGTGGCTGCATGGATGCCTCGGGATCTATTTCTGGCTGCGCCCGAAGCCCTGGTTTCCCGCTTGGGCGCTGCTGCTCTACACGGGGGCCATTCTCATCCCCATTCTGGCCCTGCTCGGCTTTGCAGGAGCCGGTCGGGAGATTGCGGAAGCGCCGGAGCGGTTTCCCATCCCGGCGCCGCCCGAGTCCGACCTCCTGCCCCTGATCAGCCCCGGCCTCTATGCCTTTTTCGGCGGGCTTCTGGCGGCAACGATCGCCGGCCGCATCATTCGCAGCGCCAATCTGTGGTCACGGCGGGTCCAGATCCGCTATCCCAACGATCAGGTCGCCACCGTTCCGCATGGTTTCAGCGTGCTGGAGGCCAGCCGCACGGCCGGGATCCCGCACATCTCCGTCTGCGGCGGCCGGGGTCGCTGCTCCACGTGCCGGGTGCGGGTGATCGACGGCCTGGAGAACCAGCCGCCGCCTGCCGCCCAGGAGCGCGGCACGCTCGCGCGCATCAAGGCCGGGCCCAATGTGAGGCTCGCCTGCCAGTTCCGGCCGACGCATCACGTCACCGTGGTGCCGATCCTGTCCACGGGCCGCAACGGCGTGACGGCTCTGGTGCATGCCGGCCGAGCCCAGGGGCAGGAGCGGGAGGTGGCGGTGCTGTTCTGCGACCTGCGCGGCTTCACGGGCCTCACCGAGACGCGCCTGCCCTTCGACACGGTGTTCATCCTCAACCGTTATTTCGAGGTGGTGGGCGAGGCCGTTGAGGATGCGGGCGGCTATATCGACAAGTTCATCGGCGACGGGGTCCTGGCCCTCTTCGGCCTGCGCACGACCCCGCAAGAGGGGGCCCGTCAGGCGCTCGACGCGGCGCTCAGGATCAAGGCGGGGCTCGCCCGCCTCAACGAGGATTATGCCAGCGAGTTCGAGCATCCCTTACGCATCGCCATGAGCCTTCATGCGGGCCCGGCCATCGTCGGCCAGATGGGCTACGGCCAGGCGACGAGCCTCACGGCCGTGGGCGACACCATCAATGCGGCGAGCCGCCTGGAGGGTCTCGCCAAGGAGCTCGACGTGGAATTGGTGATCTCCGAAGACCTCGCCACCCGCGCCGGCCTCGACCTCTCCAATCGCAACCACCAGATCGTCTCCATCCGCGGCCGCGCAGCGCCGTTAGGGAGCTGGATCATTCCGGAGGTCGGGAGCTTGATGAGTTCGTCATAAGAGGGTCGCCTGCGGGGGCCGAGGCAAAGAAAAAGGCGCGGCCGAAGCCGCGCCTTTTCTGTTCTTAGTCAGGCTTAATGCAATTACTCCCCAGCAGCCTTCTGCTGGGCGCGCTCGGCGTCGCGCTCGGCCTTGAGCTGCTCGGTGATGTCCTCGCCGGTCTCCTGGTTGACCACCTTCATGGAGAGACGGACCTTGCCGCGCTCGTCCATGCCGAGGAACTTCACCTTCACCTTGTCGCCTTCCTTGACCACGTCCGTGACCTTGCCGACGCGGTTCTTGGCCAGCTCCGAGATGTGGACGAGGCCGTCGCGGGAACCGAAGAAGTTCACGAAGGCGCCGAACTCCATCACCTTCACGACCGTGCCCTCGTAGATCACGTTGATCTCGGGCTCGGCCACGATGGAGCGGATCCAGTTATAGGCAGCCTTGATCGACTTGCCGTCGGCGGACGCGATCTTGATCAGGCCGTCGTCGTTGATATCGATCTTCGCGCCGGTCTTCTCCACGATCTCGCGGATGACCTTGCCGCCCGAACCGATGACTTCGCGGATCTTGTCGACCGGGATCTGCATGGTCTCGATGCGCGGGGCATGTTCGCCGAGCTCGGCGCGCGGGGCAGTGAGCGCCTTGTTCATCTCGGCGAGGATGTGCGTGCGGCCGGCCTGAGCCTGGTCCAGCGCCACGCGCATGATCTCTTCCGTGATGCCGGCGATCTTGATGTCCATCTGGAGCGAGGTGATGCCCTGCTCCGTGCCGGCCACCTTGAAGTCCATGTCGCCGAGGTGATCCTCGTCGCCGAGGATGTCGGACAGGACCGCGAAGCGCTCACCCTCGAGGATGAGGCCCATGGCGATGCCCGCCACCGGACGGCGCAGCGGCACGCCCGCATCCATCAGGGCGAGCGAGGCGCCGCAGACGGAGGCCATTGACGAGGAGCCGTTCGACTCGGTGATCTCCGACACGACGCGGATCGTGTAGGGGAAGTCGTGAGCCGCCGGCAGCATCGGGTGGATGGCGCGCCAGGCGAGCTTGCCGTGGCCGATTTCGCGGCGGCCGGGCGAGCCCATGCGGCCCGTCTCACCGACGGAATAGGGCGGGAAGTTGTAGTGCAGCAGGAAGGTCTCCTTGCGGGTGCCTTCAAGCTGGTCGATGAACTGCTCGTCCTCGCCGGTGCCGAGCGTCGCAACCACGAGGGCCTGCGTCTCGCCGCGGGTGAACACGGCCGAGCCGTGGGTGCGCGGCAGAACGCCGACTTCGGAGACGATCTGGCGAACGGTCTTGAGATCGCGGCCGTCGATGCGCGAGCCGGTGTCGAGGATGTTCCAGCGCACGACCTTGGCCTGCACTTCCTTGAAGGCAGCCTTGACCTTCTCGGGCTCGAACTTGGGCTCGCCGTCGGCGGGAAGCAGCTCGGCCATCACCTTCGCCTTCACGGCGTCGACGGCAGCGTAGCGGTCCTGCTTCTTGGTGATCTTGTAGGCTTCGCGCAGGTCGGTCTCGGCAATGGCGAGAACGGCCTTCTCGACCTCAGACGTATCGGCGGGCTGGTAGTCGCGCGGCTCCTTGGCAGCCTTCTCGGCGAGGCGGATGATGGCCTCGATCACCGGCTGGAAGTGCTTGTGGCCGAACATCACGGCGCCGAGCATCACGTCCTCGGGCAGTTCCTTGGCCTCGGACTCGACCATGAGCACGGCGTCGGCGGTGCCTGCGACCACGAGGTCAAGCGAGGTCTGGTCCATCTCCTGCAGCGGCGGGTTCAGCTTGTACTGGCCGCCGATATAGCCGACGCGGGCAGCACCCACGGGACCCATGAAGGGAACGCCGGAGAGGGTCAGGGCCGCAGAGGCGGCAACGAGGCCCACGATGTCGGGATCGTTCTCAAGGTCGTGCGAGAGCACGGTCACGACAACCTGCGTGTCGTTCTTGTAGCCCTCGACGAAGAGGGGGCGGATCGGGCGGTCGATGAGGCGGGAGACCAGGGTCTCCTTCTCGGTCGGACGGCCTTCGCGCTTGAAGTAGCCGCCCGGAATACGACCGGCGGCATAGGTGCGCTCCTGGTAGTTCACCGTGAGCGGGAAGAAATCGAAACCGGGCTTCGGCTCCTTGGCCGAGACGACGGTGGCGAGAACGGTGGTCTCACCGTAGGTGGCGACGACGGCGCCGTCGGCCTGGCGGGCCATCTTGCCCGTTTCGAGCACGAGCTTGCGGCCGGCCCAGATCAGTTCTTCGCGTTGTGTATCGAACATGTTTGGCGTCTTTCATGACAGCAGGAGCGGGGGGCTCGATGCCATGAGCAAGACGGCAAGGGACTCCGGGAACGGCGCTGGCCGCTCTTAATCAAGTCCCTTGCGATCCTGCCATGGTCATCGCGTCAACCGCCTCCTCAGAGGACACCGGGACCTCGTGGTCTTAACCGGTGTAGAAGCCGTCCGGAGCCGGGCTCCGGACGGAAGTCTTCATTCGAAGCTTAGCGGCGGATGCCGAGCTTCTCGATCAGCGTGCGGTAGCGGCTCTCGTCCTTCTTCTTCAGGTAGTCGAGAAGCGAACGGCGCGACGACACCATCTTCAGGAGGCCACGACGGGAGTGGTTGTCCTTGTTGTGGCTCTTGAAGTGACCGGTCAGGTTGTTGATCCGCTCGGTCAGAATGGCCACCTGCACCTCGGGGGAGCCGGTATCGCCAGCCTTCTGGGCGAATTCCTTTACAAGCGCGTTCTTGCGCTCAGCCGTAATCGACATCGTGTGTCCTTTCAGGTTGGTTTTGTCAGGAGACCTTGGCCTTCAGGCTTCGGGTCCGGGGCATCCGGAAGGGCCGGGCCGGGATGTCGTCCAGCGCGGTCCGAACACGGACGCGTCTTTCAGGGCTTAAAGCCTCAGAAAAGATGGCGCACCATACACGAAATGCGCGCGAGTGCCAGAGGAATCATTTTTCCCAAGCGGAGCAATAGGATGCGCCGATTTGGCCATTCCTGGCGGAACAAGTTTTCCAGGTCACGGTTGGTGAACCAGAGACCCCCAAGATAGGAAACCGACATCATGACTGCCACCACAGGCATGGCCGACCTTACGTCCTCGGAAGACATCCGCAACATCTTCATCACCGGCCTCGAAAACGCCCACGCCCTCGAGAAGCAGGCCATCCAGCTCATGGAGCGCCAGGTCGAGCGGTTCGAGAACTATCCGGAGATGTCCGATCTCCTGCGCCGCCACATCACCGAAACGGAAGGCCAGATCCGCCGCCTCGACGAGATGCTGCACTCCTTCGGTGCTGACCGCTCGATCCTGAAGGACATGGCTACTCAGTTCATGGCCAACCTGGCGGCCGCCGGCCACATGCCGATGGCCGACGAGGTTCTGAAGAACACCTTCGCCAACCACGCCTTCGAGAACTTCGAGATCGCGTCCTACAAGTCCCTGATCGTGATGGCCGAAGCCTCCGGGAACCAGAAGTTCATCCCGGGCCTCCAGGAGACGCTGCGCGAAGAGGAGAAGACCGCTCAGGCGGTTTACGACATGATCGAGCCGATCACCCAGAAGTTCCTGACGCGCTCGGCGCAGGGCCTGAAGGCCGACCGGTAAGCTGAGAACTTTCCTTCGACGTCATGGCCGGGCTTGTCCCGGCCATTATCGTGTTTGGAACGCTCCTCACTGTCATTCCGGGGCCGCGTAGCGGAGCCCGGAATCCATAAACTCGACGTTTCAAGAAAGGGTTAGCAGCGCTCCGCCTCTTCTTGCAATGCTAGCGGTTATGGATTCCGGGCTCGCCTTCGGCGCCCCGGAATGACAGTGGGTGGGCTTCTTCTAAGCGCCCAGGTTGAACACCCGGTGCGGCACCAGCTCGCCGCGCTCCACATCGCCCACGGCGATGAGCACGCCGTTGCAGGTGGCGTAGACCTTCCCCGATAGAGGCGCCTCGCGCCCGCGCAGGATGATGGACTGGCCACGCATGAGCCGGCCTGCCATGTCGCGGCTCACGGCAATCGACGGGACCTCGTTGAGAGCGGTCTCCACCGGGCGCAAGGCCGCCGGATCGGTGGCGACATCGTCGACGGTGACGGCGTCGTGCTCCGTGAAGGGGCCGACCCGCGTGCGCCGGAGCGCCGCGATATGGCCGAGGCAGCCGAGCGTCCGGCCGAGGTCGCGGGCAATCGCCCGGACATAGGTGCCCTTGCCGCAATCGGCCTCGATCACCGAGCGGTTGCCATCATGATGGATGAGGGCCAGACGATCGATCTCGACCGTGCGCGGCTGAAGCTCCACCACCTCGCCGTCGCGGGCGAGATCATAGGCGCGCTCACCCGCAATCTTGATGGCCGAAAAGCGCGGCGGCACCTGCTGCACGGAGCCGGTGAAGCGGGGCAGGAGCGCCTCGATGTCGGACGGATCGGGCAGCTTGTCGCTGCGCTCGACGATCTCGCCCTCGGTGTCATCCGTGTTCGTCTCCGCGCCCCAGGCCACGGTGAACACGTAGGATTTGCGCCCGTCCATGACGAAGGGCACAGTTTTGGTCGCCTCGCCCAAGGCGATCGGCAGGATGCCGGAGGCGAGCGGATCGAGGGTGCCGGCGTGCCCGGCCTTCTTGGCCGAGAGGCTGCGCTTGACCACCGCGACCGCATGGGTCGAAGTCATGCCCACGCCCTTGTCGAGGATGATCCATCCGTTGACGTCACGCTTCTTCGGTCGGTCCCCGTGAGGCCTCCGCTGCGGGCGTTCTTCGGTCATGAATTCTGCTCGTCGTTCTCGTCATCGGACACGGCCGGGCCGGGCCTGCCCGTATCGCGGGCCACCCGCTCGGTGCGCAGCAGCGCATCGATGCGGGCTGCCTCGTCGAAGCTCTCGTCCCGGAGAAAGCGCAGGTCGGGGGCGAACTTCAGGTTCACCCGGCGGGCGACCTCCTGGCGCAGGATCTTCTTGTTCTTGTCCAGCGCCTTGATCACCGCCGCCTCGTCGCGGCCGCCGAGCGGCATGACATAGGCCGTGGCGAGCTTGAGGTCCGGCGACATGCGCACCTCGGGGATGGTGATGACGTTCCTCGTCAGCACGTCGTCCTGCAGGTCGCCGCGGGAGAGGACATCAGCCAGGGCATGGCGAATAAGCTCGGCCACACGCTGCTGGCGCTGGGTGGGTCCAGTGGTTTGTTCGTAACGTTTGGCCATTTTTATATCTCCGGGGTTGGACCGGATGGTTCAAAAGGGATCATGGCCGGGAATGACCCGGCCATGACTGATGTTCCAGACAGTGAAAAGATCAGAAGCGGCTTAGAGCGAACGCTTCACCTCTTCCACGCGGTAGCACTCGATCTGGTCGCCGACGCGCATGTCCTGATAGCTCTCGAAGGACATACCGCATTCCTGACCCGAGGTGACCTCGCGGGCGTCGTCCTTGAAGCGCTTGAGCTGCGAGAGCCTGCCTTCGTGGATGACCACGTTGTCGCGGATCAGGCGGACATGGGCGCCGCGCTGGACCACGCCGTCGAGGACGCGGCAGCCGGCGATCTTGCCGACCTTCGACACGTTGAACACCTCGAGGATCTGCGCCTCGCCGAGCCGCTCCTCGCGGAGCGTCGGAGCGAGCAGACCGGACATCGCCGCCTTCACGTCATCCACGAGGTCGTAGATGATGTTGTAGTAGCGGATCTCGATGCCGGCACGCTCGGCCGCCTCGCGCGCTTCCTTGTGGGCACGCACGTTGAAGGCGAGGACGATGGCGTTAGAGGCTTCGGCCAGAGTGACGTCCGATTCCGAGATGCCGCCGACACCGGCCTGGATGATCCGGGCGGCAACTTCCTCGTTGCCGACCTTCTCGAGAGCGCCGACGATGGCTTCCGCCGAGCCCTGCACGTCGGCTCTGACCACAAGCGGGAATTCCTTGCGGCCCGCTCCGGCCTTGAGGTCCTGCATCATGTCGGCGAGCGTGCGCCCGGCCGAACCCATGCGGGCCGCCTGACGCTCCCGCTTCTGACGGGTGCGGTACTCGGTGACCTCGCGGGCGCGGGCCTCGGACTCGACCACCGCAACGCGGTCGCCGGCCTCAGGGGTGCCGTTGAAGCCCAGAACCTCGACCGGGACGGAGGGACCGGCCTCCTTCACGTTGGCGCCGAGATCGTTGATCAGGGCACGCACGCGGCCCCATTCGGCGCCGGCCACGACGATGTCGCCGGTGCGAAGCGTCCCGCGCTGCACGAGAACGGTCGCCACGGGACCACGTCCGCGATCAAGCTTCGCCTCGATGACGGTGCCTTCCGCCGAGCGCCCGGTATTGGCCTTGAGCTCGAGGATTTCGGCCTGCAGCTGGAGACCTTCGAGAAGGGTCTCAAGACCGTCGCGGGTCTTGGCCGACACCTCGAACTCAAGGGTCTCGCCGCCCATCGACTCGACGACGATGGAGTGCTGCAGAAGCTCGGTGCGCACCCGCTGCGGGTTGGCGTCGGGCTTGTCGATCTTGTTGATCGCCACGATCAGCGGCACGCCGGCCGCCTGCGCGTGGTTGATCGCCTCGACGGTCTGCGGCATGACGCCGTCATCGGCCGCCACCACCAGCACGACGATGTCCGTCACCTTGGCGCCGCGGGCGCGCATGGCCGTGAAGGCCGCGTGGCCGGGCGTGTCGATGAAGGTGATCTTGCCACCGAGCGGCGAGGTCACCTGATAGGCGCCGATATGCTGGGTGATGCCGCCGGCTTCGCCGGACACCACGTTGGTCTTGCGGATCGCGTCGAGCAGCGAGGTCTTGCCGTGGTCGACGTGGCCCATGATGGTCACGACCGGCGGACGGGTGATGAGGTTCTCGTCCACGTCGGGCGTGTCGAACAGGCCTTCCTCGACGTCCGATTCCGCGACGCGCTTGACCGTATGGCCGAGCTCTTCCGCAATCAGCTGGGCTGAATCGGAGTCGATCACATCCGTGATCTTGTGCATCTGGCCTTGCTTCATCAGCATCTTGATCACATCCACGGCGCGTTCCGACATGCGGTTCGCCAGTTCCTGGATGGTGATCGTCTCGGGAATGATCACCTCGCGGGCGATCTTTTCCTTCTGCTCCACCTGACGGTGGCCCATGAGACGCTGGTTGCGGCGACGGAAGGCGGCGAGCGAGCGGGTGCGCTCGTCCTCGCCCGAGGTCGCATTGGCGAGTGTCAGGCGACCGCGGCGCTTCTCCTCGCCGGGAGCCGTCTTGGGCGTCTTCGGCAGGGCCGTGGGCTTCACGGGAACGCCGGGACGACGGATGGTGCGTGCACCCTCCTCGTCATCCACCACGGCGGCGCGGGCGGCAACGGGGGGAGCCGTGCGGACATTCGGCTTTGCCGTGTCCGGATCGGGCGCAACCGGCGCGGCCGGGCGTGCCATATGGTTCAGGCTCTGCGGACGGCCGCCCATGGTGCCGCCACTGCTGCGCGGGCCACCGAAACCACCCGGACGGGGACCATCCTGGCGCGGGCCGGAGGGACGCGGGCCGTCGAACCGGCCGGCGGGACGGGGTCCATCCTGGCGAGGCCGGTCGGAACGCGGAGCATCGGAGCGCGGGGCAGGTCCACGCCCGGCCGGAGCCGGTGCGGACGCCTGACGCGGGGCCTCTTCGCCGAGACGGCGGCGGGCTTCGTCCTCGGCGCGGCGCTTGCGCTCCTCGTCCTGGCGGCGGCGCTCGTCTTCCTCGCGCTTGCGGGCTTCGGCGGCTTCGCGCTCCTGAGCCTCGGCGATCTCGCGCTCGGAGCGGCGGGCTGATTCCTCGGCCTGTCTCTTGCGGTCTTCCTCGTCACGGCGGCGCGAATCGACGAGCGCATTCATGCGCGCATCGCGCTCCTGCTCGGAGAGCGTCTGCAGCACCATGCCGCCGGACCGGGGAGTATTGGGGGTGGAGCGTTGCGGGCGGCCACCCTGGGCAGGTGCTGCCGGCTTGGGAGCCGGAGCCGCAGGCTTGGGCGCAGCCGCGGGGGCCGCTGCCTGTTGCGGCGCGGGTCTGTCTTCCTTGCCCCCGGTGGGGCCAACGGCAGGGCGACGCTTCACCGTCTCGACCACAACCGACTTGGATCGGCCATGGGAGAAGCTTTGGCGCACCACGCCCTGTTCGACGGGGCGCTTCAGAGAAAGCGTCTTGGACGACACATGAAGAGTCTTGTCGCCCTGGTTTTTCGTATCGGTCATTCCGCCTCAGTTCCTGCGGGTTTCATAGTCGTGGGTTCGCCGGTCTCGTTTCCGAGGCCAGTTTGATCGGCGTCGGTGCCGCGAAAGATGCGGTAACGATGCCATCGGTTCAGAAAGCCGTCGCTCCCAGCGCCCGCGACGAGGGCAGCATGTATCACATTTGACCGGCCTAATGCCAAATCCAATTCGTCATTCGACAATTCTTGGATGACCGGAAAGCTAGATATTGCCTCGCCGAAGCGTTTTCGCAACTGGTTTGCTAATTTTCTTCGCCCATCTTCGGCCGCTTCTGCGGCATGAATAAGGGCAACGATGGGCTTATCCGTGATGGTCGCCTCGACCTTATGGAAGCCGGTGATCACCGATCCGGCCTTGTTGGCGAGAGCCAAGCCCTGACGCAGATCGTCCCGGAGAAGACGCTCGATGTCCTGGACAAGGGTCTCCGGAACCTTGGCCTCGGCCTTGAAGGCGCGGGCGAAGAGGCGACGTTTGGCCGCCTCTTCCACCATGTCGGAACGAGCCGTCACCCAGACGCCGCGGCCCGGCAGCTTGTGCCGGAGATCGGGCACGACCTGCTGGTCGGGCCCAAGGACAAAGCGGATCAGCCCCGCGGGGCCTTGAGCCTCGCGGGTGACGATGCAGGTGCGCTCCGGTTCATGCCGCGGCACGAATGCTGACCTCGCTTTGCCATTGCCGTTAGGATGGCTGAGCTTCGGTCTCGGCCTCTTCGGCCGATTCCTCGGTCTCAACAATCTCTTCCGGCTTCTCGATCCAACCCGCCTTCACGCGGGCGGCCATGATCATGTTCTCGGCGTCCGCACGGGACACGTCGAAGCCGTCGAGGGCGCCCGCATGGCGGGTGGCCTCGGGGCCGCGGCCTTCCGTCCACCCGACGAGATCGTCGGTGGCGCAGCCGGCCAGGTCTTCGACATTTTTCACGTCGTTCTCGCCCAGAGCCACCATCATGGCGCTCGTGACACCGTCGATCTCCTTCAAGTCGTCGGAGACGCCCAGTTCCTGACGGCGGGCGTCATTATCGGCTTCGATGCGGGCGAGATATTCCTGCGCACGGTTCTGGATCTCGGCGGCCGTGTCCTCGTCGAAGCCCTCGATGGCGGCCACTTCACCGGCATCCACATAGGCGATTTCCTCGACGGAGCGGAAGCCTTCCGAGGCCAGGAGCTGGCCCACGACTTCGTCCACGTCGAGCGCATTCATGAAGAGATCGGTGCGCTCGGCGAATTCCTTCTGGCGGCGCTCGGATTCCTCGGCCTCGGTCAGGATGTCGATGTCCCAGCCGGTGAGCTGCGAGGCCAGGCGCACATTCTGGCCGCGGCGGCCGATGGCGAGCGAGAGCTGGTCGTCGGGCACCACCACCTCGATGCGGTCGGCTTCCTCGTCGAGCACCACCTTGACCACTTCGGCCGGCTGGAGCGCGTTGACGATGAAGGTCGCCTGGTCGGGGGACCACGGGATGATGTCGATCTTCTCGCCCTGGAGCTCGCCCACCACCGCCTGGACGCGGGAGCCGCGCATGCCGACGCAGGCGCCGACCGGGTCGATGGAGGAATCGCGCGAGATCACGGCGATCTTGGCACGTGACCCCGGATCGCGTGCGACGGCCTGGATCGTCACGATACCGTCATAGATCTCCGGCACTTCCGAGGAGAAGAGCTTCGCCATGAATTGCGGATGGGTGCGCGACAGGAAGATCTGCGGCCCACGGGCCTCACGGCGCACGTCGAAGACATAAGCGCGGATGCGGTCGCCCGGACGGAAGGTCTCGCGGGGGATCAACTCGTCGCGGCGGATGATCGCCTCGCCGCGGCCGAGGTCGACGATCACGTTGCCGTACTCGACGCGCTTGACCGCGCCGTTGACGATCTCGCCGATCCGGTCCTTGTATTCCTGGTATTGGCGGTCGCGCTCGGCGTCGCGCACCTTCTGGACGATCACCTGCTTGGCCGATTGGGCGGCGATGCGGCCGAAATCGAACGGCGGCAGGGTGTCGGCGATCACGTCGCCCACTTGGGCCGCCGGATTGTGGCGGGTGCGGGCCTCGGCCAGCGTGATCTCGCGGGAATCGTTATCTACCGCACCGTCCTCGACCACCAGCAGGTGCCGGGCCAAGCGCAGCTCGCCGGTCTTCGAATTGATCTCGGCATGGATATCGGTCTCGGCGCCGTAGCGGGACCGGGCCGCCTTGGCGATGGCATCCGCCATGGCGTCAAGGACGATCTGCTTGTCGATCACCTTCTCGCGGGCGACCGCATCGGCGATCTGCAAGAGTTCAAGCCTGTTGGCACTGATAGCCATCGAGGTCGCTCCTTAGTTCGGTTTCGTCTGATCGGATGGGTCCTGCGCCTCATCGGGCGCATCCACCACATCCGTGTCTTCATCAAGGTCGTCCGTGGTCGGCGCCGTTCCCCGGCGCAGCGATTCACGGATGAGGTCATCGGTCAGAACGAGGTGAGCCTCGCCCAGATCCGTCAGAGGCAGGCGCGCGATGGGGTCGAGGCCCTCCTTCACGTCCGGCAACTCGACAACGAGCATCCCGTTCTCGACGCCCCGGAGAAAACCCCGGAAACGCTTGCGGCCTTCCAGGGGCACAGCCATCTCGATCTTGGCATCGTAGCCGGTCCAGCGTTCGAAATCGCTGACCCGCACGAGCGGCCGGTCGATCCCCGGAGAGGAGATCTCAAGGTAATATGCGGTGTCGATGGGATCCTCGAGGTCGAGCACCGGCGAAATCGCCCGGCTCACGGTCTCGCAATCGCTCACCGCCATGCTGCCGTCCGGCCTCTCGGCCATGATCTGCACGGTGCATCCGTTCGTGGGGGTGACCCGCACACGCACGAGGTTGAAGCCCAGATCTTCGATCACAGGCTCGACGATGGTCGCCACTCGGGCGGCTACGCCGTTCTCGGTAATCAGCCGCTTGTCGCGTTCGTTCGTCATGGCTCTCCGCACGCTCCGGCGTTCAAGCAATAAAAAAGAGCGGACCCGGCGGGGCCCACTCTTGACCAGCAGCTTGACGCTGCAACCAGAGCTGACGGCGGACTTATAGCGATTCAAGCCCAAAAAAGCAAGGGTCCTGCACCAAGCCTGCCCGGCTTGCCCTGACGCTACGTTCAGTTGCCTCCGGAAGACACCTCCGGAAAGTTCCTCAATCGCCGCTACGCTTCGATTGTGATAGACGGACCTGTCGTATGACGCACCGGGCGGAAAAGTGGATCCGGTTTTCCGCGCTTAACGATGCGCTCATCCAACAGGGAGCATCGGACGAGCCCCAAAAGCGCAAGTCCACTTCTGGGTCCGGTTGCTCTAGGAGCCGTGTCGTGAAGCTGTCCCGCTTCCTTATTCTTCTTGTTGTGCTGCTGGCAACCGCCGCGGCCTTATGGCAGTTCAGCCGGCCGCCGGAGGTCGCTCCCGTATCCCCTACGCGAGGCGAAGCCGCCGAAATCGTCTATGCGACGGGTATCGTCGAGCCCCGCACCTGGGCCAAGGTGACGCCGCTGCTGCGGGAGCGGATCGTCGAGCTGTGCAATTGCGAGGGCGAGGCGGTGGAACGCGGGGCTGTGCTCGCCCGCCTCGACAACCGGCAGCCCGAGGCAACGCTCGCGGAATTGCGGGCGCGGCAGAAATTCACTGCATCGGATTATGATCGGGTTGCAGCCCTGGTCGAGCGCCGCGTTGCCAGTGACCAAGCTCTCGACCGGGCCAGAAGCGAACGCGGCCAGATCGAGGCCCTCATTGCAGGCCAGGAGACGCGGCTCGAATCCTACATCCTGCGGGCGCCGGTGAGCGGTGTCGTCTTGCGCCAGGACGGGGAGGTCGGAGAGGTGGCCGAGCCTGGGACCGTCCTGTTCTGGGTGGGTGAGCCCAAGCCCCTGCAGGTGGAGGCCGAGGTGAATGAGGAGGACATCCCCCGCGTCACCGTCGGGCAGCGCGCCGTCCTCAAGGCCGATGCCTTTCCGGATCAGGTGCTGGAGGCCAAGGTCGATTCGATCACCCCGAAGGGCGATCCGGTGGCCAAGACCTACCGGATTCACCTGGCTCTGCCGGAGGACACCCCACTGAGGATCGGCATGACCGTGGAGGTGAACGTGATCGCCCGCGTCTCGTCCGAGGCTCTCCTCGTGCCCACCAACGCCCTTCGGGGCGCAAGCCTCTTCGTTGTGGAGGGCGGCGCGGCCCGGAGGCGGGATGTGAGAGTGGGCATCCGCGGGGCGGGTCAGACGCAGGTTCTGGAGGGGTTGAGCGAGACCGACCGGATCATCGCTCCCTTCCCGGACGATCTCGCCGACGGCACGAAGGTTTCCGAGAAGAGGTGAGACATGCGCCTCATTCTTGAACTCGCCTTGACCCACATCGCCGGACGCGGCCGCCAGACCATTGTGGCGATTCTCGGCGTGGCGCTCGGGGTCGGCTTTTCGATTGCCATGGCGGCCCTGATGCAGGGCACCGAGAAGGACTTCATCGCCCAGCTCGTTGATACCATGCCGCATGTGCAGATCACCGACGAACGCCGCACGGCCCGGAGCCAGCCGGCCGAGGATCTGTTCGCCGCCGCCCAGTTCGAGGCCCTGCGGCCGAAGGAGGATCGCCGCGGCATCCTCAACCCGGCGGCCGCCACCGCATCCCTACGATCCTGGATACCCGGCCGCATGGCCCAGAGCCTGCGCACACAGGGCGTGATCCGTTATGCGGGCCGCGATGTGGGTGTCGCAATCATTGGGATCGAGCCGGAGATCGAGGCCCGGGTCTCGTCGGTGGCGGGCGATTTCGTGCAGGGTAGCTTCGATTCCCTGCGGGCCGGGGGCAACAACATCGTGGTCGGCGACAGCCTCGCGCGCCGGATCGGCGCCTCGACGGGCACCACGATCCAGGTCGTCGCACCCACCGGACAATCCCGCGGCTTTCGCATCGCCGGGCAGTTCCACACCGGCAACGTCGCCCGCGACGAGGGCGAGGCTTATGTGCTCCTGAAAAGCGCGCAGATCCTCTCTGAGCGGCCGAACGCCATCAACGACATCCGCCTGCGCCTCGACAATCCGGAGGCGGCACCGCGGGTCGCCCGGCAGGCGGAGGCCGAGCTTGGCTACAAGGCCGTGCCCTGGCAGGAGGCGAATGAATCGCTCCTCGAAGCGCTCGTGGTGCGCAACGTGGTCATGTACACGGTGGTGGGCGCGATCCTGCTCGTGGCGGGCTTCGGCATCTTCAACATCATCTCCACCATCACCCACGAGAAGGCGCGCGATATCGCCATCCTGAAGTCGCTGGGCTTCACTCAAGGAAACATGCGCCGGCTGTTCCTGATCGAGGGGCTGGCTTTAGGTCTCGCCGGCTCTCTGGTCGGCTGGCTCATCGGCTTTCTCCTGTGCTTTGCCCTGTCTCAGGTGGAGTTCAGGCTCTCGGGCGCCGGGGTCGGCCGCGAGATGACGCGGCTGCCGCTGTTCTGGAGCCCCTGGCACTACGCCATCGCATCCGCCTTCGCGCTGATCTCGTCCGGCGTGGCCGGCTATCTCCCGGCCCGGCAGGCGGCGCGGCTCAATCCGGTCGACATCATCCGGGGGGCGACATGAGCCTGCTCATCGAGGCCGAACATCTCACCCGCATCCTGCCCGCCATCGTGCCGGTGAGTCTCGTGCGGGACGTGTCGCTCACCGTAAGCGAGCAGGAATTCATCGCCATCACCGGCCCGTCCGGGTCGGGCAAGTCGTCGCTTCTCTATCTCCTCGGCCTCCTCGACCGCCCGACGAGTGGAACCTTGAGGGTTGCCGGACAGGATACATCGTCCCTGGACGATGACGCGCTGGCCCGCCTGCGGCTCGAGATGCTGGGCTTCGTGTTCCAGTTCCACTTCCTGCTGCCGGAATTCTCGGTTCTGGAGAACGTGAAGCTGCCCATGCGCAAGGCGGGTCGTCTGTCCTCGACCGCAATGCGCGAGCGCGCCGCGAGCCTGCTGGAGGAGCTCGGCCTTGCGGGTCATCTCGACAAGCGCCCTGACCAACTTTCCGGTGGCCAGCGTCAGCGCGTCGCCGTTGCCCGCGCGTTGGCGAACGATCCCCATGTGGTGCTCGCCGATGAGCCGACCGGCAGCCTCGACAGCAAGAGCTCGGAACAGGTTTTTCAGATTCTGCAGGATCTGGTGAAGAAGCGGGGCAAGACAGTGATTGCCGTCACGCACGACATGGACATCGCAGCGCGGGTCGACCGGCGCATTCATCTTGTCGATGGCGCGGTGGTGAGCGACGAGCGCGTCGCCCAAGCAGCGGTCTAACTCAGACCCGTTTGAGGGTCAGGTAGCTCGGCACGCGGCCTTCGCGGATCGCCTTGGCCTCGTAGCGTGTGCCCGGCCAGCCCTCATAGGGCTTGCGCCAATCGTCGGCGCGAGTGGCTGTCCAGCGGAAGGCCTGAGAGCGCAAGGCGCGGGCGAGCACCCAGCCGATGTAATCGTCGATGTCGCTGGCAAAGCACAACTCGGCGCCCGGCTTCATGACCCGCGCGAGCATCTCCAGATTCTCGTCGGAGACGAGACGGCGCTTGCGCTGCCGGCGCTTGGGCCAAGGGTCGGGATAGAGGATGTAAACCCGATCGAAGGAGGCGTCGGGCAGGGTTGGCAGCAGGTCGGTGACATCGTCATCCCAGACCCGGATGTTGTCGAGCTTCTCCTGCTCGATCACAGCCAAAAGCTTGGCCATGCCATTCACGAAGGGCTCGCAGCCGACGATGTTGACGTCGCGATGGGCGCGGGCTTGGGCGGCGAGATGCTCGCCACCACCGAAGCCGATCTCAAGCCAGGTTTCCCGCGCCTGAGGGTTCGGGAACCGACTGGGAATGTCGCTGCCCGGAACCACACGGATCGCAGGCAGCAGATTCTGGACGAGCTCGTCCTGTCCGGCGCGAAGCTTCTTGCCCTTCCGGCGCCCGAAGAAGGCGCCGGCGCGTTCCGAGGCTTCGTTCATGGGACAAATGCTCCTGAAGAATGCATTTAGAGCCGGTCCTCCTCGCGGGGAACCGGCTCTGTGTGATGAGTCTCAGTGGGGCCGGATGCATTCGGCCGGCCGGAATAGCTCTTAGCGGAAGGTCGCCTTGAGGCTGTCGGCGAGGTCCGTGCGCTCCCAGGAGAAGCCTCCGTCCGCATCCGGCTTGCGGCCGAAATGGCCATAGGCCGAGGTGCGGGCATAGATCGGGCGGTTGAGGCCGAGATGCGTGCGGATACCGCGGGGCGAGAGGTCCATGGCGTCCATGAGCACAGCCTCGAGCTTGCCCTCGTCCACTGTGCCGGTGTCGTGCAGGTCCACGTAGATCGACAGGGGCTTGGCCACGCCGATGGCATAGGAGAGCTGCAGGGTGCAGCGGTCGGCGAGGCCGGCCGCCACCACGTTCTTGGCGAGATAGCGCGCGGCGTAGGCGGCCGAGCGGTCCACCTTGGTCGGGTCCTTGCCGGAGAAGGCGCCGCCGCCGTGGGGAGCGGCACCGCCATAGGTGTCGACGATGATCTTGCGGCCCGTGAGGCCGCAATCGCCGTCTGGGCCGCCGATCACGAACTTGCCGGTGGGGTTCACGTGCCAGATGGTGTCGGGCGAGATCCAGCCCTCGGGCAGTGTCTGGCGGATATGCGGCTCGACGATCCTGCGCACGTCCTCGGAGGTGAGGCTCTCGTCCAAATGCTGGGTCGAGAGAACGATCTGGGTGGCCGAGACGGGCTTGCCATTCTCGTAGCGCACCGTGACCTGGCTCTTGGCATCGGGGCCGAGCTTTGCCGCATCGCCAGCCTTTGCTTTCCGAGCAGCAGTCAGGTTCTCGAGAATCTTGTGGGCGTAGTAGATCGGCGCCGGCATCAGCTCGGGCGTCTCGTTGCAGGCATAGCCGAACATGATGCCCTGGTCGCCCGCGCCTTCGTCCTTGTTGCCGGAGGCATCGACGCCCTGGGCAATGTGAGCCGATTGGGCGTGCAGGTAAACGTCGATCTCGGCGTTCTTCCAGTGGAAGCCGTCCTGCTCGTATCCGATGTCCTTGATGGCACCACGGGCGAGCTGGATCACCTTGTCCTTGGTAATGGAGGCAGGGCCGCGCACCTCGCCGGCAATGACGACGCGGTTGGTGGTGGCAAGAGTCTCGCAGGCCACGCGGGCCTCGGGCTCGGCGGCCAGATAGGCATCGACGACGGCATCGGAGATCCGGTCGCAGACCTTGTCCGGATGCCCCTCGGACACCGATTCGCTTGTGAAAAGATAGCTCGAACGCCGCACGACGGAATTCCTTCAGGCAGTGGGAAAGCAGGGCCTGCGGATCCTCCGCAGGTCTGAAACCATGCTCATGCCGCAGGCTTAATGAAAGGTCAAGCGAACGTGTTCGTTATGACGAACGCTCCGCTTCGTCCTGAGCGGCCAGCGAGGCGACGAGCTGGACGATGCTTTTGCGGATCCTGGGGTTCTTGATGCCGGTGAAATGCCGCACAAGCTGTAAGCCTTCCGGCGTCGACATCATATCGGCCACATAGGCGGGTGCACCGCTTTCTGCAAAGCCTGGTCCAGTCTTCCCTCCTTCGAGGCCATTGAAGAAGAACTCGATGTCGACTCCTAGGATCTTGGCAATATCGACGAGACGTGCCGCGCTGACCCGGTTCATGCCTTTTTCGTATTTCTGAACCTGCTGAAAGGTCAGGCCCAGCATATCGCCGAGTTTCTCTTGGCTCATGCCGATTGAGACGCGGCGCATACGAACCCTGCTGCCGATTTCAGTATCGATAAAACCGGTCGACTTCTTCATAAGGCCCCACTTCCTTACCGGATTCAATGTAACGCAAGGTCATGGTTTACTTAAGGAAAAGTTGAATGTTGCCCACGACGTACAACCAAGAGCATTAAGCAGATTACAAGCGTAACCGTCAAAGAGAACTTGCCCCATTTGCTGTAAACAGTGGTAGGTTCCGCAACTGGAAGAGTTGAGTCTATGCTACTTTCAACTCCCAGTGGAAGTTTATCCACTATTCGTCCAAAAGGATCGATAATTGCGGAGATCCCTGTATTGGCGGCTCGCACCAACGGCAGACCTTCCTCAACAGAACGCAGCCGCGCTTGTGCGAAATGTTGATAGGGGCCAGGGGTCTGGCCGAACCAGGCGTCGTTAGTCACATTCAGGATGAGGTTGGGACGAGGGCCGTCGCCCAGGATCTCTCCCGGAAAGATCGCCTCGTAGCAGATCGTCGCAGCAACCGGCGGCAGGCCGGGAATGGCGAGCGTCATGCGCCTCTCGGCAGGCTCGAAACCACCCGGAATATGCACGAACTGGCGCAGGCCCACCGCACGGATCACAGCATCGAGAAACCGGGGGACGTATTCGCCGAAGGGCACCAGATGCACCTTGTCGTAGGAGCCGAGGATCGTGCCCTGATCGTCAATGACTTGGATAGCGTTGTAGAACTTGCCGACCGCCTCGCCGGGCAGCGGCTCGTCCATGCGGGCCGCCCCCGTGATCAGGACAGAGCCAGGCTCCAGGAGAGCGGCAATCTGTGCAAGCGATCCCGCATCCCGATGGAGCAGGAACGGAAAGGCCGATTCCGGCCAGATGATGTGCGTTGGTGCAGCCCCGTTCTGACTTGGTCTTGCGCTCAAGGACAGGTAGTGCCGCATGATAGCATCGCGGTTGCGCAGGTTGAACTTGGCATCCTGAGGCAAGTTGGGCTGCATGATGCGCAGGCGCACCTCAGGAACGCTGGCGGATGCCTCAGCCGGCACGCGCCAGAAGCCGAAGGCTGTCATGCCAAGAAGCATCAGCGCCGCCAGGGCTGGCGCCGTCCAGCGGGCACGGGCTGTGCGACCGGTCATCAGGACGGCCGGAGCCGCGCCGATGCAGAGGCTCAAGAACGTCAGGCCGTAGAGGCCAACCAGGGAGACGGACTGCATCAGCCAGAGGCTCTGGCCGAGCGCCATGCCGGGGCTGTTCCAGGGAAAGCCGGTGAAGAGATGCCCGCGCAGCCACTCGGCCACGGTGAGGCCGAACGCGAAGGCAAGGATGCGCCGGGCATCGGGCAGCCAGAGCAGGCGGGCGAGCGCGAAGCCGAAGGCCGGGAAGAAGGCGAGGAGCGCCGGCAGGCCCAGGACTCCGAGGGGCATGGCCCAGGCGAACTGGTCCGCCTCTACGAGAAAGGCGGCGCCGAGCCACCAGAGTCCGGCGACGAAATAGCCAAAGCCCCAGACCCAGCCCAGCAGCGCCGCGGCCTTGACGGGAGCCCAGCTGGACGTACCCTCCTTCATGATCCCGTCGAGGAGCCAGATCGCAGGGACAAGGCACAGGACAAGCGCCGGCAGGAATCCGAAGGGCGGCATGGCGAGGGCGCCCATAGCCCCGGCCGCGAAGGCCGCAAGCCACCGGCGCCACCCCCTCAGGAGGATGGCGCGCTTTGCCAAAAGCCTCATTCGGCGGCAGCGCTTTCAGGGCGCGGGGCGACCGGTTGGCCTTCCGTGATTTCCACTTCCGTGGAAGCCAATGTGCGGCGAAGGATGCGAAGCCGCTTCACGCGCCGGGGATCGGCGTCCAGAACCTCGAATTCGAGGCCGGCTGGACCCACGATGACCTCGCTGCGGGACGGCACGCGGCCGGCGAGCGTCACGATGAAGCCGCCGATCGTGTCGATGTCCTCGGCACCCTCCTCCTCGGTAAGATCGACGCCGAGCGTCTCCTTGACTTCGTCGAGGCTCGCGCGGGCATCGGCGATGTAGGTGCCGTCGGCCGCCTCGATGATGGTCAGCGTGGCATCTTCGTCGTGCTCGTCCTCGATGTCGCCCACCACCATCTCGACGAGATCCTCGATGGACACGAGGCCGTCGGTGCCGCCGTATTCGTCGATCACGAGGGCCATGTGGGTGCGCGTCGCCTGCATCCGCACCAGAAGGTCGATCGCCGGCATGGAGCGCGGCACGAACAGGACCGGGCGCAGGATGTTGGCCGACGCCAGCGTCATCGACAGGTCGATCAGGCCGAGGCTCGGCGGGGGCGTCTCGTCGCCGGCACCTGCTTCCGAGGCGCCGCCATCGGCCCGCATGGCGATGAAATCCAGGAAGTCCCGGATGTGGACCATGCCCTTGGGATCGTCCAGGGTCTCGCCATAGACCGGCAGGCGGGAATGGCCAGCGGTGCGGAAGAGATTCAGGAGCTCGCCGAGATTGGTCTCGGCCGCCACCGCCACGATGTCGGCGCGGGGCACCATCACGTCCTCCACCCGGATGCGGTGGAAGGAGAGCACGTTCTTGAGCATCGCCCGCTCCTGGGGCGAGAAGTCCGTGTCCTCGACGGTTTCCGCGAGAGCATCCTCAAGATCGTGACGGATGGATTCGCGGGATTTCAGGCCCAGCCGGGTCAGAACCCGGTCGTACCAGTGGTCGCGTGTGTCGTCTGTCTCGGGGAGGGTTCGGACAGGGCGTTCGCTACGACTTCGATCTTCGTTCATTGCCGTGGGTTGTCAGCGCTTCAAGCTGCCATATCGCGATAGGGATTGGCGATGCCAAGGGTGGCGAGCGCCTTGACTTCGAGACCTTCCATGATGTCCGCCTCCGCCTCGACCTCGTGGTCGTAGCCGAGAAGATGCAGAACTCCATGAACGATCAAATGGGCGAAATGATGCGCAAGCTCCTTGGATTCTTCCTCGGATTCACCCACCAGGGTTTCGTACGCTAGAGCAATATCGCCCAAATGGCGAGGGCCATCCAAGCCCGGCTGCTCCGGCGCCGGGAAGGACAGCACGTTGGTGGGCTTGTCCTTGTTCCGCCAGGTGCGGTTCAATTCCCGGATCTGGGCGTCGTCGGTGAGCATGACGCTCGCCTCGAACTCCTCGTTTGCCTCATAGGTGACGGCAAGCGCCGCTTCAGCGGCCTTCTGGGCCAGGGCCTCCGCGCCTTCGAGGCGGCCCCAGTCACCCGCCTCGATCATGATGTCGAGGGTGATCACGGCCTGCGGTCCCGGTAATCCTGGCGCGGCGGCTCCGGCGGTGCTTCGCGGGCGGCTTTGTCATAGGCCGTGACGATGCGGCGCACGAGGTCGTGGCGCACCACATCCGCTTCCTTGAAGGTCACCCTGGTGATGCCTTCCACTCCATCCAGGATGCGCACGGCCTCGACGAGGCCCGACTTCTGGCCGGGAGGCAGGTCGATCTGCGACGGGTCTCCGGTGATGATCATGCGCGAGCCCTCGCCGAGGCGGGTCAGGAACATCTTCATCTGCATCGTGGTGGTATTCTGAGCCTCGTCGAGCAGCACTAGAGCGTTGGTGAGCGTACGACCGCGCATGAAGGCGAGCGGCGCAATTTCGATCATGCCGGTCTGCAGGCCGCGATCCACATGGCGCGCCTCCATGAAGTCGTAGAGCGCGTCATAGATCGGGCGAAGATAGGGGTCGACCTTCTCGCGCATATCGCCGGGCAGGAAGCCGAGGCGCTCGCCCGCTTCCACGGCCGGGCGGGAGATGATCAACCGGTCGACCTGTCCCGCTTCAAGCAGGGAGACCGCGTAGCCCACGGCAAGCCATGTCTTGCCGGTGCCGGCGGGGCCTTCGGCGAAGACGAGCTCGTTGGTCTTGAGCGCCTTGATATAGGTGTTCTGCGCGGCGTTGCGGGCGCGCACCGCCCCACGCCGGCGCGTGGAGATCTGGTCGAAGGCGGTCAGTCCCGCAGCCGGCTGTTCCTCGGCCGCCGGAAAGAGGCTGCCCTGGAGGGTGCTCTCCTGGATAGCGCCATCCACATCGCCGGTCCCGAGCGCTCCACCCTGGCGGGCACGCTCATAAAGCCCTTCCAGAACGCGTCGCGCCATCTCGGAAGCCTCCGGCGTACCCTTCACGGTGACCCGATTGCCGTTGGCGATGGCGGTCACGTCGAGACGGCGCTCGAGATGGGCGAGGTTCTGGTCGTATTGTCCGAAAACGAGGCTGGCAAGGCGGTTGTCCTCGAAGGTGAGGATGATCTCGGCCTCTTCGACGACGCCGGGATGCAAGCCGCCGGGATTACGTCCCTTTTGTGCACGTGCGGTCGCGTTGTCCGCTGGGCTCAAATGCCTCTCCTCTGAATGTTCGCCGCAGGACGTGCGGCGAACGGATATGGGGTCTTCTAGGGTTATCGACTAGGCCGCGGCCTGATTGCCGGGTCCGATCCATTCCCCGAACAGGCTGTTCGAGCCTGCTCGAATAATCCGCACCGTCACGATCTCGCCAGGGGCATGGCGGTCGCTCTCGAACTGCACGGGCTGCAGGTAGGGCGACTTGCCGGCCATCTGGCCCGGGTGACGACCCGGCTTCTCCAAGAGAACGTCGAGACTCCGCCCAACGGTTCCGTGATTGAAAGCCTGCCGCTGCATTTCCAGTAGGTTTTGCAGCCGTGCCAGACGCTCGGCCTTCACGGCCTCGGAAACCTGGGTCTCGATGTCTGCCGCCGGGGTGCCGGGGCGGGGGCTGTACTTGAACGAGAAGGAGCTGGCAAAGCCCACATCCGCCACGAGCCGCATGGTGTCCTCGAACTCCGCATCCGTCTCGCCGGGAAAGCCGACGATGAAATCGGAGGAGAGCGCCAGACCGGGCTGGGCGTTGCGGATGCGCTCAATCAGGCGGCGGTACTCGTCGCCCGTGTGCCGGCGGTTCATGGCGTCGAGAATGCGGTCGGAGCCGGACTGCACCGGAAGGTGCAGATAGGGCATCACCGCCGGCAGATCGCGATGAGCGGCGATCAGCTCGTCATCCATGTCGCGCGGGTGGCTCGTCATGTAGCGCAGCCGCGCGATGCCGGGGATCTCGGCCAAGCGGTGCAGCAGACGGCCGAGCGACCACACGGCACCGTCAGGCCCCTCGCCGTGATAGGCGTTGACGTTCTGGCCGATGAGCGTCAGCTCGCGCACGCCGGCATCGACGAGACGCAAGGCTTCGTCGAGGATCTTCGCCACGGGGCGCGAGACTTCCGCGCCGCGGGTATAGGGCACCACGCAGAACGTGCAGAACTTGTCGCAGCCTTCCTGAATCGTCAGAAACGCCGACACGCCCCGGTTCCGGATCGCCGCCTTCGAGGGCTTGGGCAGATGGTCGAACTTGTCCTCGACCGGGAATTCCGTGTCGACGACGCGCTCGGACTGCGACTTCTTCAGCAGGCTCGGCAGGTTGTGATAGTTCTGCGGTCCCACCACCACGTCCACGGCGGGCGCCCGGCGCAGGATCTCCTTGCCCTCGGCCTGGGCGACGCAGCCGGCGACCACGACCTTCGTCTCCTGACCGGCCGCCTCGCGCTCCATCTTCAGCTCGCGCACGCGGCCGAGCTCTGAATAGACCTTCTCGGCGGCCTTCTCGCGAATATGACAGGTGTTGAGGATGACGAGATCCGCCTCCTCCATGGCCTTGGTTTCGCTGTAGCCCTCCGTCGCCAGCATGTCGGCCATGCGCTCGGCGTCATAGACGTTCATCTGGCAGCCATAGGATTTGACGAAGACTTTTTTCACAAGGTCGGCCTGTTCTGCTGCAATCGGGCGGGCGAAGATGAGCGCCCTTTTAGGCCTTTTATGCGTGCAAGAGAATAGCGGCTGTTTGGCTCAAGACCCAGGTGTCATCCCGGACGCCGTAGGCGATCCGGGATCGGGTTCAGGATAGAGCGCTATTTCCCTCCCCCTTGTGGGGAGGGATTAAGGGTGGGGGTGCCGGCGCCTCACCTTCACAGGCTATCGCTCACACCCCCACCTCCAACTCCTCCCCACAAGGGGGAGGAGGGCTTCTGTGCCACACTCGTCCAACGATCCCGGATCTGCGCTGCGCTCCGTCCGGGATGACGAGCGTGATCATTCCCGGAACGCGCCCACGACCGGCGCCGACAATTCCGCATCGGCGGCGAGGATCTCGGCAACGACCTTCGCGAAAGCCGGACGCATGCTGAGCCGATCATACCAACCGGCCAGCGCCTCATGTCCCCTCAACGACGGCCCGCCCAGACGGCGGGTCCAGAACACCGTCATGAACACGGCGATGTCGGCGGCTGAGAAAGCGCCGCAGAGATAATCCTTATCCTGAAGCTGCCGGTCGAGCGTGGCGAAATGGCCGGCAAGCGCAGGCTCGGCCTCCCGGGCCTTCAGCTCCTTGGCTTCCCAGCGCTCAAGATCCTCCGGCTTCGGCTCGGTCCGGTGCATGAGAAAGCGCAACGGCGCCAGCATGATCTCGTCGGCGAAGACGTCGAGCAGGCGGCAGCGGGCGCGCTCCCGGGGATCTCTCGGGTAGAGCGACGGCTCTGGGTAAGCGTCCTCCAGATATTCGAGGATCACCGTCGAATCGTAGAGGGACAGATCCCCTTCGACGAACACGGGAACCTGTCCCTTGGGATTGAGGGCCAGCACGTCCGGGTGCCTGGGGGCATAGCCCTTGGTCTGGCTGAAGGCGACCCCGATGCGCTCGAAGGGAAGCCCCTTCTCGTAAAGGGCGATCTCCACTTTACGCGAGAAGAGGCTGACGGGACCGGAATAGAGCTTCATCGGGGGCCTTTTTCGATTGAGATTATCGGCTGATCGACGGCGGCAGGTGGTCCTGCCAGGAGGCCTCATTCAAGCCCTCCACGTCTGCCCGCGACAACCCGATATCATGCAGCGCATGGTCGTCGAGCTCGTACAAGATCTTCGAGGTCCTGCGCCGGTCAAGCCAGGCCTCATAGCGCAAAAGCAGGTTCATGAGCGTGCTCCCATGGTTGCGGTGGGTAGTATGGAACCCAAGATTTGCTGTGGCATATCCGGTCGCCATGATGGTTCTCCTTCAATGGCGCTTCACTGGATATAAATATGGTCCTGTGATAGGCATCGAGCAAACGAGAAGTTCTTGCGCCTGACCCAAGGAAAACTTGGGCAATGTACCCTGATGGATCCACCATGTCCCGTCGCCGTCTGCCGCCGCTCAATGCCCTGCGAGCCTTCGAGGCCGCCGCGCGTCACCTGAATTTCGAGAAGGCCGGCGACGAGATCGCCGTGACGGCGAGCGCCGTGGGCCAGCAGGTAAAATCGCTCGAGGCCTGGCTCGGCCGGCCGCTTTTCCTGCGCCAGCCGAGCCGGGGGGTGGCGCTCACCCCCTTGGGCGAGCGCTATGCCGCCTCTCTGTCCGACATCCTCGACCGGCTCGACGAAGCGACAGCCCAGGCCCTGCGGCCGGACGCTTCGAACGTCATCACCGTCAGCGCCATGCCGAGCCTCGCGTCGAATTGGCTCATTCCCCGACTCGGCTCGTTCCACCAACGCCATCCGGAACTCGATGTCCGTGTCTCGGTCTCGATGCAGCTGACCGATTTCGCCCGCGAGGACGTGGACATCGCGATCCGCTTCGGCCGCGGCGAGTATCCGGGCCTGCGCACGGACCTCATGATGGAGGAGTTCTTCTTCGCCGTGTGCAGCGCGGCCCTGCTCAACAATCCGGACCGGCCGTTGCGAGAGCCCGCCGACCTGCGCCATCACACCCTCATCCATGAGGCTGTGGGAGCCGTGCCGGACTACACCACCTGGGAGCGCTGGCTGAAGGCCGTGGGCGTCGAGGGAATCGACACCTCCCGCGGCCCGCGCTTCACCCATACCTATCTCTGCCTGCAGGCGGCGGCGTCCGGCCAGGGCGTCGCGCTGGCGACCAGCGTCCTGATCGGTGATTATCTCCAGGCAGGCCGCTTGGTGCAGCCCTTTCCGCAGCAGGTGAAGGGCGCCTACCGCTATTACGTCGTCTGCCCAGAGGCGACGGCGGACCGGCCTGCCATCGCGGCGTTCAGGAGTTGGTTGCTGGACGAGGCGAGGGCGCAGGGGGCTGCAGAGGGGGAGCGTTCATAAAACCCTCACCGTCATGGCCGGGCTTGTCCCGGCCATGACGGTGAGCACGGCGCTCCCCATGATCGGGATCACCGGCACAAGGCCGGTGATGACGTGGAGGATGGTACCAACATCACACCGCCGACAGGGCGCGGCGTACCTCAGCCTCGGCAAAGGCGGTGGCCTGCTTGCGGCTGCCGTTGAAGGGCATCGGCTCGCCCCAGGTCACCACCACGTCCAGCGGAATGCCGCGAATGAAAAGCTTGAGGTGGGGCGCCAGATCCATGTCGCCGTACCAGGCGATAAAGGGGCGGTCGCGTCGAGTCACGGGCAGGCCGTGACGATGGGTATAGGTGATGGCGAGCGGCTGCAGGAGCACGCGCTCGACGCTGTCATGCATGAGGGCGGTCTGGGCCGCGCCGACCAGGGAGGAGCGGAATGGCAGAAGCCGGTTGCCGTCGCCCGTGGTGCCTTCGGCAAACAGCACGATCACTTCGCCCTTCACCAGCCGGTGGGCAAGCGCATCGTTGACCTCTGCGGTGGCCTTGCGGCGCTGGCGGTCGATGAAGACGGAGCGCTGGAGCGTCGCCATAAAGCCGACCACCGGCCAGCCCTCGATCTCGGATTTCGCGATGAAGGAGAGCGGGTGCAGCGATCCGATCACCGGAATGTCGAGCCAGGAGACGTGGTTCGATACCACGATGGTGGGCGCCTTGCCCGGCGGCGTGCCCCGCTCGATGACGCGCACGTTGAAGATTTTGAGAAGCGCCCGGTGAAACCACAGGGGCAGCACGTGCAGGGTGACCGACCAGCCGAGGCGCAGGGCGAGCATCTGCAGCGGCACGAGCACGAGGCTGCCCAGGCCAAGCAGCAGCAGCCTGAAGGCGACGGCGATTGTCGTCACGCCTCGTCCTTGTCCAGCGGTACCGCGTAGAGTTCGAGTCGGTGATACACCACCTTGTAGCCGAGCCGCCTGGCGATCTCGTTCTGCAGCGCCTCGATCTCCTCCGAGCGAAACTCGATCACGTCTCCGGTCTCGAGATTGATCAGGTGGTCATGGTGCTCGCGGGCCGCCTGCTCGTAGCGCGAGCGCCCGTCGCGGAAATCGAGCCGCTCGAGAATGCCTTCCGTCTCGAACAGCTTCACCGTGCGATAGACGGTGGAGAGCGAGATGCGGTCGTCGACTTGCGCCGCGCGGCGATGCAGCTCCACCACGTCGGGATGATCCTCGGCCGCATCGAGAACCTGCGCGATGATCTTGCGCTGACCCGTCATGCGCAGGCCCTTGTTACGGCAGGCGCGCTCGATGGCGTCCGACCGGCGCGTTCTGGCGGATGTGCTGTTGCGTGTGGCCAAGGCTGAAACGACTCCTTGTGCAGCCTTATACGGGACGGAAACGAACGGGGCTATAGGTCCAGCGCCATGGTCAGGGCCGAAGCCTTCGTTCCGTCGGCCTTGTGGTAATAGCCCTCCCGCCGCCCGGTCTCGCGAAACCCGGCGCGGCGATAGAGGGCGATGGCCGGCCCATTCCCGTCCTCGACCTCGAGATGCACGCGGGCGACGCCGCGGCGGGACAGGGCGTCCAGATGGTGCGCGAGCAGGGCACGCGCGTGGCCCTTTCCACGCGCTTCAGGGGCGATCGCCACCGTGATGATCTCCGCCTCGTCGAGCACGATCCGCGACAGGACGAAGCCTGACGGTTTGGTGGTGCGGCCAAGAAAGAGCCCATCTGCCATGACGCCGCGTTCGCCGAGCATGCGCTCGAACTCGAGGGTGCTCCAGGGCCGCGGGAAGGCCGAGGCGTGGATCGCCGCAAGCCGCGCGGCGGCATCGGTGCCGACAGGCTCCACATGCGGCGCGGGCGGATGGAAGAAGCGATCGAGAATGCTCATCGCGAGAATTCTATTGCCTGGCGATTCGCGCCCCGTCCTGCGGCTTGGCATCGGGATCGCGCAGGTAAAGCGGCTTCGGCAGGGCCTGGGCCGGGTCGGCCAGCGCCCCGAGGCGGGCCACCCAGCCGATGTCGGGAAAGGTGGACACGTCGCTGACATGGGCATCGACGCCCTGCATCCTGGCCTCGGCCGCCAGCATGGCGGCGGCCGATCCGGCCACGACGATGGGTCCGGAGCCGAGAAGCCGGATCGCGTCGCGATAGGTCATCAGCCCCGGCGGGATAATGACCCGCCCACCGGGCGCAACAGCCTGGATGTAGAGGTGACCGTGCTTGGCATCGATGGCGGCGGTAAAAAGCCCCCGTTTGTCGCCCACCATGAGCGGCGCCAGAAAGGCCGAGAGGGTGGCGACGCCCACAACGGGAATGCCGGCCGCCAGGCCGATGCCGCGGGCGGCGCTGATGCCGACCCTCAGGCCCGTATAGCTGCCGGGTCCCACCGTCACGGCGACCCGGTCGAGGCTCTCGAAGCCGCCGTCCACCTGGGCTGAGAGCCGGTCGAGGAGCGGCATCAGGGCCTCCGCGTGGCCGCGCTCCATGGGGATGGTGTCGGCAGCCAGCGGCACGGTCTCTCCCGCCTCGACAATGCAGGCCGAGCAGGCGCCGAGGGCGGTATCGATGGCAAGGACGCGCAACGTTCGTCTCCGTCAGGTCTATGCGCTTCTTTAGAGCATGAAGCGGATCGGAGGAAACCCGGTTTCACGCTTCTGTCGTGCGGCCGGAGAGTTTCAGCTTGAGCGGGCTGGAAAGCCGGTGCCATGATCAATCCATGACAAATGCATCCAATCCTTCCTCCGCTGACCCCAAGCCCTGGACCGTGAAAACCTCGCGGGACGTGATTCGCGACCGTTGGGTCAAGCTTCGCGCAGACGATTGCGTGACCGCCGAGGGCGTGGAGGTAGCGCCGTATTACGTACTCGAATATCCCGATTGGGTTCACGTGGTGGCCCTCGACGACGAGGATCACATCATCCTGGTCGAGCAATATCGCCATGCCTTTGGGGGGATATCCCTCGAAGTGCCGGCGGGAGCGATCGACCAGGAGGATTCGTCCCCGCTCACAGCGGCAGCCCGCGAGCTCGAGGAGGAGACGGGATATGTCGCGCAGCACTGGCGCGCTTTCGGCAAGCACTCGCCCAACCCCGCGACCCACACGAACTTCTGTCATACAGTGCTGGCGCAAGGGGTGCGCCTGTCCGGCAAGACGTTGAACGACCCGACCGAACAGATCAAGGTGGTGCGGGTGCCGGTTCAGGAAGTCGTTCGGCTTGCTGCCGACGGTACGATTACGAATGCGATGCAGATCGCATCCCTGGCGATTGCCCTGAGCGCTATCGGCAAGTGGAGCCTGTAAACCTCGCTCCGACAGAACGCCTGAATCTTGGCGAGATCCGCTATCGCGCGCAGGGTGCCACGGAGTCGGGCGATCCTCCCGCCAGCGATCGGTGTGGGCCTCGCGAAAAGTCTGGTCCAGGACAGAGCGGACAGTGAGTCATTTCAATAGAAAAAGCGCGGCGTGTAAAAGCCGCGCTTCAATCTCAATGAGTCCCTGATGCCGGATCAGACAGTCGTCAGACCGCCTGCACCTCGCGCACGTCCGGCAGGAAGTGGCGCAGCAGATTCTGGATGCCGTGGCGCAGGGTGGCGGTCGAGGATGGGCAGCCCGAGCAGGCGCCCTTCATGACGAGGTATACCGTGCCGTCCTTGAAACCCCGGAAGGTGATGTCGCCGCCGTCGCCGGCCACCGCCGGGCGGATGCGGGTCTCGAGCAGCTCCTTGATGGTCTCGACAGTTGCGGCATCCTGTTCGTCGAAGAACTCCTCGCTGTCCACCTGCGAGGCGCCGTAGCCGTTGGCGAAAAGCGGCGCGCCGGTCATGAAATGCTCCATGATCGCGCCGAGGATCGCCGGCTTCAGGTGCTGCCACTCGCCGTCAGCCTTAGTAACGGTGACGAAGTCGTAGCCGAAGAATACGCCGGTGACGCCCGGCACGGCGAAGAGGCGCTCGGCCAACGGGGAAACTTCACCCTGCTCAGGCGTCTTGGCCTCGAAGGTGCCCTCCGGCATGACCACGCGGCCGGGCAGGAATTTCAGGGTGGCGGGATTGGGAGTGGCTTCAGTCTGGATAAACATCGTTTTCGTCCTCTGCGCCGGTTCAAGGCCGGCCGAGTGGCAGGTTTAGAATTATTCTAACAGATTCCTCTCCTAATGTGGAACGGATTGGGTCCGATTCCAAGGGGAGAACATATGCGGGTGCGTCATCCCGGGACTGCGACGGAAGGGTGAAGAGGATCGACTACCCCGCCAGCGCGTCGATCTCCTCGTCCGACAGGCCACCCGGCACGATCACGATGGGAACCGGGAATGAGGCGGCGGCGCGCCCGCCCAGGGTCGAGACCAGGGGGCCAGGGCCTTCCTTGCTGCTGCCGGCGCCGAGCACCAGGAAGGAGATATCCTCGTCCTCCTGGATCAGCTTCATGATTTCGTCCGCCCGGGTGCCGACGCGGATCACCTGCTCGGGTTCGACGCCCGCCGCATTGCGCGCCTCTCGGGCAGCGGCATCGAGGAGCTTCTGGGCCTCCTCGCTCGCCTCTTCGATCATCGCCTCGCCGACGCCGATCCATTCGAAATTATCGGGAGGGTCAACGACCGCGAGCATCACCATGCTGGCGCCCGTGCGAACCGCCCGGCGGGACGCGAAATGCACCGCCCGGGCGCATTCCGGGGTCTTGTCGACCACCACCATGAATTTCGGCCTATGGCCCGATTCGTAGGATCGACGCTTGTCGCTCACGGCATGCTCTCCTGCCTTAAACCCGATGCTGCCCTGCCTTTGCGCCATGGGCAAGTGCGTCATAGACAAGTGCGTCCTGGGCAAGCCGGGATCAGCGGGACCGCACGAAGCCGACGATGTCCTTGACCGAATCCATGGTGACGGAAGCCAGTGCCCGCGCCCGCGCGGAGCCGTCCGCAAGGACCGCATCGATATGCCCTGGGTCGCCCATGAGGCGGCGCATCTCGTCAGCGACCGGCGAGAGCTTCGTCACTGCCACATCCACAAGCGACGCCTTGAAGCCGGAGAACTGCGCGCCGCCATGCTGGCGCAGCACCTCTTCCGGCGCGGTGTCCATGAGGGCCGCGTAGATCGCCACGAGGTTCTCGGCCTCGGGCCTCGTCTTCAGGCCGTCAACCTCGGAGGGCAGCGGCTCGGCATCGGTCTTCGCCTTGCGCACCTTCTGGGCGATGGTGTCCGCATCGTCCGTGAGATTGATGCGCGAGTAATCGGACGGATCCGACTTCGACATCTTCTTCGAACCGTCACGGAGCGACATGACCCGGGTCGCCGGGCCCTGGATCATGGGCTCGGTCAACGGGAAGAAGGCCTTGCCGAAACCGTGCGCCGCGATCGACTCGGCCCAGTCGTTGTTGAATTTCTGGGCGATGTCGCGGGTGAGCTCAAGGTGCTGCTTCTGGTCCTCGCCCACCGGCACGTGGGTGGCGCGATAGACCAGGATGTCGGCGGCCATCAGGCTCGGATAGGCGTAGAGGCCCACCGATGCGTTCTCCCGGTCCTTGCCGGCTTTGTCCTTGAACTGGGTCATGCGGTTGAGCCAGCCGAGACGGGCGACGCAGTTGAACACCCAGGCGAGCTCCGCGTGCTGGGGCACCTGGGACTGGTTGAAGACGATGTGGCGCTTCGGGTCGATGCCGGCGGCGAGGAACGCGGCCGTCACCTCCCGGATCTGGCGGGTGAGGTCGGCCGGGTTCTGCGGCACCGTGATCGCGTGCATGTCCACGACGCAGTAGATGCAGTCGTGCGTCTCCTGCATGGCCACAAAGCGCTTGATGGCGCCGAGATAATTCCCGAGATGAAGGTTTCCGGTGGGCTGAACGCCCGAGAACACCAGCTCCTTGAACTGCGCCATCGTCTTGAACTCCTGCGGGACGTGCATGCGAGCCGAATGACCCGCGGACTGCCCCGAACCCTTTTCCAATGCACCGTCCTTCAGGAAGGCGAAGAGCCCGCCTCACCGGAACACGCGTCTGTGCGGCGGGGTTACGACAGGCCCGCGCCGGGACGCAAGGGTTCTGACGATTTTTTCGTGAGAGATGCCCAATCGTCGCGGGTGAGGGCGCCGGTTGCGAAGGCCGCAAGCGCATAAAGCACCAGGCCGCCGAGGCAGAAAGCCGCCAGCACGAGGGGCTCCGGCTCGGGAAACAGGCTTCCGGCGCTCAGGAGCCCTAGGCTCATGACGAGGGTTGCCACTGCGGTTCGCGCCAGGCGGCTCAGGCCCTGCCAGCCCGGCGACCAAAGGCCGAATCGGGACAGCCCCAGGATCACCGCGCCCGCATGACTGACGCAGCCGAGGCTGACCCCGAGCGCAATTCCGGTCAGGCCGAGCGGCCAGGCAAGGAGGAGGGAGGCGGTCACGGTCACGACGAGGCCGATGCCGGCGGCCGCGAGCGCCGCCCTCAATGAGCCAAGGGCGAAGAGGGTCTGGCTCAAGACCTTCGCCAATGTGGCGAAGGGCATCCCTAAGCTCAGGGCCATGAGCACCAGGGCGGTGCCCTCGGCGTCAGTGGACGCGAAGGCCCCGCGCTCGAAGAGAACCGTGCTGATGGGGCGGGCGAGGATGAACAGGGCGGAAGCGGCGGGCAGGGCCAGCAGCAGCGCCACCTCGAGCGCCCGGTTCTGTGCCGTCACGAGGGCCTGCCGCTCGCCGGCCTGATGGCGCCGGGCGAGCTCCGGCAGGAGCAGGCTCGCGCTCAAGCCCGCCATCAGGCCCAGCGGCAGCTGTATCACCCGCTCGGCGTAATAGAGCCAGGAGATTCCGGAGGGCCAGAAGGAGGCGATCTGGGTGGCGGCCAGAAAGAAGATCTGCACCGCGCCGCTGGCTGCCAGCACGGGAAGCCCGGCCAGCAGCAGGCTTTTCAGGAGAGGCGACCAGCGCGGCCGGCGAAAACGAACGAGGCGCGAGCCGCCCTGCAGGAGTGCGGCTGCGACGATGGCGAGCTGGATCAGGCCGGCGAGGGATGAGGCGGCGGCAAGCCATGCGGCCTTCCGGGCAAGCGGGAGATCGAAGCCGCTCTCAAGCACCACAAGCGCCAGGATCAACCCGCCATTGACTGCGAGCGGCGCGAGGGCCGTTGCGGTGAAGCGCCCGCGCCAGTTGAGAACGGCCGCCGCGATGGAGGCAAGGGTCACACACAGTACGATCGGAAAGGACAGGCGGGTATAGAGCGCGACCAGCGCCAGCGTCCCGGCATCGTCGTGCAGGCCAGGCGCGAGGAGAAAGGCGAGCAGGCCCGCGCCGATCTCCACAAAGCCGGTGAGTGCGAGCAGCGCAAGCGCAAAGGCGCCGAGCACGTCGCCCGCTACCTTCGCGCCCTCATCCGATTCCAGGCGGCTCAAAGCGGGCACGAGCGCCGGGTTGAGCCCGCCCTCGCCGAGGATGCGGCGCACGAGGTTTGGCAGGCGGAAGGCTGCCAGAAACGCATCCGCCACCGGACCGGTGCCCAAGGCCTGCGCGAACAGCACGTCGCGCACAAATCCGAGGATGCGCGAGGTGACGGAGCCGAGGCCGACCAGAAGGGAAGAGCGGATGAGCGACATGCGCCTCGGACTTAGCCGGTTCGCTTCGCCTCGTGCAACTTTCCCTTAATGGTTCACTGCATGAGACCTTCCCGTCATGGCCGTCCCCGGACTTGATCCGGGGATTAGTCCCGGCCATCCACGTCTTGGGAAACACCATCCTCATCCTGAGGAGCAGACGAAGTCTGCGTCTCGAAGCAGCTTCCAGAAAGCACTGGAGCCTCCTTCGAGACGGATTGCTGGCGCAATCCTCCTCAGGATGAGGTTCGGGGAGGCATTCTGGGAAATGACGTGGATCCCCGGCACAAAGCCGGGGATGACGTGGAGGGGGTAGGAGGAGAGCGCTTAGCCCCTCGCCACAGCGATAGCGTCGCGCTTCTGGGCAAGCGTCATGCCGCCCGCATAGGATTGAGTGGCGACCAGGAAAGACGGAGTGGCGACGAAGCCCAGCGAGGTGCCGAGCGTGAGGGTATCCTTCATCCATCGCGTCGTGCGCTCGGCATTGGCAGCCTCCTCCAGGCGCGGGCGGTTGCCGCCGAGGCGCTCGGCCTCCGCCAGCACCCGCGTACCATCCACCGCGCCGCGCAGGCGGAACAGGGCGAGGTGCAAATCGAGATAGCGCTCGGGGCCGTGGAGCTGGAGATAGGCGAGCGCCGCCTTGTGAGCCGTCACCGACGGGATGCCGAGCACGGCGAAATTCACCAGCACGTAGGAGAGGTCCGGCTCCGCCTTCAGCAGCGCCTGCAGGTCCTGGGCCGAGCGTTTGCACCAGGGGCAGTTGTAGTCGAAATACTCGATCATGATCACGTCGCCATGCGGGTGCCCGAGCCGAACGGCAGGCGGCAGGGCCAGCGTGTCCTCGACCAACTCGATGGGAACGAGCTGCGGCTCCGGGGCGGATTGCGCGAGAGCGGGAATGCTGACGCCAGAGACGGCAAGGCCGGCGAGAAGGGTACGACGAGACAAGATCATGACAAAGCGACTCGACTGAGGGAGGTCCCTCGCGCCGCCCTATCGTGGCAATGGCAAGGCCAAGGTTTGCTGCCTCGCAGAGTCGTGAAAGGTCATGCCAGAGCACGAAGCTCGGCTGTTCGGTTGCACCCGGCACCGATCGTGCCGACAATTCGTCTGACGTGTGAGGAAAAGCCCAATGACTTCCGTTTTCAGCCAGGACGAACTGGCCGTGATCCGGCGCGCCTATGCCAAGCAGATTCTTACGCTCTCCAGCATCGCAGACGACCCCAGGCTCGAGGAAGCGTTCGCCACGGTTCCGCGCGAGCGCTTCCTCGGTGCGCCGCCCTGGCTGATGTCGCGCGGGGCAAGCGGTTACGAGGCCGTGGCATCGGACGACCCAGTTGTGCTCTATCAGGATGCGCTCTTCGCTCTCGCGTCCGACAAGGGCGTCAACAACGGCAGCCCGTCCCTCCATGCCCGCTGCCTTCATGCCCTGTCTCTGCGCGAGGGCGAGCGCGTGGCGCATATCGGCGTGGGAACGGGCTACTACACGGCGATGCTCGCCCATCTCGTCGGGGCAAAAGGGCATGTGCTTGCCGTCGAGTTCGATTCAGTCCTTGCCGAGCGCGCCCGGGACAATCTGGCCGCGCACTCCAACGTCACCGTCGTCCAGGGTGACGGCGCCGAATGGCCGCGTGAGGATGTGGATGCTGTCTACGTGAACTTCGCCGTCGGGCGACCGGCCGACGCCTGGATCGAGCATCTGCGACTGAACGGCCGGCTCATCTTTCCTCTCGGCGTCCCGCGGCCGAAGCCAAGCTCTGGAGGAGGGACTCACTCGCTTTACGGTGCGGGGCTGTGCGTGACGCGAAAAAATGCCGGCCTTGCGGTGCAATGGCTCGGCCATGTTTCCTTCGTCTGTGCGCAAGGACGCCTGTCACAGCCGGGAGAGGACAGGCAGGCGCTGCAGGCTGCCTTCGAGGCTGGCGGCATGGAGTTCGTGCGCAGCCTGATCTGGCGGGAGAGTGCCCCTCTGGGACGGTGCTGCTTCACCGGATCGGGCTGGGCCTTGTCGTACGACGAGGTGCCGGAATAACCAGCACAGGGCAGGGGATGTTACACCCCCTGCCAGGATGCGATGAAGGACGGCACGTCGCCGGCCGGCATCGGGCGTCCGAAATGGTAGCCCTGGACCAGATCGCAGCTCATGCGCTGCAGGAGCGAGGTCTGGAAGGCAGTCTCCACGCCCTCGGCAACGACCTCGATACCCAGATTATGGCCGAGGCTCAGGACGGCCCTGACGATGGCGGCATCTCCTGCATCGGTTTCCAGGCCGGCCACGAAGGTGCAGTCGATCTTGATTGCGTTCACCGGAAACCGCTTGAGGTGGGACAGGGAGGCGTAGCCCGTGCCGAAATCGTCGAGCGCGATGGTGACGCCCTCCTGGCTCAGGGTTCGCAGGGCCCGCTCCACCAGTTGGGTGCTGGACCCGAGGAACACGCTCTCGGTCACTTCCACCTCGAGACACCGGGCCGGCACGCCCGCCTGCTTCAGCTCCTCGAGCACGCGCTCGGCATAATCACCACGCCGGAACTCGGCCGCCGACGCATTGATGGCGATGCGCCCGATGTTAAGCCCGGTATCGAGCCAGCGGCGCATGTCGTTCAGCACGCAGGAGCGCATGCGCTCGCCGATGGCGGTGCCGAGTTCGGTGTCGTTGAAAGCCGGGGCGATCTTTTCCGGCGATTGGATGCCGCCGCGCGGGTGCTGCCAGCGCAGGAGGGCCTCGAAGCCGCCGATGGCGCCGGAGGCCAACACCACCTTGGGCTGATAGAACGGCATGATCCAGCCGGACTCAATGGCTTTCGCCGCCACCTCCAGGGCCGAGGCTGTGCGCTGAGCCTCCTGGCGCAAGGCCGGAACGAACATCTTGAACGCGCCGCGACCGGATGTCTTGCTGGCGTAGAGGGCGAGATCCGCCTGTTTCTGAAGCTCCTCGGGACTGGTTCCGGACCCGAGCGCGATGGCGCCGCCGATGCTGGTGCGGCAGTCCAGCGCCTTTCCGCTGCGCTTCAGCGGCTCCTGCATGCGGCACAGGATCGCCTGAGCTGCCTCGGCAATCTCTTCCTCGCCCGCGACATCGGGCAGGATCACGGCGAACTCGTCGCCCCCTAAGCGGGCCACAACGGCGGCGGGTTTCAACACCTGCCGCAGGCGCTGGGCGAACTCCTTCAGGAGATCGTCACCGGCGTCGTGGCCGAACCGATCGTTGATCTGCTTGAGGTGATCGAGATCCATGACCAGGAGGCCGATCGCACGAGACTCGTCCGAAGCTTCCTCCAGGGCGTGCTTGAGACGTTCGCGGAAAAACCGCCGGTTGGTGAGTCCGGTGAGATCGTCATGATAGGCGGCCCGATGCAGCTGTTCCTCGGCGATCTTGCGGTCGTGAATGTCCTCGACCGTCCCGTACCAGCGGATCACCGTGCCGTCCTCGGCAAAACGCGGGATCGCCCTGCTTCGGAACCAGCGGTAGCTCCCGTCAGCCAAGCATCCTCGACATTCCACGTCCAACGGTTCGCGCGAGCGGACGGCTTCGACCCATCCATGCTTCACGAGCGAGCGGTCGTCGGGGTGCAGCACCCTGGCCCAGCCGGAGCCCAGGGTGTCTTCATGAGGGATCCCCATCAGCTGGTTCCAGCGTGTGGATGTGCTGAGAATGTTGCCCTCCCCATCCGCCGTCCAGGGAATCTGAGGGTTCAGCTCGACCGAATAGCGGTAGTGCTCCTCGCTCTCGCGCAGGGCCGCCTCGCTCCGCTGGCGCTCGATGGTGAGGGCCGCCAGATGCGAAACCGCGTCGATGCTCTCCATCTCAGCCTGCCTGGGGAACCGCGGCTCGGCATAGTAGAAGCCGAAGGTGCCGAGCACCTCGCCGGAACGCGAGAGGATCGGCTTGGACCAGCAGGCCTGCAGGCCATGCTGCAAGGCAAGATCGCGCCATGGGGCCCAGAGCGGATCGCTTGCGATATCGGAGACGATCACGCTGCTGCGGCGATAGGCGGCTGTTCCACATGACCCGACATCCGGCCCGACGGGGAGGTTGTCGATGGCGGCGTTGTAGGCAGGAGGAAGGTTGGGTGCTGCTCCGTACCGGAGCCGCTGACGCGAGGGATCGAAGAGAAGGATCGAGCAGCGCGCTCCGGTGATCTGGTCCTCAGCCAAGCGGCAGAGCGCATTCAGCACCTCGTCGAGCGGTCGTCCGGCAGCGATCATCTCCAAGACCCGCGTATGGCCCTGGTGGGTCAGTTCGGCGAGCTTGCGGTCATGGATGTCCTGGGTGGTGCCGTACCAGAGGATGACCACGCCGGTTTCATCCCGGCGCGCTCCGGCGCTGGAGCGGAACCACCGGTAACTTCCGTCGGCCGTCCTGATCCGGTACTCGCATTCGTAGGACGCGCCGGAGATCAGAGTCTCGCGGCGGGCCTGCTTCAGGCGGGCGGCGTCGTCCGCATGCACGAACTGCACCCAGCCGTACCCCAGCAGGTCTTCCAGGGGATGGCCGATCGTTTCCGCCCAGCCGGGCCCGATATAGAGGATGCTACCTTCTGTATCCGAAACCCATGGGATCTGGTGGCTCAGCTCGATGGCGTAACGATATAGACCCTCTTTTTCCGAGAAAACATTGCAGGCAGCATCGAATACCGTCTCGCGATAAAGATTACCTCCTTGAAAGGGAGTGATGGATTGGTTGCGATGCATTTAACAAGCTTAAGAATACTACAAGATGAAGGCAAAAATCTTGGCCGACATAGGCCCATCTGTCCATCCGCCAAAAGATATCTTGCGGTTGCAAGGGTTAATTAACTTGGTAATTGAGCTTTCCTTTACGGCCTCCGGAGGTTCGCCGCGGTTGCGTGCAGAGGGAACGCGGATGCTGAGTGCTAAGAACCGGCTTCGTTAAGGATACCTGTGGAATTTCAGATGACGGCCGGATCTAACGCGAAAAGGCCAGCCGTTACAGCGGCTGGCCTCAGAATATTGATGCATCGATCAGGGATCGGCGGGAGAGGTCCGGCGTCAGCCTTCCTCGCCCGTCAGGCCTGCAGCGTCCTGGGCCTTGAGCACCTCGGGACGCGGCATGGAGATGATGTTGTAGCCGGAATCCACGTAGTGGATCTCGCCCGTCACGCCGCGGGAAAGATCCGACAGCATGTAGAGGGCAGCACCCCCCACATCCTCGATGGTGATGTTCTGGCGTAGGGGCGAATGGGCCTTCTGGTAGGTGAACATCAGGCGCGCATCGGCGATGCCTGCGCCCGCGAGCGTCCGCACGGGGCCGGCCGAGATGGCGTTGCAGCGGATGCCGGCAGGCCCGAGATCGTTGGCGATGTAGCGCACACTCGCCTCGAGCGCCGCCTTCGCCACGCCCATCACGTTGTAGTTCGGCATGACCCGGGTGGAGCCGCCATAGGTCAGCGTCAGGAGCGAGCCGCCGTTCCTCATGCGCTTGGCGGCGCGTTGGGCGATCTCCGTGAAGGAGAAGCAGGAGATCACCATGGTGCGCGAGAAGTTCTCGCGGGTGGTGACGTCCACATAAGGGCCCTTGAGCTGCGACTTGTCGGAGAAGCCGATGGCGTGGACCACGAAGTCGAGGCCGTCCCAGGCCTTGTCGAGGGTGTCGAACACCGCGTCGACGGAGGCGAGATCCTCCACGTCGCAGGGAATGACCAGGTTGGAGCCGAGCGACTGTGCCAGCGGGGTCACGCGCTTGCCGAGCGCCTCGCCCTGATAGGTGAAGGCGAGCTCCGCTCCTTGCTGGGCCACGGCCTTGGCGATCCCCCAGGCAATGGAGTGATCGTTCGCGACGCCCATGATGAGGCCGCGCTTTCCTTGCATCAGACCGGTCACGTGGGTTCCCCTCTGCATCGGCTCCAGGGTGCGACGCCAATTGTTATGAAAGTGTGCATCGCGAGCCGGAATATCGGTGTGATTGAGCGCGTCCATGCGACGCCCCGGAAAAGCCGGGGCATCGCATGGCGCTGTCTCAGGTTTATGATGTCGTCTTACCCGTTGTGGCGGCTGAAGACGAGTGTGGCATTGGTGCCGCCGAAGCCGAAGGAGTTCGACAGGACCGTGTCGATCCGGGCGTCGTCGACGCGCTTGCGCACGATATTCATGTCGGCGAATTCCGGATCGATCTCCTCGATATGGGCGCTCTCGCAGATGAAGCCGTTCTGCATCATCAGCAGCGAATAGATCGCCTCCTGCACGCCGGTGGCGCCGAGCGAGTGGCCGGTGAGCGATTTCGTAGCAGAAATCGGCGGGCACTTGTCGCCCGATCCGAAGACCGTGCGGATCGCCTCGATCTCCTTCTGGTCGCCCACGGGCGTCGAGGTGGCGTGCGGGTTGATGTAGTCGATCGGGTTGTGCACGTCTTTCAGGGCCATGCGCATGCAGCGGATTGCGCCCTCGCCAGACGGCGCCACCATGTCGTAGCCATCCGAGGTCAGGCCGTAGCCGACGATCTCGCCGTAAATGCGGGCGCCACGGGCCTTCGCATGCTCCAGCTCCTCGAGCACCAGCACGCCCGCGCCGCCGGCGATGACGAAGCCGTCGCGGTTGACGTCATAGGCGCGCGAGGCGCGTGCCGGGGTGTCGTTGTACTTGGTGGACATGGCCCCCATGGCGTCGAAGAGGTTGGACATGGTCCAATCCAGGTCCTCGCAGCCGCCTGCAAACATCACGTCCTGCTTGCCGTACTGGATCATCTCGTAGGCATTGCCGACGCAATGGTTCGAGGTCGCGCAGGCCGACGAGATCGAATAGTTCACGCCCTTGATCTTGAACCAGGTCGCGAGGGTCGCGGAGGCCGTGGACGACATGGCTTTGGGCACTGCGAACGGGCCGATGCGCTTGGGGCCTTTCTCGCGGGTGATATCGGCCGCTTCCATGATGATGCGGGTGGAGGGACCGCCCGAGCCCATGATGATGCCGGTGCGCTCGTTGGAGATCTCGTTCTCCTCGAGGTCCGCATCCCGGATCGCCTGATCCATGGCCACATGGTTCCAGGCCGTGCCCCGGGCGTGGAAGCGCATAGCGCGGCGGTCGACGATCTCCTCCGGGTTCAGGCTCGGGGCGCCCTGCACCTGGCAGCGGAAGCCGTATTTCGCGAAATCCTCAGCCTTGCTGATGCCGGACTTCGCTTCGCGCAGGGAGGCCAGCACCTCCTGCGTGTTGTTGCCGATGGACGACACGATGCCCATTCCGGTGACGACGACGCGCCTCATAGCCTACCTCTTCAAAGGACCTTCACTGCCGGCCTGTCCCGGAGACGTAAGGCCGACCCTGCTCAATCTCAACCGTGAGCCTGCGAATGGTTGACGGCACGATGCGAAAACCCAGGGCTCCTGCCGCCGAGCAGTGAGACCGGTTTTTCGAAAAGATCGCGCTTTGTCAACAGGATGTGAGCACGATGCCGGTCAGGACCGGCACCGTGTCGAATTCTAGCCGCCTGCCGGGGTTTCGGCCTGGAACAGCCCGACCCGCATGTCCTTGGCCTCGTAGATCCGGCGCCCGTCGGCCTCGAGCCAGCCATCGGCGATGCCGAGCACTAGCTTGGAGCGGAACACGCGCTTGAGATCGACGCCGTAGACCACCTTCTTGACGGTGGGGAGCACCTGATCGGAGAACTTCACCTCACCGACGCCAAGCGCCCGGCCGCGGCCCGAGGAGCCGCCCCAGCCGAGGAAGAAGCCGGTCATTTGCCACAGGGCATCGAGGCCGAGGCAGCCCGGCATGACCGGATCGCCCTTGAAGTGGCAGGGGAAGAACCAGAGGTCCGGCCGCACGTCGAGCTCCGCCACCACATGGCCCTTGCCGTAGGCGCCGCCATCCTCGCCGATGGAGGTGATGCGGTCGAACATCAGCATGGGCGGGAGCGGCAACTGCGCATTGCCGGGACCGAACAATTCTCCGCGCCCGCAGGCAAGGAGCTCTTCATAATTAAAGCTGGACTGGCGGGCCATGCCGGGTGCCGAACCTTTCCCTAGCGTCTCAAAAAAGGGCCTCAAGAAAGCCTCGGGGCCTCGGTGCGGCTCTGGTAGCACAGGCTTGGCCGTCCATCAAAGGGACCCGAGCCGGGATTCTTCGACCCCGGAGGGTCTTCCCAAGAACCCTGCCGTTCCAAGAGCTGCCCTTGGGCTAGCCTTGCGGCAACCCTCTCGCTTTCTTATTATCGTGATGTTAGAAGCGCGCATTCGTCCATTCAGTTCCGTGATATGACCGATCCTTTGTCCGCCTACATCGAATCCACGACCGCTCCGGCTCACCGGAAGGGCTGTCCCGTGTCCGAGTTGCGGGACAAGCTGCGTCGCGTGGGTCTGCGCCCGACCCGTCAGCGCGTGTCCCTGGGATGGCTCCTGTTCGGCAAGGGCGATCGGCATATCACGGCCGAACTGCTGTTCGACGAGGCGACCCGCGCCCGGGTGCCGGTGTCGCTCGCGACCGTCTACAACACCCTGCATCAGTTCACGGAGGCCGGCCTCCTGCGCCAGCTCGCGGTGGATGGCGCCAAGTCCTATTTCGACACCAACCCGACCGAGCACCACCATTTCTTCCTGGAGGAAGAGGGCGAGCTCGTGGACATGCCCTCCTCAGGGATCAGCGTCGCCGACCTGCCCCAGCCGCCCGAGGGCATGGAAGTGGCGGGCGTCGAGGTGATCGTGCGCCTGCGCCGCAAGGCTTAACACCAGCCTCTTCCAAGCGGCGTCCCGGACTCAGCGCATCGTGCGGACCCAGAGGGCCGCGTCAGCGACCCGAAGGGCCACGCCAGTGAAAAGTGGCCTCGGTTTTCCGCCCTAGACGATGCGCCGCTTGAGGGATTGAGCATCGGATCAATCCCAAAAGTGCAAATCCACTTTTGGGTCCGATGCTCCAGATGCCGCTCAGCCACAGCCTCGTCGCCCTTCTCGTCACGGTCATCTGGGGCCTGAGCTTCGTCGTTATCAAGCTCGGGGTCGGCACCACGCCGCCCCTACTGCTGGCAGCCCTTCGCTTCCTCCTCGCTGCCATCCCGGCGGTCTTCTTCGTCCCGCGCCCGAAGACCAGCTGGAAGAATGTCGTGGCCTACGGCTTCTTCCTTGGCGTCGCCCAGTTCGGGCTGCTTTTTGCCGCCATTGCGTTCGGCATGCCGGCGAGCCTCGCCTCCGTGGTCATGCAGGCGCAGGTCTTCTTCACGGTTCTCTTCGCCGCCGTCCTGATGAACGAACGGCCCGGACCGCATCAGGTCGCTGGCGGCCTTGTGGCCGGCTTCGGCCTTGTCCTCATCGCTTGGCCGCGCATGACCGGCGGGGGCGCCGGACCCTTCGTTATGACAGTGGTGGCCGCCGCCGCCTGGGGCGTGGCCAATATCGTTTCCAAGCGGGCCGGCCGGGTCGACATGCTGGGCTTCATCGTCTGGTCGAGCCTCGTCGCGCCGCTGCCGCTGCTGGGGCTGTCCCTGTGGCTCGACGGCCCGGATCAGGTGATCGCCGCGTTGACCCGGATGGACGGCGGGACGCTCGCGGCCGTGGCCTATCTCGCCTATCCGACCACCATCTTCGCCTTCGGGATCTGGGCCTACCTGCTCTCCCGCCACCCGGCCGCCACGGTGACGCCCTTCGCGCTTTTCGTGCCGGTCGCCGGGATCCTCGGCTCGGTTCTCATCCTGGGCGAGGCCATGCACCCCATTGAGGCCATAGGCGGGACCATCATCGTGCTGGGGCTCGCCTTCAACGTCTTCGGCCAGCGCCTCCTGGGGCGCCGGGCCTTTTAGGTCAGGTCTCTCGTTCTCAGCGGATAAAGCCGAAGCCCACGAGGCCGTAGACGATCAGGAAGATCGCCACGAAGACATTGAGGAAACGGGGCGCGACCAGGGAGGCGATGCCGAGCACAATGGCCAGGATCGGGAGCAGCTTGAAGCTCAGGTTCAGACTCATGGGAGAAGGCATCCGCGGATGGGGTTACGGTGTTGCCTTCTAGCCCGGCAATTCTTGAAAAATCGGTAAAGGCCTACTCGACCGTCTCGTTGGGATAGACGCCCCACAGCTTCTCCTGCTGGATGAAGCCGTCCACGTCGCGGGCGCCGTCCATGGTGATCATCACCCGGCACCACTTGCCGTCGCAGCCGTTGACGTTGGTGATCACGCCCGGCTGGAGATGGGCCGCCACGCCGCTCTTCTCGTCGGCCCGGTAGAAAAGGCCGATCGGAGGCTGGTTGCCCTTGGCCCAGGGCATCACGAGGGCCGTGCGCCGCCCTGACAGGAGCGAATGGAGAACCCAGCCCTCGGTGCCCTCCGAATCGCGGATGCGCCGCCAAGTCTCGTATTCGGAGATGATCTCCACGGGAAGCCCGGCGCGCTGGAACACCCAGGCGGTCCGGTGGTCCTTGGAGGGGCCCTCGCGCAGGTTCACCCGGTCGGTCTTGAGGCTGACATAGCGCGGCACGGGCAGGCCGGTGCCCAGGCGTCCGCCCGGAGGCTGCTGCTGCGCCAGGGCCGCTCCGGCGCTCAGGCTCGCGACAGCAAGGGCAAGGACGATCTTGCGCATGGTTTCCCCGATCATGACTTTGTCTTGGATGGCAGGCTCTGGTAAAGAAGCTTGACGGATGCCGCCACGCGGCGGGCTGTCTCCCTTGATCGCCGAACCAGGGTTAAGAGAGCGTGAAACTCTTTCCATTTCGCGGTTTTTTCAGTGCTGAGGGTTTTTGAGACGATGAAAAAAAGACCCTTGGTCGTTGTCACCCGCCGCCTGCCCGACGTGATCGAGACGCGCCTGCGCGAGTTGTTCGACACGCGCCTCAACCTCGAGGACAGGCCGCTCTCGCCGGAAGAACTCGCGGAAGCGGTCAAGACGGCTGACGTGCTGGTTCCCACCATCACCGACGAGATCGATGCCGCCATCATCGGACAGGCCGGGCCCAACCTGAAGCTCATCGCCAATTTCGGCAACGGCGTCGACAACATCGACGTGGCGGCGGCAGTCGCCAAGGGCATGACCGTCACCAACACCCCTGGGGTCCTCACCGAGGATACGGCGGACATGACCATGGCGCTGATCTTGGCCGTGGCCCGTCGCCTCCCCGAGGGCACCCGCGTGATCCCCGACGGGGAATGGGCCGGCTGGTCACCCACCTGGATGCTGGGGCGGCGCATCACGGGCAAACGCCTCGGCATCGTCGGCATGGGCCGCATCGGTCAGGCGCTGGCCCGCCGCGCCAAGGCCTTCGGCCTGTCGATCCACTACCATAACCGCCGCCACGTGCCGCCCAAGATCGAAGCGGAGCTCGAGGCGACCTATTGGGAATCCCTCGATCAGATGCTGGCCCGCATGGACATCGTGTCCGTGAACTGCCCGCACACGCCCGCCACCTATCATCTGCTCTCCGCGCGGCGGCTCAAGCTCATGAAGCCCGATGCCATCCTGGTGAACACCGCCCGCGGCGAGATCATCGACGAGGGCGCGCTGACCAAGCTCATCGAAGCGGGCGCCATCGCGGGCGCGGGCCTCGACGTGTTCGAGGAGGAGCCGGCCGTCAATCCGCGTCTCGTGCGGCTCGCCAAGCAGGGCAAGGTGGTGCTCCTGCCCCATATGGGCTCGGCCACGCACGAGGGGCGCGTTGCCATGGGCGAGAAGGTCATCGTCAACATCCGCGCCTTCGTGGACGGTCACAAGCCGCCGGACCGCGTGCTGCCCAGCATGCTCTGACTTCATTGCCAAGCTATCTCACGAGAAGGCTCCGGCGGCAGTGATCGAAGGCCTCTGGTCTGACGCAGGCGAGGGGCCTTGCGCCCACAGACCCGGTTGGCCGGTTTACTCGGCATCCTCAATCCTCTCCCAGATGTGAAGACGTAGGCGGTAATCTCGATGCAACGGAAAACCATATCGAGCATAAACATATGTGAGTGCGGCTAAGAACGGAGTTTGACCACTACAGAGTTGTCCCTCTCCTCTGCAATGACCCGTATGACCAACCCCCTGATTTTGAAGCTCGAACAGCGCGACCAGCTCTCCGAAGAGGAGAAGAGGACGCTGGAGAACGCGATCTCGCGAGTTCGGGTGGTCGAGGCCGATGAGGATATCGTACGGGAGGGCGACCGCCCTTCAGAAAGCTCTCTGCTCCTCGACGGTTTTGCCGCTCGATACAAGATCGTGTCGAACGGACGGCGGCAGATCTCGGCCCTTCATGTGGCCGGCGACTTCCTTGATCTCCATAGTTTTCTGCTGAAGACGATGGATCACGGCGTTCTGGCGCTCACCACTTGCCGCATCGCGGCTGTTCCGCATGCAACGCTCGAGAAGATCACCGACGAGTATCCGCACCTCACCCGGATGCTCTGGCTGAACACGTTGATCGACGGGGCCATCCACCGGGAATGGCTCACCGCCATGGGGCGCCTCTCGGCGACCGCCCATATGGCGCATCTGATCTGCGAGCTTTACCTGCGCCTCAAGGCCATCGGCCGCGCTGAGGGTTATACGGTCCAGCTGCCGATCACGCAGGCGGAACTCGGCGATACGCTGGGGCTCTCCACCGTCCACGTGAACCGGGTGCTGCAGGAATTGCGTAAGGAAGGGCTGATCCGTTTTCAGGGCGATGCGCTGACCATTCTCGATTGGGAGCGGCTGAAGAAGGTGGGCGAGTTCACCTCCACCTATCTCAGTCTCCAGAACGAGGACCGGTAAGCCGCGCGACGATCTCTCCGGCTGCCCGCTCGCCCTCCTCCCAGGCTCCGCCCGCCGTGCCCCACTGCGCACGCGACAGTGCCTCACCGGCAAACCAGATCCGCTCGCCAACCGGCGCCTTCAGGGTGTCGCGGATGGCGTAGAACCCCGGCGGCACCACCGCCCAGGAGGCGCGCGACCAGGGATCGTTGCGCCAGGCGGTGCTGTGCAAGGCCGTGAGAGTGCGGACGGCACGGTGGCCGAAATGCTCCGCCAGCACCGTGCGTGCATGGCGATGCGGTGCATGGGCATCGCGCCGGTCGAATCCGGCGGCACTGGGCCGATCAAGCTCGAAGTAATGAAACGGCGTGTTGTCGATGCAGGTGAGAAGTCCCGGCGGCTCGCGGCGCGTGCCGGTGAGGCTCGCGAGCCGATCTGCCCCGCGGAACGGCGAATCCGGCCAGTGGAGCACCACATGCTCGTAGACGCCCTGCGTGAAGCCGTGGATCGCCTCCTGGACGGCGTTCGGCAGAGCGGGCGCGAAGCGGACCGTATCCTGCTGCAGCACCGCCATGGGCGTGGTCACGATGACGGCCTTCCCGCGCAGCGTTCCGGCGGTGCTCTCAATCTGCACGCCCTCCGCCGACCAGTCGATGGATCGGACGGCGGCCCCGAGCTGGATGGGCAAGCCGCGCGCAAGGCGGCCCACATAGGCGCCGAGCCCTCCGGCGATGAAGAGGTTGTCGGCATATTCCATGCTCGGGAAGTCGTGCAGGCTGACCTCTGCGAGAGGCCGGCCCGAGACCAGCCCATGAATGGCTGCAACCCGCCGCCCCTGCGGCCCCATGGGAGGCAGGACCTTGGCGGCCGCTTGATCCTCGCGGGCTTTCGCTCCTTGAGTCATGGCCCGGTCTGCCATGGCAAACGCCCGGTCGAGCGCCGCGCTCTCGGCCCGGCTCCCTGGCCGACCCCGCACGAAGACATGGCCGTCTACAGGTGCCCGGCGCAGGGGTTCGCGCCGCTCGCGACCGAGCTTCACGAGCGGGTTGATGGGTCCTGCATGAAGCCAATGCGCGCCGAGATCGAGGGGATGGCCTTTGAAGCTCCGCGTGAGCGTGCGCCCGCCGATGCGGTCTCTGGCCTCCAGGATCGTGACCGTGAGCCCGTTGGCGATGAGGCGCCGCGCCGCCGCGATACCGGCGCTGCCTGCGCCGACGATGATCACGTCTGGATCCCCCGCAGGGCTGATCGACGATCCGGTTTTCAACGACACAGGTTTCCCCACCCCTCGCTTTGCGGCGGCTTCGTTCATAAGTAAGCTCCGCACCGCACATCAAGCGTGGCCCTAGCGCATCGTTCTTCGCGGACGCCGCCCGCTGGGTCCGCGAAGAACGATGCGCACACTACAAAAGAAGCATGGGGTTTACCCCCTTTCGAGGAGACGAACGACAGATGCTGATCCAATCGGTTTTCGCAGCGGCCCGCGAGGTCTTCTCGCCCGCGCTGCGGCGCATCCTCTGGAAATCGATCGGATTGACCCTGGCGCTGCTCGTTTTGATTTGGCTCGGCCTGACGAAGCTGTTCGACATCTTCCTCACCAACCATGATCTCAGCGCCAGCTATCCGATCATCGATAGCTTCGCCTTCTTCCTCGCGGGCTTCGGCCTCTTCGTTGCGCTGATCTATCTGCTCCCGGCAGTCTCGGCCATCGTGGCGGGCTACTTTCTCGACGACGTCGCCGAGGTGGTGGAGCACAAGGACTACCCGGCCGATGAGCCGGGCCGGGCTCTGCCCTTCGGCAAGGCCATCCTCTACGGCATCCGCTTCGCCGGCCTGTCGGTTCTGGTCAACCTCGTCGCCCTGCTGCTGTTCTTCATTCCCGGCATTAATATCGGGGCGTTCTTCGTTGCCAATGCCTATCTGCTGGGGCGCGAATATTTCGAGCTGGCGGCGGGCCGCTTCTGGCCAGCGGAGGACGTGGCACGACTGCGCATTGAGCACCGGGGCACGGTGCTCGCCGCCGGCGCGGTGCTGGCGGGTCTGGTGCTGGTGCCGGTGGTGAACCTCATCACGCCGGTCTTCGGCGCCGTGATGATGGTTCACCTGCACAAGAAGCTAGCGGCTCGCCGACTGGCCGACGGCCGGGCCGGAAGCCCGCTCCGGGTGGAAGTCGGACGCGGGCCCTCCTGACCGGGGGGCGAGCAGATCCGGCATGGTTTGCGTCGCATTGCGCTTGAGGTCGAATTGGCCGGTCTTGCGGAAGCGAACCAGATAGCTCGGCACGATCGCCTCGATGGTGGTGGGGTTGATGCCCAATCCCTGGAGCGTGCGGCCCTCGGCAATGGCGCTGTCTGACACCACGTTGTCGCTCTCGAGAAGAATCGCCTGGTCGCGGGTCGTGACGAGCTCGTTCGGCATGAGGCCGAGCGTCAGCCAGTCGAGCGTACCCATGACACTGCCCATGGTCCGGGCGAGGTTAGTCGGTACGGGAAGGATGGCACGCTGGCGCTCGGTGACCTCGAACACGAACTCCATCATCTGGCGCATCGTGCGGATCTCAGGCCCGCCGAGCTCATAAATCCGGCCCGCCGGCACCTTGCCATCCACCGCCGCCACGATGGCCGACGCCACGTCACCTGCATAGATCGGTTGGAAGCGGGTCTCTGTGCCCGGCAGGGGCAGAACGGGCAGCATGCGGGCGAGCGTCGCGAAGCGGTTGAAGGAACTGTCGCCTGGGCCGAACAGGAGAGAGGGTCGCAGAATTACCGCATCCGGTCGCACCTGCAGCAGGGCTGCCTCGCCTTCGGCCTTGGAGCGCGCATAGGCCGATTCCGAGTTCGCGTCTGCCCCGATGGCCGAGACATGGGTAATGGAGACAGCCTTCTTGGCCAACCGGGCGATCATGGCCGGCGCCTTGGCCTGAAGTGTGTCGAAGCGCTGGCGGCCCGTCTCCTGCAGGATGCCCACGAGATTGATCACGTGATCGGCCCGGGCCACAGCATGGGCCACCGAATCCTCGTGGCGCAGGTTGACGTGGATCGGATGGATCTGCCCGACTTTCCCCAAAGGGAGAAAGTTCGCCATGTTCGGTTGCCGGGTCGGCACCAGCACCCGGTAGCCGCGCTCGGCAAGACAGCTCACCACATAGCGGCCCAGGAAGCCTGATCCGCCGAAGACGGTGACGATTTGCTGCTCAGGCGTGCGAAGGGCACCGATCATGAGACTCTCCTGCCTGGATTAAGGACTTGGTCCAGAGCTTGGGGTGAACGTTCGAATGTCTCTAGTCAAACGCTGTTCCCCTGTGAAGAGGCGTAGCTCCAAGAAAGCGCATCGGTCGCATTTTCGGTGATTGACGCGCCGCCAGAAGCACCGTAAACGAAGCCTCGCCGAACAGGCATGCCCAGGTGGCGGAATTGGTAGACGCACTGCTTTCAGGTAGCAGCGGGTAACACCGTGGAGGTTCGAGTCCTCTCCTGGGCACCATCAACCCTCTAAGTGGTTGATCCGCAAAGATCCCTAACATTTTAAGCTGAGTCAGTCTTATGGCACTGCGGTAGCAGTGCCTGCTGGCAATTAGCCTTGAGGGAAAGTGCTTCCGGGCCATCTAGTCCTTGGATCGGTCGTATCCAGCTCATGCGCCTGTTCGGTGCAGTTTCCCGGCAGACATAGCGGTACGATCCAGGACCCAGGGAGTAACGAAGCCAATGGCGAAGGATCCGATCCTGCCGGTCGACGACGAAGCCCGTGGGTTGGCCAAGAAGCTCATGCGCACGGTGCGCTCCGGGGCGCTCGCCACCAACGATGCGGAGAGCGGCATGCCGTTTGCAAGCCTCGTGCAGGTGGGAACGGATCTCGACGGCTCGCCCGTGATCCTCACCTCGCAGCTCTCGGTGCATACGCGGCTTCTGGAAGCAGACCCGCGCTGTTCGTTGCTTCTATCCTCCGTCGGCAAGGGCGACCCGCTGGCCCATCCGCGCCTGACCCTGCTGGCGAAGGCTTACAGGCTCGAACGGGAAAGCTCCGAGACACAACAGATTCGCCGCCGCTATCTGCTGCAGCATCCCAAGGCCGAACTTTATGTAGACTTTCCCGACTTCGCCTTCTGGCGTCTGGAGGTCGCGTCCGCCAGCCTCAACGGCGGCTTCGGCCGGGCCTATCGCATGGCCAGAGAGGATCTGCTGGCGGATCTCTCCGGGTTTTTCGACTTCTACGATTTCGAGGCGCAGGCCATCGCGCACATGAACGAGGATCATGCCGACGCGGTGGCGCTTTATGCCACGCGGCTCTGCGGGGCCCGCGAGGGGGCCTGGCGCCTGATCGGGATCGATCCGGAAGGCGTCCAGGTGACGCTCGGCGACGAGATCCTGCGGCTGCCCTTCCCAAGGGCGCTCACCGGCCCGCACGAGGTGCGGCCGATGCTGATCCGTCTGGCGAACGAGGCGCGGGGACGGCTTTCATAGAAAAGCGCCCAGAGGCCTGTGGCAGAATGGGCCTTGCCTTGGGCGTCAGGGAAACGCATCAAGGGTGCAGATCGCGCAACATCGTCCGCCCGGTCTGCCGATACGGGAATTCCAAGTCCACGATGCGCTTCCCCTCCGTTCCTCCTCATGCTCGCTCGATCTTCGCAGCCATCACTGACGCGGGCTCACGATTCTCGCGCAACGACGGCTTTGCCATGGCAAGTCATGTGGCGCTTTCGCTGGTGATCGCGCTCTTTCCCTTCCTGATCTGCGTCGCGGCCCTGGCGGCTATTCTCGGTGCCGGGCGCATCTCCACCCATATCATTCACTTGCTCTTCGACTTCTGGCCGGAAGGGGTTGCGGGTCCGCTGGCGCGGGAGGCCGACAAGGTTCTCATCCCCCGCAGGAACGTGCTGACGATCAGCATCCTCCTCACTCTGCTCGTTGCCACCAACGGCGTGGAGAGCCTGCGGATCGCCCTGTGCCGAGCCTATGGGGTCGAACGGTTCCGGCCCTGGTGGCAGGCCCGGCTGATCGGCGTGGGTTTCGTCCTGATCGGCGCTGGAGCGCTGGTGGCCTCCGCGGTTCTGGTGGTGCTGTGGCCGAGCTTCTGGCGCGCCGCCGTGTTGTCCATGCCTGATCTGAAGACCTTGGGCCTCACCTACAACGTTGTTCGTTACGGGCTGGCCTCTGTCGTCCTGGTGGCGGGTCTCGTCGCCACCCATCTTTGGCTGCCGGATGTCCGGCCCCGCGCATGGAGTGTGCTGCCCGGCATCGCCGCCACTCTGGTTCTGTGGCTTCTCGGCGCCAGCCTCTACGGCGAGTTCCTGGCCAACATGACCCACTTGAAGACGACCTATGCGGGCCTTGCCGGGATTCTGACCGCGCTCATCTTTCTGCAGCTCTCGGCGGCGATCTTTATCTTCGGCGCCGAACTCAACGCCGCCCTGCGTCGGCGGACGGATCCGGCCGATGATCAAGCCACTGAAATCGTGGAATCGGAACCCGCTTCCGCGGTGCAGTTCTAGCTCACGCCCTCGTCCTGCTTCCTCTCGCAATCCCGCTTCGGAGACTGCTGCGGAGGCCGTTGCTCCTGAGCGATGACAGTGTTGTCGGTAGGCGCCTCCGTTGCATAGGACGGGGCGGCGAAGATCGTCAGCAAGGCGAGGGTGAAGATGCGAAGCATGTCGGTCGTTCCCTGGTCGAAGCAGTCTGATGCTAGGGCCTGACAGGCTCGATGGCCAGCCTGTTTCACAGGCAAGTTATAAGGCGCCGCTTAGGGCGAGGCGTGCATGAACAGGGCAGCCCTGACGAGACGGTCGGGGCCGAAATCGTCGTCTACATCGAACTTCATCAGCTCCGTCAGGCGGGTGCGGGCGCGGTTGATCCGGCTCTTGATGGTGCCGATATTGGTGCCGCAGATGCGCGCCGCATCCTCGTAGGACAGGCCTTCCGCGCTCACGAGGAGAAGCGCCTCGCGCTGGTCCACAGGAAGTTTGCTCAGCGCCTTCAGCATATCGGTAAAGTCGAGCCGTGAGTTCTGGTCCGGCATGACGGCCACCTTCTCGGCCCAGGAGCCTTCCGGATCCTCGACCTCGCGCTTTTTCCTGCGAATCTGGGTCAGGAAGTCGTTGCGCAGGATCGTGAAGAGCCAGGCCTGCATGCTGGTGCCGGGCTGGAACTTGTCGAGATTACTCAAGCCCTTGAGAAGGGCGCTCTGCACGAGGTCATCAGCCCTGTCGACACTGCCGGAAAGGGAGATGGCAAAGGCGCGCAGATGCGGAATGGCGGAGAGCATCTGGTCCTTCAGGGAGTTCTCGACTGCCACTCTGCCAACTCCTTCCGATTCGAGCCTTCCACCAGATCCTTCCTGGCTGCCTCCCGCATTAACCTATGCGAAGCTTGGCAATATTCCCTGATCAGGGCGATCCTATGGCTGGAAAAAAGCAGGGTCAGTGAAGAGACACTTTCTGCCGTCGTCCGACCAAGCACGCCTGGGTAGCGATGGATCAAAGCGCCTGATCATGGCGGCATGTAAAGTCAAGATTTACATGCATCAATGAAACAGGCCGCGGTTGAGGGTAGACAGTGCATAGAGGCGGACATGTTGGCGGCCTGCCTGCACTCCACTCCGCCGTTTTGCGACGAACGCACTCTCCTCTGACGTGATACAGGACAAGGGATGTCATGACCCAAACCCGCTGCATGATCGTGGAAGACCAGGCTCTGATCGGGATGTCTCTCGAGGCCTTCCTGGAGGATGCCGGCTTCGAGGTCGCCGGGGTCTTCATGAGCAATGCTCAAGCCTTGCAATGGCTCGAAAGTCATCTGCCCGATGTCGCGGTGCTGGACGTCATGATCAAGGACGGCACCTCCGTGGCAGTGGCGCGGGTGCTCAAGAGGCTGGGCGTGCCCTTTATCGTCTATTCCGGTCTGCCGCCCAAAGCCGAGTGCCCGATCGAACTGCAGGATGTTCCCTGGCTTGAAAAGCCTGTGAGCCGCGAAACCCTGGTGGGTGTTCTCGGCGGGTTGACCGACCCCATGGAAGGCAGAGTCGGTTCCCTGCAATCGCTTTGAAAAGCAGGGTTTTTCAGGGACCCATCGGGCTTGTGACAGCAGGCAAAAACGGAACATGGAAGCTCGGCCAACCGTTATCTTGAGCACCCCTGCTTCTTGGAGGGCACCATGCGCGTGTCGTTCAAAACCCTGATGACGGCGGGTCTTGCGCTCGCCGGCTCCATGATCGTTCAGCCCGCTCCGGCCGAAGCCCAACCCTACTGGGGACCTCACTACAGAGCCGGCTGGGGCTACCGTCCCTATGGCTATGCCCCACGGGCTTATTATGGGCCGCGCTTCTACGGAGGTTATCGCTCCGCCTATTACGGACCGCGCCGCTATTACGGCTATCCCTATCGCACTTACCGGCGCTCGAACGGAGGCGCCATCGCGGCCGGTCTGATCGGTGGTCTGGCTCTGGGAGCCATCGCGAGCGCCGCGACCAACCCGTATTACGCTCCGGCCTATTACGCGCCGCCCCGCTGCTTCCTGGAGCGTCGCCGGATCGTCACTCCGTATGGGCGCGTGGTCGTTCGCCGGGTCCAGACCTGCTACTGAGGATCGGTCACGATCTAAGTTCGGAAAGCCCCGCTGGCCGCGGGGCTTTTCTCATCCATTGAAGCCGCTGACCAGACGCGTTACAGCCTGTCTCATCAGATTTTTGGATGCTCCATGACCGTACGCTTTCATCGCGGCGATCTGCCCGCGAACTACACCCCAGGCTCCGCCATCGCCATAGATACGGAAACGCTGGGCCTCAACCCGCACCGGGACAGGCTGTGCGTGGTGCAGATCTCCACCGGGGACGGCACGGCGGACGTGGTGCAGATCCTCAAGGATGGTCCCCAGCCTTCGAACCTGATCCGCGTGCTGTCGGACGAGAGCGTGCTCAAGATCTTCCATTACGCCCGCTTCGACCTCGCCGTGCTCTTCCATACCTTCGGAATCATGCCGCGTCCGGTCTACTGCACCAAGGTCGCGTCTCGGCTCGTGCGCACCTATACCGACCGTCACGGACTGAAGGATCTGGCGCGGGAGCAGCTTGGCGTGGAGCTGTCGAAGCAGCAGCAATCCTCCGATTGGGGCGCCGACACGCTCACCCCCGCCCAGCTCGACTATGCGGCTTCCGATGTGCTGCACCTGCATGCCCTAAAGGAAAAGCTCGACCGCATGCTGGAGCGGGAGAACCGTCTCGGCATTGCCCACCAATGCTTCAGCTTCCTGCCGACCCGAGCCCAGCTCGACCTTCTCGGCTGGTCGGAGACCGATATTTTCGCCCATTCTTGACGGGCACTTAAACTTTCCCGCATAAAACGAATATCCGTCATAACATCGCCATGTCCGTCCGGCATGGCGCGGGGCCGATTGTGAGACGGAAGGGGTTCAGAAGTGGCGGTAATCCAGGGCACCACGATGCGTGACGGCCCGGCCTCGAGGCCGGCCGGCCGGACGAATCGTGCCTACACCAAGGCCCGCCGCCATTCCCGCTGGGTTCGTTTCGCCAAGATCGTCATTCCCCTCGGGTCTCTGATCGGCATGGGCGCAGTGGGCCTCGTGGCCTATTACGATCCGTTCCGGAACATCGAGAATATAAGCTTCGACTCGATCGGCGTGAGCGGCAGCAACGTCACCATGGCGAGCCCGAAGCTGAGCGGTTTCAAGAACGACAACCGCCCCTATGAGGTGACCGCCAGTGAGGCTACGCAGGACGTGCGCAAGCCCAATCAGGTGCAGCTTAAGGATCTCAAGGCGCGCATTGTTACCGACGACCGTGGCAGCGTCGCATGGCTCCAGGCGGCAAGCGGTGTTCTGGATACCAAGCGGGAGCAGATGCGGTTGCGCGACAACATCGTGGTCACCACGGATGCAGGCCACGAGGTCAAGCTCCGGTCGGCCTTCGTCCAGTTCAAATCCGGCGCTGTGACGTCCAATGAACCCGTCGAAGTCTCGTTCGGCAACGGCTCTATCGAGGCCGAAAAGCTCAAGGTGACGGACAACGGCAAGGTCATGAGCTTCGAGGGCCGCGTGCGCACCGTTCTCGAACCGTCCCGCTCCGCCCCATCGCCCAAGGACGCTGCCGGCACAGGCTCCACGATGCCCGCTTCGGCTCCCTCGCCCCAACAGACAAGTAACCGTCCATGATGAGTTTCTCACGCGCTGCCCTCACCGTCGCGCTTCTCGCCTCCCTTCCGATGCAGGCCGCCTGGGCTCAGGCCGGCAAGGAGCGCGCGGTCGGCTTCGGCAATTTCGGCTCCAGCAAGGAGCCGATCAAGATCGATGCCAACAAGCTCGACGTCTTCGACAAGGAGGGGCGCGCGGTCTTCACCGGAGACGTGGTGGCGGTTCAGGGCGAGAGCACCATGAAGTGCACGATCATGACCGTGTTCTACGAGCAACGGGACCAGAACGGCGGGCAGGCAGCTCCCGCCGCTCAGGGGGGTGACGACAGCGCGATCAAGAAGATCGACTGCAAGGGACCGGTCACCATCGTGTCCCGGACCCAGGTGGCGACCGGCGAGAACGCCACCTTCGACCGCGGCTCCAACAAGATCTTGCTCTCGGGCAATGCGACCTTGAGCGACGGGCCGAACGTCACCAAGGGTGAGCGGGTGCTCTATGATATCAATACCGGTGTGGCCAATATCGAAACGACCCCCGGTGGCCGTGTGAGGGCGCTGTTCGTGCCTGGCAACGGCGGCCCGGCCCCGACGGGCGCGGGGAATGCGCCTGGTAACGCCAAGCCGAAGCCCGCGCAGAAGCCGGCGACGAATTAAGGTGGGAAGGCTTCTTCCCGCTCACTCCCTTCCATCACCAGCGATGATCCTGTGAAACCGCTTTTCAACCGTTCTCAACCCGGTCCTTCGGACGTGAGCCTCCTGGAGCCTTATGCGCCCGGGCAGGTCTCGCATGGCTCTTCCCTGAGCGAGGGCGAGGCTGTCTTCGGCGGCGCAGGCATCCTGGCCGTAAAGGGCCTGCAGAAGAGCTATCGCGGCCGCACCGTGGTGCAGGATGCGGGCCTGCAGCTGCGGGCGGGCGAGGCCGTGGGCCTCCTCGGGCCCAATGGTGCAGGCAAGACCACGATCTTCTACATGATCACCGGCCTCGTCGGGGCGGATCGCGGGGTCATCAGCCTCGACGGCCATGACGTGACGGGCCTGCCCATGTATCGCCGTGCGCGCCTCGGCATCGGCTATCTTCCGCAGGAAGCGTCGATCTTCCGCGGCCTCAACGTGGAAGACAATATCCGGGCCGTGCTCGAGATCGTGGAGCCCAGCCGCAAGGATCGCGAGCGCAAGCTCGATGCGCTGCTCGAGGAGTTCAACATCACACGCCTGCGCAAGTCGCCCTCGATCGCGCTCTCGGGCGGCGAGCGGCGGCGCTGCGAGATCGCCCGTGCGCTTGCGGGCGAGCCCACCTTCATGCTCCTCGACGAGCCCTTCGCGGGCATCGACCCCATCGCCGTGGGCGACATCCAGAACCTCGTGCGGCACCTGACCCGCCGCGGCATCGGCGTGCTCATCACCGACCACAACGTCCGAGAGACCTTAGGGTTGATCGACCGCGCCTACATCATTCATTCCGGCCGCGTGCTGACGGAAGGCACGCCGGACGCCATCGTGGCGAACGAGGAAGTGCGCCGCCTGTATCTGGGCGAGGATTTCCGGCTCTAGGACCACCGGCCCTTTGACCATGGGCAACCGACCGCGGTAGAAATGAGGAGGCATGCAAGAAGCATGCCTTTTCGGGTTCGGTCATGAGTGCGATGCAACGGCTGGAGCTGCGCCAGGGCCAGTCCCTGACCATGACACCCCAGCTCGTTCAATCCATCAAGCTGCTGCAACTCTCCCATGCGGAGCTCGCAGCCTATGTGGCAGCCGAGCTCGAGCGCAATCCCCTCCTGCAGGAAGGCGAGATCCAGGCCGATGCGCGGAGTCTGAGCCTCGCCGATTTCCTGCGTGCCAAGCAGAAGGCGCAGGTCCTCGGATCCCGGATCGTTCCCGGCCCGCCCCCGTCGGGCCAAGCCGCTTCAGGCGCGCCCGGCTCGCCAAGTGCGGCTCATGGTGAGATCAGGCCCGAGCTGGAGGAGACGCTGGCCCGCACTGCCAGCCTGACCGAACACCTGCAGGCGCAGCTCGACCTCGCCACTTCCGATCCCCGGCTTCGCATGATCGGCGAGCACCTGATCCACAGCCTCGACGAGGCCGGCTACCTTAGGGAGGATCCGGCGGAGATTGCCCTACGGCTGAGGGTGACCTCTGCGGATGTCGAGGCGGCGCTGGGACTGATCCAGACTTTTGAGCCCTCAGGCATCGGGGCGCGCGACCTCGCGGAATGCCTAGCAATACAGCTCAAGGAGCGCGGCCGGCTCGACCCGGCCATGCAGGCGCTGCTCCAGAATCTCCATCTTGTCGCCCGGCAGGATTTCGCCGCCTTGCGGAGGGCGTGCGGAATCGGCCGCGAGGATCTCGCCAGCATGCTGGCCGAGATCCGCCGCTTGGAGCCGAAGCCAGGGCTTGCCTTCACGCCCGCCAGAGTCGACGTGCTCGTGCCGGACGTGTTGGTCCGGCCTGTGCCCGACGGCAGCCTGGCCGTCGAGCTCAATCCCGAGACCCTGCCCCGTATCCTGCTCAACCGCACCTATTACGCCGAGGTAGCCAAGGTTCTGCGCAAAGACGAGGACAAGAGCTTCCTGTCCGAATGCATTCAGACGGCAAGCTGGCTCACCCGCAGCCTGGAGCAGCGCGCCAGGACGATCCTCAAGGTTGCGACTGAGATCGCCCGCCAGCAGGAGGAATTCTTCCGCGAAGGCGTCGCCGGGTTGCGCCCCATGACGTTGAAAAGCGTGGCGGAAGCCATCGGCATGCACGAATCCACCATCTCCCGGGTGGCGGCGAACAAGGCCATCGGCACCGAGCGCGGCACCTATCCGATGAAGTTCTTCTTCGGCGCCGCCACGGGCGAGGGCGAGCATGCCGCCAAGGCTGTCCGTCATCGAATCGGTCAGCTGATCGGTGCGGAAAGGCCGGGGGATGTGCTCTCGGATGAGGCAATTGCCCAGAAATTGAAACTGGAAGGGATTCAGGTCGCCCGCCGCACGGTGGCGAAGTACCGGGAGGCTCTGCGGATCCCGTCCTCGTCCGAGCGCCGCCGGCACAGTCGCGAAGCTTGACTGCTAAAACCTGCAATTTCAAGACTTGCATTGGCCCTTATTCGGATCATCATCTCCAAGCGTCACCCCTGAAGGATCGCGGCAAAGCGACGGCGCCAGATGAGGAGAGAGCGATGACATTGAGAGTGTCGGGTAAGAATCTCGATATCGGCGAAGCTCTCAGGTCTCAGGTCCAGGCCCGGATGGCCGGCGCGCTGGCGAAGTATTTCGACGGCGGCTATTCCGGCCATGTGACCGTGACCCGCGATGGCGGCGGCTTTCGCACCGACTGCGTGCTTCACCTCACCTCGGGCATGACCTTGGAGGCCTCCGGCGCCTCCGGCGACGCCTATGCCAGCTTCGACCAGACCGCAGACCGGATCGAGAATCGCCTGCGCCGCTACAAGCAGCGGCTCAAGGGCAAGTCCAGTACGGGAATGAGAATCGGCGCCATGGAGGTGCCCTATGCGGTGTTCGAGGCGCCGAGCGACGAAACCGTCGAGGAAGAAGGCTATCATCCCATCGTCGTAGCCGAGACCACGAAGCCGCTTCACTCGCTCTCGGTCAGCGACGCCGTGATGCAGCTCGATCTGACCGGAGCGGCCGCTCTTGTGTTCATCCACGCTAGCACCGGACGCGTGAACGTCGTATATCGCCGCGGCGATGGAGCGATCGGTTGGGTCGATCCGCCGCTTGCACAGGCTTGAGGGAAACTACCCCTTTTGGCCCAGTTCTTGCGTGGAACGGTGAGAGGCCTTCCAGGCTTCACATCAAGAATGCAGCGTGATCGATGCCCTTGCTGGACTTTCTAGACCCTCAGGCCGTCCTGCCCGCCTTGCGCGTCAGCGGCAAGAAGCAGGCTCTTCAGGAAATGGCTTCCCAGGCGGCCCGGTTCACGGGCCTTCCCGACAGTGCCATCTACGAGGCACTTCTGCAGCGCGAGCGCCTCGGCTCGACCGGCATCGGCGAAGGCATCGCCATTCCCCATGGCAAGCTCGCGGGCCTGACCAGGATCTTCGGTCTCATGGCCCGTCTCGACAAGCCGGTGAACTTCGAGGCTCTCGACAGCCAGCCGGTGGATGTTCTTTTTCTGCTCCTGGCCCCGGAAGGCGCCGGTGCGGATCACCTGAAGGCCCTGGCGAGGGTCGCCCGCGTGCTGCGCGAGCCCGGCCTGATCGAGCGGGTGCGTGCCACGCGTGATCGTGAGGCCCTCTACGCCATCATGACCGAAATGCCGAAGGCCGCCTGAAACCGGCAGGATCCCAATTCTGACCTAACGTAAACATCTCTTTAACACGTCCCCCGCAATCTTGCCGCAACGTCAATAATAGGGATTCGGGGCAATGGCGTTTCTGGCTCGGTTGAAACAGCCGTCGGTGCGGATGCGCGTCGCGACATTGAGCGGCGTCATGGTGCTTGGCTTTGCGGTCATCGGTGCGGTGTTCCAGACGGGCCGCTCCGAAGTCGAGCAGGCCTTGCTGGCGCAGCAGACCTATTCGGCCCTTGCTGAGAAGGCCAATGGGTTTCGCGGCCGGGCCGATGGCCTGAAGGTGGTGGCCGGCGAATGGACCACGAGCCGCCTCAGCCATCATGGTCAGGCCTTCACGGACCAGCACAAGGCCCTGGCCACCCAGCTCGACGAGATGAGCGCGGCACCGGGCTCAGGCTTGATCGAGTCCGAGATCACCGCCTTGAAGCAGCACGCTTCCGCCCTGCTAGGCCAGGGCAAGTCTCTCGACAAACTCTACACAGGCATCGGCAGCAAGCCGGATGAGGGAGCACAGGGGCGCCTACTCAAGGCCGAGGCGAATCTTGAGAAGCTGGTGCGGCCCCTGACAGGCAGCGGCGAGACCATCGCCTGGCGCCTGTGGGCCGCCATGCTCGGCATGTTCAACCAGGAGGCCCGCGCCCGGATCCTGCTCGAGGAGAGCATCCTGGGTGCCTTCGAGGTCGAGCAGGGACGCTTTACCCGTGCCCTGGCCCAGCTCTCCGGTGATCTTGCCAAGGAGAAGGCTGCCGTCGAGAGCGCCAGCGTGTCGTTCCAGGAGGCCTTCCATGCCTGGGGCGAGCTGGAGCGGGAGGTCTCGGGTCAGAGCGAGAAGCTGATGGGGCAGTTCGACCTGCTCGTGCCGGTGCTCGATCAGTTGCTCGCCAAGGTGCGCACTGAAGCCCACAAGACCGATGAGCAGCTCACCGCCTCGCAGCAGCGCACCTTCGCTCTAATCCTCTGGGCCATGGGCGCGACGCTCCTGTTCGGCCTTGTCCTGAACTTCATTGTCGGGCGCTCGATCTCCCTGCCGCTCACCCGTCTGCAGCAAGCCATGCGGCGGCTGGCCGACGGCGATGCCTCCGTCGAAATTCCCTCCACCAAGGGGACTGACGAGATCGGCGCCATGGCCCGCACCGTGCTGGTCTTCCGCGACAATGCCCGCGAGCGCGAGCGGCTCACCCAGGAGCGCGAAGGCATGGCGGCTCTCGATGCCGAGCGCGCCCATGCGATCTCCCATGCGATCATGGCCTTCGATGCCACGGTCGAGCAGATCCTGGCGGAGGTCCGGGAGGTGACGGGCGATCTCGCCAAGGCCTCCGGCCAGCTGGAGGGTTCGGCGAACCACGTAACCCAGCAGGCGCAGATCGCAGGCGCCGCCTCCATGCGGACGGCACACAACATGTCGGCGGTGGCGAGCGCCGCCGAGGAGCTCGACGCGTCTCTGTCGGAGGTCGCCGCCCAGACGAACGCCTCGGCGAAAGCCTCCGAGCGCGCCGTCGTCGAGGCTCGCGGGGCATCGGGCAGCATGTCGGTTCTCTCGTCCGCAACCTCGCAGATCGGCGAAGTGGCAGGCCTCATCCGCTCCATTGCGGCGCAGACCAACCTGCTGGCGCTGAATGCCACCATCGAGGCGGCGCGGGCCGGCGAGGCCGGCAAGGGCTTTGCCGTCGTGGCCAACGAGGTGAAGGACCTGGCCGGCCAGACCGCCAAGGCCACCGAGGAGATCGCCCGGCAGATCGAGGCGGTGCAGGCCGCCTCACGGGAGACCCTGGTGGCGCTCGGCACCGTGCAGGCCTCCGTGGAGGATCTGGCAGGAGTCGTGTCAACTGTAGCCGGAACCGTGAGCCAGCAGACGGCAGCGGTGTCGGAGATCGCCCATTCGGTGGCTCAGGTCTCCACTGAAGCCCAGGCCGGCACCTCCGCGATCGAGACCACGCAGGGCGTGGCCGTGCAGTCTCTTGAGGCGGCGCGGACGGTCGCGGATCTCTCGGTGAACTTGGAGGAGCAGGCGAAGCGTCTCAGCACCGAGATCGGCCAGTTCCTGAACAGCGTCAGGGCGGCTTAGAAGCCCTCCCCCTCCCTTTGCGGGGAGGGGTGCCGCGTAGCGGCCGGGTGGGGTGGTCCGACTGGGTGAGCGAGTAAACCAGCCAGCACATCTCCCTCTCCCGTGCGGGAGAGGGTCGGGGTGAGGGCAAGCCAGTTCCGGACGAGACGCTGTGGAATCCGCGTTGCAGCGGAGGCGACAATGCTTTGCTGGTGAGTGGTCATACCCTCACCCCTGCCCCTCTCCCGCACGGGAGAGGGGAGGTTGTATCCGCGCCGCTGGTTGCTGGATTGGGAGCAGCGCTCCGACTTAACGACCCCGTCTTCAATCCTCCCTTCAAGGGGAGGAGGGTTCTTGCGCTTGTTAAGGCCGTCCGGCCATTTCCCAGACGAGCTGGACATTGGCCGTGTAGCGTATCGTCGCCGGCGGCACGATCGGCACCGATTCGGCTCCCTTGGCCATGCTCATCGACATGCGCATGTCGGGCTGCGGCTCGAAGGGTTGGGCCGAGCCGTCCCGGATCTCCAGGAGACGGCCCAGGGAGACGCCCGCGGCGGCGGCATAGACGTCAGCCTGCCGCTTGGCGTCCCGCACGGCGGCTTCACGTGCCTTGTCCGCGCCTTCCTCCTGCCGGTCGAGACCGAAGGAGACGGACTGGAACGTCATGTCGCCGCTCGCCAGAATCTCGCCTGCGAGGCGTCCGACGCCGTCGAGATCGCGGGTGGTGATCCGCAACTGGTGATGAGCCGAGAATTTCGGGGTCTTGATTTCCTTGCCGTCGGGGCCGACCTGCTGCGGCGTCTGGAAGACCTGGAAGTTCGCGGTCCGGATGTCCTCCCGCTTGATGCCGAGCCCCTGGATGCGGGCGAGCACCCGCTCCGTGGCCGTATTGTTGGCGGTGCTCGCCTGAGCCACCGTCTCGGCCTGCGTGGCCACTGTCACATGGATGCGCGCGAAATCGGGCTTCAGCTCCGCCTCGCCGGTTCCCATCACGCTGATCGTGGGCTGGCGCGGCGCGGAGGTTTGAGCCAGGGCCGGAGTGGCGAGGCTCAGGGCGAGAAGTGCGACGGCTACGGAACGCATGACGGAAAGTCCTCTTCAAAAGAAAAAGCCCCGCCCTGAGGCGAGGCTTGGCGGGCGCTTGGGAACATGCGCGCCCGAATCTGAGCGGCGGATTAACGGCCGGTCTTCACGCGGGTCCAGAGCCTTGTGACGGTGCGCTGGGAGCGCTCGTCATAGGCTGTGTTGGTGAAGAGGCGCTTCATGGTGGCGTCGTCCGGATAGATGCCGGGATTGTCGAGGATCGCCTTGTCGATGTTCTGCTTCGCCGCGAGATTGCCGGAGGCGTAGGACACGAAGTTCGTGTTCATGGCGGCGATCTCGGGGCGGAGCATGAAGTTGATGAATTCATGCGCTGCGGCCACGTTCTTCGCGTCCGCCGGGATCACGAAGCTGTCGAACCACATCAGCGCGCCCTCACGCGGGATGACATAGCCGACCTCGACGCCGTTCTTGGCCTCCTCGGCGCGGCTCTTGGCCTGGATCATGTCGCCCGAATAGCCCACCGCCACGCAGATGTCGCCGTTGGCGAGCGCGTTGATGTACTCGGAGGAATGGAACTTCTGGATGTTGCCGCGCACGCGGAACAGGGCATCGCCCGCCTTGCTCAGGTCCTCGATGCGCTTCGAATCCGGGTTGAGGCCGAGATAGGCCAGCACGCCGGGAAACAGGTCCTCAGGGCTATCCAGCATGTAGATGCCGCAGGCTTTCAGCTTCGAAGAAATCTCCGGCTTGAGCACCAGGTCCCAGGTGTTGAGCGGCACGTCGCCCAAGGCTTCCTTCACCTTCTTGACGTTCACGCCGATGCCGGTGGTGCCCCACATGTAGTTGACGGCAAACTGGTTGCCGGGATCGAACACGGCCAGTCGCTGCGTCACCTCGGGCCATTGATTGGCGAGGTTCGGAAGCTTCGCCTTGTCGAGCTTCTGGAACACCTTGGCGCCGATCAGACGCTGCACGAAGGGACCCGACGGCACCACGATGTCGTAGCCCGACTTGCCGGCCAAGAGTTTGGTCTCGACGATCTCGTTGTTGTCGTAGGTGTCGTAGACCACCTTGATGCCGGTCTGTTTCGTGAACTCGTCCAGCGCCTTCGGATCCACGTAGTCGGACCAGTTGTAGACATTGACCACACGCTCCTGGGCGGTGGCGGCGGTTACAAGGCTTAAGGTCAGAGCAACCGAAGCGAGAAGACGGAACATTTAGGGCGGCACTCCTGCAGAAAGAGAAAAGCCTTGATCGGCTAGGCGCTTAATTGAAATCCTATTGCCCCGCACGTCAAGGCTGTTTGATCGGGGCCGGTTGGGCAGCGCGCCAGAGCAGGAGGCGCTCATATTCCGCGACGGCCTCCTCATAGCTTACAGAACTGCGGGTCTTGCTCAGATTGCTGATAGGGCGACGCAATTTCGCGCGGAAGCTTACGCCGTCGAAGCCTGCGCTCACGCCGCAATACAACCTTCGACAGGCTCCATCGGCATCATGAAGAACGATGCTGTTGGCTCGAAGCTGCAACGAGAAAGTACAAGCCGGCAAGGGATCGTCCTCACCCGGCACGCTCCGGTAGACCAGCCGGGAACCTTCGACTTCCGCGATGCCGGAGAGATAGCAGGCGTGATGGCCGTTAATTTCCGCATTGATGTATAAGCTACCCTCCCGATAGGGGATGATCTCAAGAAGATGTCGGGTTCTGAAGGGGCGCTTGGGGTCGGGAAAGTTTACCGTGACGGGGACCTGATAACGACCGGTCAGATTGTCCATCGGACCAAGATCGATCCGGCCTTTGAGGCGCTGGTATTCCGCGGCAGCCTCCTGATACTGCCGCGATTTTCGGATGCGCTCAAGATAGGTGATGCGTTGCCGTCCGGATCTCTTGAAACCTGACTGGGAAAAATGCGCATTGGCTCCGCAAAGCTGTCGCTCGCATTGCCTGTCCCGATCATCGAAAAGGATTTCCCCCTTTTCGATCCTCACGGCTAGATCGCACCGGGAAGAGGTCTCTCCCTCGTTTCCGATGCTCCGATAGAGCAAGCGAGAGCCCTGAATTTCAGCGATCCCCCAAAAACTGCACAGATTGCCGGTTACGGGGTGGTTCAGCCGCGTGCGGACATAGGCGCCCGTCTGATCGTAGCGGATGATCTCAAGAACGTTTTCCGTTCGGATGATCTCGTCAGGGCGTCTGATGACGACGGGATTGCGATAAACCCCTACGACGTCGTCAAGCCGAACGGCGATCTTCTCGGCCAGGGCAGAGCCAAGCATCACAAAGAGCAGCACCGGCACTAGGGCATGTCGAGAGATCATCGCGCCGTTGTCCCTTCGTCTTACGCCGCCCGCTTGATGGCTTTCGCCAGCCGCTCTAGCCCGGCATCGAGCGTCGAGTCCTTCTTGGCGAAGCAGAAGCGCACCACGTTCTTCACCGCACCCTCCGCGTAGAAGGCCGAGACAGGGATCGCCGCGACCCCGTGCTCCGTAACGAGGCGGCGGCAGAAGGCGACGTCGTCGGGCTCGCCGAGGGCTGAGATGTCGATGTTGACGAAATAGGTGCCCTGGCTCGGAATCACGTCGAAGCCCAGCGTCCGCAAGCCATCCGTGAAGCGGTCGCGGCTGCGGGCGAAGTTTTTGCGCATGCCCTCGAAATAGGCATCGTCCTTGGCGAGCCCGTAGGCCACCGCGGCTTGCAGGTTCGGCGCCGTGGTGAAGGTGAGGAACTGGTGGGACTTCGCCAGCACCTTCATGATGTGGGGTGCGGCGCAGACGAAGCCGACCTTCCAGCCCGTGAGGCTGAAGATCTTTCCGGCCGACCCGATCTTCACCGAGCGCTCGCGCAGGCCGTCCAAGCCTAAGATCGGTCGGTGGCGCCTGCCGTCGAACACCACGTGCTCCCAGACCTCGTCGGAGATCGCGATGGCATCATACCTTCGGCAGAAATCGGCCAGCAGGTTCAAGTCCTCGTCCGAAAATGTTGTGGCCGTCGGATTGAGAGGGTTGTTGAACAAAACCGCCTTGGTCTTCGGCGAGAAGGCCTGCGCCAGCGCTTCCTCGGTCAGGCGGAAATGCGGGGGCTGAAGGGTCACGAATTTCGGTACGCCGCCGGCGAGCCGCACCAGGGGCAGATACGCGTCGTACATGGGCTCGAACAGCACCACCTCGTCGCCGGGCTCCACGATGCCGAGGATCGCGCCCGCGAGCGCCTCCGTGGCGCCGGATGTGACCATCACTTCCGTGTTCGCATCGAGATCGACGCCTTGCCAGTGCCGGTAATGAGCCGCGACGGCGGAGCGCAGCTCCGGAATGCCCATCATCGAGGGATACTGGTTGTAGCCGTTGAGCACCGCATCCGCCGCCGCCCGCCGCACGTCCTCCGGGCCCGGATCGTCCGGAAAGCCCTGGCCGAGATTGATAGCGCCGGTCTCCCGGGCGAGGCTCGACATCACTTCGAAGATTGTGGTGGGCAGGTTGGCGAACAGATTGTTCATGCCGCTCTCTCTCGTACAGGGTCCTGAGGCGTTGATGTGCTTCGTATCATGGAGCGGCGGGAGATCGAACCAGCTTTCTGCAGGACTTTTGGAGTGTCATCCCGGATGGAGCGCAGCAAAGATCCGGGATCGCAAGCAGAATAAGACGCTGATCTCCCTTTCTCTGAGGGAGAGAGTTGGGGTGAGGGGTTATAGGTCTATCCGGTGAGGCTCTAACCCCTCACCCGCGCCTGACGGCGCGACCTCTCCCACAAGGAGAGGTGAATGGAGCCACACACGTCCAGCGATCCCGGATCGCCTGCGGCGCCCGGGATGACGATGTGAGGAGTGCTTTGTCCTCACCGCGTTTCATGCTCTATCGACGGAGCAACGAAAACGCCCCTTATGTCCCGCCGCCGCTCGCCCCTCGTTCCCGGTCTGATCGCCCTTCTCGCAGGCTTAAGCCTCGCTTCGCTGGTGATCGGCCCGGCGCCGATCTCGATTCCCGCGGCGCTCAAGGCCCTCGCGTCGGATCAGGGGGCGGCGAGCATCGTCGTGCGGGAGATCCGCCTGCCGCGCACCCTTCTTGCCCTTCTCATCGGGTGGATCTTCGGCCTTTCGGGCGCGGGGTTGCAGGGATTGCTGCGCAATCCGCTCGCCGACACGGCGGTGTTCGGTGCCCCGCAGGCGGCGGCCTTCGGGGCGGTGCTCGTGATCTATTCCGGGATCATTGGCACCCTGTCCTGGGCGCTGCCCTTCGCGGCGATCGCGGGGGCGCTGCTCTCCATCGCCCTCGTGGTGGCGGTGGCGGGCACGTCGCTCACGATTAGCCTCTCGCCCAATCCCTTTGCGGTCACGGAGATCGTGTTCTGGCTGCTGGGCTCCTTCGAGGATCGCTCCATGGTCCACGTGGGGCTTAGCATGCCGTTCATTCTCCTGGCTTCGTTCCTGATCCTGAAGGCTTCCTCTGGCCTGCGTGCCCTGGCGCTCGGAGAGGAGACGGCGCGCAGCCTCGGAACCGACGTGGCACGGCTTCGCGGCCTGATCGTTGCGGGTGCCGCTATCGGCACCGGCGCTTCGGTGGCAGTCGCCGGGTCCATCGGTTTCGTCGGCCTCGTGGCGCCCCATCTTGTGCGTCCCTTTGTGGGCTACGATCCGGCGCGCACGCTGGTGCCCGCAGGGCTTGCGGGCGCGGGCCTGCTGCTGGCAGCGGATTGCACTGTCCGCCTCATTCCGTCCGGCGCCGAGGTCAAGGTCGGGGTGCTGACGGCGCTCATCGGGGTCCCGTTCTTCCTCTGGGTGATCGCACGCCGCAAGGCGGAACTGGTGGAGGCGCCCGCATGATGCGCCTTGAGGTCCGCTCCCTTTCGGTCGATCTCGGAACCCGCCGCGTGCTCCAAGGCATCGACCTGTCTCTGGAGCCCGGGTGCCTGACGGCACTCATCGGTCCCAACGGCGCCGGCAAGACGACCCTGCTGCGGGCCATGGCCGGGTTGGTGAGGCCCTCGGCGGGAGACGTCGTCCTGAACGGAAGCCCCGTGGTCCAGATGCGGACACCTGAGCGGGCAAGGGCCATCGCCTACCTGCCGCAGGGCGGCGGGGTGGCCTAGCCCCTGTCGGTCGCAAGCGTTGTCGCGCTCGGCCGTCTGCCTTTCGGGGAGGAGCCTGACCATCTGCCGGCAGAGGGCCAGGAGGCGGTCAAGGCGGCGCTTCGGTCCGTCGGGCTGGTGGGCTTCGAGACCCGCCCCGCCACCTCCCTGTCCGGCGGAGAGCGCGCCCGCATGCTGCTGGCCCGCGCTCTCGCGACGCAGGCGCCGGTGCTCCTGGCCAACGAGCCGGTCGCCGCCCTCGATCCGCGCCATCAGCTCATCGTGCTCGACGTACTCAAGGCCCATGCCCGGGCCGGCGCCACCGTGGTGGCGATCCTGCACGACCTGAACCTGGCGGCCCGGTTTGCCGACCGCATCGTCTTGCTGGATCAAGGGAAAATCGAAGCCTCAGGCGCTCCCGAGGCGGTCGTGACCGAAGCCCGACTCGGCTCCTGCTTCGGCATCCGGGCAAGGGTCGCAACCGAAGAAAGCCACCTCCTGGTAGTGCCGCAGAGCCCCCTGCCCGATGCGTAAGGGGCTTGCGCCGGAGGCATCGCTGGTGGGACAAGGTTACATTGACAAAGAGGTGAGCCCATCCGATACCCCGGGGCAGCAGACGGCAGGGCCATGAATCGGCAGGACTTCAAGAAAACTCTCATCGTTGTGCATGATCTCGTGATGACGGGCGTGGCCGTTCTCGCGACGTTTTTCGTGCGTTTCGAGGGAGGCCTTCTGAACGAGCGACTCGTCCACCTGCCCCTCTTCCTGCCCCCCTTCATCGCCTTCGCGGGCGTGGTCTACTGGTTCTCCCATCTCTACCGCTCCAAGTGGCGGTTCGCCTCCCTGCCGGACCTGTTCAACATTTTCCGGGCCTCCAGCATCCTGGCGATGAGCCTGCTGGTGGTCGATTACATCCTTGTGTCGCCTCAGTTGCTGGGCACCTTCTTCTTCGGCAAGATCTCGATCGCTCTCTACTGGCTGATCCAGATGTTCCTGCTGGGCGGCCCGCGACTCGCCTTCCGCTATGTGAAATACGCCCGGTCCCGAAACAGCCTGCAGCGCGATGCCAGCACGCCGACCCTGCTGCTGGGGCGTGTCGCCGACGTCGAGGTGATCCTGCGGGCCATCGAGGCGGGCACGGTCAAGAAGATCCAGCCCAGGGGCATTCTCTCCTACCGCAGCGACGATCTCGGCCAGTCCATGCGCGGCGTCCCGGTGCTCGGCACCTTCGGCGACCTCGATCAGGTGGTGCAGGACTTCCAGGAGCGTGGCGTGCCCATTCGCCGGCTGGTGGCGACCCCGAGCGCGCTGACGCCGGAAGCGAACCCGGACATGCTGCTCGCACGGGCACGGCGCTTAGGCCTTCCGCTGGTGCGGGTCACGAGCCTCGGCGAGGGCATGCGCAACGCCGAACTCGCGCCGCTCGAGATCGAGGACCTGCTCCTGCGCCCCACCGTACAGATCGACCGGCAGCGGCTCGAGACCTTCATCCGCGGCAAGCGGGTGCTCGTCACGGGCGGCGGCGGCTCCATCGGGGCCGAGATCTGCACCCGCGCTGTGGCCTTCGGAGCGAGCGATCTTATGATCCTCGAAAGCTCCGAGCCGTCCCTGCACCACATTCTTGAGAACCCGACGCTTCTGTCCAGTGACACCAACGTGGACGGCGTGATTGCCGACGTGCGCGACCGGGAGCGGGTGCGCGAGGTCATGAACGCGTTCAAGCCGGATGTGGTCTTCCACGCGGCCGCCCTCAAGCATGTGCCCTATCTCGAGAAGAACTGGACCGAAGGCATCAAAACCAATGTCTTCGGCTCGGTGAACGTAGCCGATGCGGCGGTCGAGGCTGGGGCCGACACCATCGTGATGATTTCTACCGACAAGGCCATCGATCCGGTCTCCATGCTGGGCGCCACCAAGCGCTTTGCCGAGATGTACGGGCAGGCGCTCGATGCCGAGTTCATGGGCCGCAACGGCGCCACCCGCACCATCGCGGTGCGCTTCGGCAACGTGCTGGGATCTGTGGGCTCCGTGGTGCCGAAGTTCAAGGCCCAGATCGCCCGCGGCGGACCCGTCACCGTTACCCACCCGGACATGGTGCGCTACTTCATGACCACCCGCGAGGCGGCGGACCTGGTGCTCACCTCCGCGTCCCATGCGGAGGAAAGCCGCATCCTGACCGCGCGCTCCAATGGCGACGAGCGCGCCTCGGTCTATGTGCTGAAGATGGGGCAGCCCGTGCGCATCTACGAATTGGCCGAGCGCATGATCCGGCTCGCAGGATACGAGCCGGGCGATGATATCGAGATCGCCGTTACCGGCGCGCGGGCCGGCGAGCGCCTGCACGAGATCCTGTTCGCCCGTGAGGAGCCGCGCACGGAAATCGGCATCGACGGCGTCATGGCGGCACAGCCCATCTTTGCCGATCGTGAGCGGGTCGAGCAATGGCTCAAGATCCTGGACCGTGCCCTGGTCGAGGGCGACCGTGCCCTGGCCGAGCGGGTGTTCGAGGAGGCGATCCCGGAGTTCAAGCGCCGGACGCCTGCCCCCCAGCTTGCCGCGCCAGTTCCGCAAGCGCGTCTCGCGTCGAACTGACCGGCTGCCAGCCTAAGCCCCTCAAAGCTTCCGGGCTCGCCACCAGCGATCCCGCCAGCCGCTGATAGGCCTCGCCTTTTCCCGCCAGAGCCGCCGCCCCTTTAAGAACGAAGGACGGAACCGGAATCAGCCCCGGCCCGCGGCTTAAGCCCTCGCGCAGGGCGGTGACCATCTCGGGGATCGTCACCGGCTCCGGATCGGCCACGATGAAGGGGCGCCTCAAGGGTCCATCCGCCTTCAGCACCGTGTCCACGGCGGCCGCCAGGTTGTCGAGGCAGAGAAGCGAGCGCTTGGCCTTGAGACCGCCGAGCGGCAGGGGCCAGGGCGATTGCGCCAGGGCGAGGAGCGCGGCCATGTTGCCCTTCACGCCGGGGCCGTAGACGAGCACCGGGCGAAGGGCCACCCAGTCGAGGCCGAGTGCAGCAAGTCCCCGCTCGGCTTCGAGCTTGGAGCGGCCATAGGCATCCGTAGGTTTCGGCTCCATGTCCTCCGTCAGCACACCCTCGGCCGAAGGCCCGCTCTGGGCGCGGATCGAGGAGAGGAAGACGAAGCGCTTCACGCCGGCCCGCTCGGCCGATTGGGCGAGCTTCACCGTCGCGTCCGTGTTGATGCTGCGGTAATCGTCCTCTGGCCGGCCCGACATGGCATGCGCCAGGCCCGCCGAGTGGATCACCATGTCCACGTCGCGCAGGGCCGCCGCCATGTTGTGCGGCGAGGCGATGTCGCCGATCACCGCACTGGCGGCGCCCGCCGGCACCTCGGAGGGGCGGCGCAGCAGCACCCGGACCCGGTAGCCGCGTTTGGGAAGTTCCGTGAGGAGATGACGTCCGATGAAACCCGTTGCGCCGGTCAGGGCAATCAGGGGTGCGTTCATCAAGAAACCTCCAAAGGAATTTTCTGGCGTGGTGTGGAAAAGCGCCTGAGGACCAGGCCGACGAGGACGATCCCCGAGACGAGGGCTGCAACTTGCACGGCGCCCGAGGACCAGACCAATGTCATAGCGGCGAGACCGGCCAGGGCAAGGTTGAGCCCGAACACATGGGCGCTGACTTCGAGCGCCGAGAAGCCGTTGTCGGTGGCCTTCTGGTAGAAATGGCTGCGATGGGCCTCCCATACTTTTTCACGCCGCGCGAGGCGGCGCAGCAGGGTGATGGTGGCGTCCATGAGATAGTAGAGCGGCAGCAGGAGAGCGGCGGCAAGCGCGCCGGTTCCGGCGAGTTGCAGCAGCATCCAGCCGACGAGAAGGCCGATGGGGAGCGAACCCACATCGCCGAGAAAGAGCCGGGCGACGGGCTTGTTGAACGGTGCGAAGCCGAGGAGCGCGCCGCAGAGTGAGGCGGCAACGATTGCGGGTGCCGGAGGAAAGCCCAGGAGCCAAAGCACGGCGATGAAAGCCGTGATCGGAGCCATCTCGGTGACGGTGATCCAATCGAGCCCGTCCATGAAGTTCACGAGATTGACGAACCAGACGCCGCCGAAAATGAGCAGAGCCTGTTCCAGGCCCAGCGGCATCCACTCGGGAAAGATGCGGACCCTGCTGACGAGAACCACAGTGGCCACGGCCACCACCTGCAGAAGAAGGCGCGGCACCGCCGACAGAGGGCGGATGTCGTCGATGGCCCCGACAAGAGCAAGACCCAGGGCAGCAGCCGCAACGAAGAGAAAGGACGAGAGCGAAAAGCCCAGGGTCGCCAGGACTGCACCGCTGACAAAAAGGGCTGCGCCGACCACTGCGATTCCGCCGCCCTGGGGCGTCGGCACCTTGTGGCTCGAGCGGGCATTGGGACGAGCCAGGGCGTAGCGGACGAGCAGCGGCTTCAGCACCGCGATGAGGCCCATTGAGAGAAAGGCAGCTCCGGTCAGGCTGAGTGACAGAATGGCGATCACCACGACATCAAGGGACATGCCGATCACGCCCCGTGATAGTCGCGATACCACGCGACGAAGCGGCTGATGCCCTCCTCCAGGGACGTGGCGGGCGCAAAGCCCACGTCGCGGCGCAGATCCGTGACATCGGCGCGGGTCTCCAGCACGTCGCCCGGCGGCAGGGGCACGTCGACCCGGTTCGCCTTGCGACCCAGGGCCTCCTCGATCAGCGCAATCAGCCGGTTCACCTCCTCAGGACGATCGTTGCCGATGTTGTAGACCCGGTGCGGTGCAGCACTCGTGGCCGGATCGGGAGCTTCCGCGTTCCAGGCCGGGTCGGGTACGGGCGCGCGCTCCACCAGCCGCACGATGCCCTCCACGATGTCGTCCACGTACGTGAAGTCGCGCCAGACCTGTCCGGCATTGGCGACCTCGATCTGGCGTCCTTCCGCGATGGCATGGGTGAACTTGTACACTGCCATGTCGGGCCGGCCCCAGGGCCCGTAGACCGTGAAGAAGCGCAGGCCTGTGGAGGGTAGACCGAACAGGGAGGCGTAGGAATGCGCCATCATCTCGTTGGCCTTCTTGGTGGCGGCATAGAGACTGATCGGATGGTCCGTGGTGTCGTGCTCGGAGAAGGGCAGCTTGCGGTTGGCGCCGTAGACCGAGCTCGACGAGGCATAGACGAGATGCTGCACGTCTCCGTGCCGGCAGGCCTCCAGGGTGTTCATGAAGCCCATGAGGTTGGAGGCGGCATAGGGCTGCGGATCGACGAAGCGCACGCCGGGCTGGGCGGCCAGATGAATCACCCGCTCGAACCGATGGTGCTGGAACAGATCGCGGGTGGCCTGCTGGTCGGCCAGATCGAGGCGCTCGCCCAAAAAGGTGTTGTGCGGCGTGAGCCTGGCGAAGCGGGCCTCTTTCAGGCCGATGTCGTAATAGGGCGTGAAGCTGTCGACACCCACCACCTGATGGCCGTCGGCCAGGAGCCGCTCGACCACATGAAAGCCGATGAACCCGGCCGCACCGGTGACAAGAATGGGAGCTGACATAAAGGGGCCCGCTGAGTGAATTGGCGGGCACCATAGTGGATTTTTCGGCAAAGGGGAGAGCTTTGGCGCGCGAGAGACGCCGCAGCCGTTTGTTCTGCCCGCCGGCTCAGACGACGAAGAAATCCTTGTGCGTCATGGCAAGGTTCTTGGAGAGGCTGGCGATCTCCACCGCCTTGCCTCGGCCCGAACCATCGGCGTCGTACAGAAGCACGCCCTTCTTGTCGTTGTAGATGATGTAGTCGTTCCGGTCCTTGGCCTTGTCGCCGATGGTGAAGTAGCTGCTCTTCAACTGCGCCGGCTTGTTCTCCGAGCCGGATCTGCCGAGCTTGGTGAAGACCGCATTGTCGAGCCAGATCGAGTCGTCCGTCACCTTGAAATCCGCGATCTTGTCCTTGTTCGTCCTGGTGTTGACCTTCGTATCGAACGCGAAGGTATCCTTGCCGGAATCGCCTTTCAGGGTGTCATTACCCGATCCTCCCCAGAGCTTGTCGTTGCCCGCTCCCCCGGAGAGCTTGTCCTTGCCGCCATAGCCATAGAGCTTGTCACTGCGGGACGTGCCCTTGAGAACATCGGCGCGGTTGATCCACAGGTCTGCACCAAGGGTCGTGGAAACGGTCCGGTACAGATCGCTGACAAGGATCTTGAACGTAATCGGCGCGAAGGATGCCGGTGCGCTCTCGGATGAGGGCTTCGAAACGAAGACGAGATTCTGCAAAGCAGCCTGCACCTGGGCCGGAGCGCCGCTGATCGTATAGGTGCCGGTGGCAGAATTATACGTTCCGCCGCCGAGGCTCGTGGCCAGGAACATGCCGCGATTGGGATCGCTGATGCCGACGCTGAGCGTAAGGTTGTCCCCGTTAGCGTCGGTGACGGTGAAGGGTGCGAAGGGGGCCGCCGAATCGGAAATCGTGATCTTGGACGGATTGCCGCCGATGCTGGGCGGAAGGTTTCCGCCGGCATTGGGATCGTTGCCGCCGGTCGGTCCGCCCTGATGCGGCAACCACTTCGTGAAGGTGACGAAATCCCTCGTAGAGTCGCCACCCTTATTGGAAATAAAAATCTGGATCTTCCGGGAGAAGTCGTCTTCAAGCGTCGCTTGTGTATTCTTGTAGGTCAGGGCACGCAGAAATATCTGAACTGCCTCCTGAGTAGCGGGACGATCTTGTCCAGTGACGTCGTCCCAAAACTGGATGCCGATAGCGCCGTTATTTGAAGTGCTCATTATCTTTCCGGAAGACCCGCCCATCGTGATGATGCTGCCGGGATTGAGGCCGTCCGAGAGAGTCACCCCGCTGTTGGGAGCAATGCCGAGAAAATCATGCGCCCGATCATACTCCATGATTCCGACAAGTATGTTGATGATGCCATGGCCGCTGTAGAGCTTGGCATCGGAATTCCAGTCGAGATGGTGGGAGACGTTTGTTTCCGTAATCCGGTGGAAATCGCCATTCAGCCCCGTCGTGAAAATGGTAGTCGCCATAAAAAACCCCTTGCATCACGGTTTGCATTACCGGCTCTCGCTGCAATGCTCATACAAAGAGTCATTATACGTTATAAAATGGCGTTTCAATGAAATTGCCTCTGCGGAAGTGCAGCCTTGTGCCCTAGCGCACAGGAGGGCGCTGGAAAGCGTTGAAGGAGCCAGTCTGTCAGTTGCAGATTTAGACCAGAATTGAGTTAGCCCTGCCCGGCCTGCGCCAGAACAGCCTCTGAGCAATCGGTGTCCGTATCTTCATCCACCGGCTCGAACGTCAGGCTCTGCCGCTCGCGGGCCATGAAGGCGGCGGGCATGACGGCCTGCATCTCGGCCTCGGCGGCTTTCAGGTAGGCATCATCATGGCCGGGATAGAGGTGGAAGACCGCCAGGGCCTTCACGCCGGCGGCCTTCGAGAGCTCCACGCCCTTCTGCCAGGTGGAATGGCCCCAGCCGCGGCAATATGAGTATTCGGCATCCGAGAACATGCCGTCGAAGATCATCAGGTCAGTGTTGCGGACGAAGGCGGCGAGATCCGGATCGGGCCAGGGGTCGCTGTGCTCCACGTCGCTGATGTAGCAGACGCTGCGGCCGCCATGGCTGAGGCGGTAGCCGGTGGCGCCGCCGGGGTGATTGAGGAGGTGGGTTTCGATCCGGGTGCCGTCGTCGAAGGTGATCGGCTCGCCTGCGCGGAAGCCGTGATACTCAAACCGGGCCGGAAGCTGGCCGAGACGCACCGGAAACAGGGGCGGGGCGAAGAGCCTGCCCAAAGGCTCCATGGCGCTCTCGCCCTCCAGATGCCCGCAATAGGTGCGGATCACGCGCTCCTTGGCAAGAAGCGCCGGCTTGAAGAAAGGCAGGCCGCTGATGTGGTCGAGGTGCAGATGGCTGAGGAGAATATCGATCTTCTCGGGGGCGTTCGGGCCGAGCTCCATGCCGAGGGCGGAGAGGCCGGTGCCCGCATCGAGGATGAAGAGACGCTCGCCGCATCGAACCTCGACGCAGGGCGTGTGCGATCCGAACTCGACGAACTGAGGTCCGGATGCGCAGGTGGAGCCGCGTGTGCCCCAGAACCGGACCTGCAATGCGTCAGAGGATGCAACACGCCTTACCATGGCAGGATCATGATGTAACGAAAACCCCTCTTATGTGCGCTGGCGCACATGAACCGCGATAAGCTGCCCACGAGAAGAACGGCTGGTCAAGAGCATCGGACCCAAAAGTGGAAGCCACTTTTGGGTCCGATGCTCCTGATCTTGGCTGGCGCATCCTGCGGACAAGCGGATGGCTTGTCCGCAGGATGCGCTGGGCAGAAAGTGTCACGCACTCAAGGCCTCCAGACGCCGGGTGCGGCGCTCCATCACGGGCTCGCCCCGCTCGAAATGGATAACAGCATCGAAGGGCGGTTGATCCATGGCCGGCGAGATTGCGGGCGTCACGAGGATCAGGCCGCGGCCGACGAGAGCCCGGCGCAGGTTCATCACCAGCTTGTCGGCAGCCGGTCCCGGCAGGCCGTCGAGCGCCCGCTGAACCACCAAAATGCTCGGGCGGCGCACGAGGCCGCGCACGAGATCGACGGCCGCAAGCTCGGTGAGGGTGAGATCGTCCCCTTGAGGATCGATCGGCGTGTCGAGCCCGATGCGCGAGACCTCGCCGTCGAGGCCGCGCTGGGTCAGCACCCGGCGGGTCACCTCCTGCACCGCATCGAGGGCGCCTGCCCGGTCGGCGGCGATGCGTCCGAAGAGAAGGTTATCCTGGATGCTCGCCGCCGCGCAGAACCGCGCCTCGTCGTAGAACTCGATGGCAGATTTCAGGCTCACCGGCAGCATGCGGGCGAAATCAGCGCGGGCCACGAGGATGCGCTCCTCCAAGCCCGGTTCGAGCAACCCTAAGCGGTGCCGGCTCTCATTGTAGCGAAGCGCCAGCCCGATCAGGCGCTCCTGATCCCGGGAGGTTTTGTCGCTGCGTCGCTGCTCGTTGCGTCGGTCGACGAGATCCTGGAAGTAGGGCCGGTCGGCCGCCGAGAAGAACGAGAAGCGGTCGAAGAGCGGTGACCCGTCCGGGATCTCCGCGAATATCTCGATCATGCTGGTGGCAATGGACAGTCCCATGCGGGCGAGCGGCTTGGTGAGCTCGTTGGCCTCCAGGATGGCGCGCACGAAGGGGTGCCCCGACAGGCGATCCTCATGGAAGGCATCCCCGATCGGCTTTCCGAAGAGCAGGTTCTCGCCGATCGTGGCGTAGCGGTTGTAGCGTGTGGCGCTGAACGGGTCGACGAAGCGGTCGAGGTCCTCGGCGGCGAGCGCCGCCTCGACGAAGCGGCGCGCCTCCACGATGGCGGCCGCGAACTTCGGTTCCTGCTTGGGGTCGATGGTCCCGGACAGGCCGCGGGCATGGGTCAGGCGGTCGAGTCCGGCAATGGCGATGGCCTCGGAGAGGCGATGCTTCAGTTCGCCTGCCGGTGCGGAGCAGCCATAGAGCAGGTTGTCCTTCAGGCTGCCCTCGATCAGCACCGTCGAACCCGTAAAGGCGATGCGCTGGCTGCGCTCCACGGGGTTGGCGGCGGCGAGGTCCACACCGCCATAGGTCAGGCGTCCCATCGACGGCGGCAGCTGGCCGCTCATGAGCGCCGCGAGAAGCCTCGGACCTGTGTCCCCGTCGCCCACAAGGGCCACGTGCGACGGGAAGGCGAGGGTGAGGTTGACCGACGCAACGCGCGCTCCGCTCGCGGGGTCATAGGCGGAGACACCTTGGGCCATGAGCGCGCCGTTCTCGGGCAGGCTGGCCTTTCCCTTCAGAGCCGCGCGCAGCTTCAACGGCGCCAGGCCCTTGCCGAGGTCGATGAGCAGTGCCCTGGCCCGCATGATCAGCCGGTGCCACTGGACCACCTCGCGGGTGCCGTAGGCGGCGAGCGCGGCTGCGAGCACGCTGGCCGCGACCGTTCCGGCCGTCAAGGGACGAGATTGGGAGAACCAGGCCCCGAGAGCCAGAACCGCCAGGGGGGCGATCATGAGCACGGCCGCAGAGGCGGCCTCGGTGATGGCCAAGCGGTACTCCTCCCGCATCACCGGGCGATGGCCGCTCATGAGAGCCCGGCGCACCCGGTCGCGCTCGAAAGGCGCGGTGCCGTGCGCGCGCAGGGCCGGCAGGCGCTGCTCGAGGTCCGTGAACACGCCTTCGGCCTTGTCGCCTTCCCGATGGCGGGCCGCGGCGGCGTCGAAGCGCAGGAGCGCGCGGCGCGCGCTCACGACCATGGCGAGGGCAAGGACCACCGCCAGAACGGCGCCCAGGTGCCAGTCCGTGACGAACACATAGGCACAGGCCAGTCCAATCATGCCGCCGAGCTTCACCGGGATCAGGAGGCTCGATCCCAGCACACCGTTTTCGCGGGCTAGCCCCCGGGAGGCGAGCGCCGAGATCATGGCAATCTCGTCGTGAGAGGCGGAGGGCACTTTCAGGATGATGTCGAGGGCGGCCGACTGGGCCCGCATCAGCATCCGCACGCCGATGCCGACCGCCACCCATTCGAGCGCCACCAGGATCAGGCCGATGAGCAGAGGAATGGCCAGTACGCCGATGACGGCCGCGAGGGCGAAGGCTTCAGGGTCAAGTGCAAAGCCGGGAAACAGAACCAGGGAGCCCGGCCACAGGTCAGCCGGGGGAGTGAGGGCAATCCGCAGGAAGGCGGCCGGCGCATTCCAGGCGTCAGTGCCGCCGGTCGCCCGGTCGACGATCTGCCGGACCAGATCGAAGCCGATCAGAATCAGAAAGCCCGCCAGCACCAGGAGGCCGAAGCCGGCAAGATGGCGGACGGGCGAGGTTCTCCAGGCCAGGCGCAGAGGGTCGCGCTCGATGACGGCTCCCAAGGGCAGCTCCAATGATCGTTCAGGTTCAGTGACGTTAGCGGAACCTAGAGCATCGGCCCCAAAAGTGGAAACCACTTTTGGGATCCGTCCGATGCTCAATTCTTTAAATAGCGCATCGTGTTGAGCGGAAAACCCGAGCCACTTTTCACCAGCGTGGCCCTTCGGGTCGCTTGCACGAGCCTTCGGTTCCGCACGATGCACGAGCATTTTTCGACTCGGTGGAGGAGAGTCGCGGTCAAAAAGTACGCTCAGATACACACATGGGCTGTCCCCTGTTTCGGCATCGGTGCCGATTTGCCTCTCGCCGCGCCGCGCTTGGACTCTATGTCCCCTCCCTTAGCTGCCTGCCATGGAGGATCGGTGAGCCCGCCCATGACGTCCCCCCTGCCGATCGATCCGGTGTTCCAGCTCGTTCTCGAGGTTCCGGCGCACACCCCACGTCCGGATCTGCCGCGCCGCCTGACCGCTCTCTTCCAGGAACTCGCCATGGAGGAGCCGCCCCAGCCGGTGGAGGAGATCGAGGACCAGATCTGGGCCCTGTGGAGCTCGCACGAGGACCGCATCGCCGAGGAAACCATGGCGGCGGCCGTCGAGGCCATGGGGTCGGGATCGCTCAAGCAGGCCCGTCCGCTGCTCGATCACCTGGTCGCCATGTATCCGGACTGGCCGGAGGCTTGGAACAAGCGCGCGACGCTTGCCTCCATCGAAAAGCGCGATGCGGACAGCCTGCTCGACATCGCCCAGACCCTGCGCCTCGAGCCGCGCCATTTCGGTGCGGTGGCGGGATTCGGCAATATCTGCCTGCGCCACGGCCACCTCAACGAGGCGCGCGCCGCCTTCCAGATCGCGCTCGGCATCAATCCGCACATGGAAGACCTGCGCGACATGCTGGAGAACCTGTCGCCGCATCACCTGATGCTGCATTAGGAATTGGTCAGCCCGCTTTGCGGTCGTGCCGCAGGATCGCTGGCTCGTGGCGGATCCCTCGCCACGATCATGCCAGCCCCTCGCTCCCGGCATTTGCAACCTTCCACAAGGCCGAGCTATCCAACACCATGGCTCTTCGCGATCTCTTCCTGATGTTTCTCGTCTGCTTCCTGTGGGCGGCCCATACCATCGTCAGCAAGATCGTCGTCTCGGACATGGAAATCCCGCCCCTGTTTTATGCGGCTGTGCGCTTCGGCATCGTGGCCCTGCTCGCTCTTCCGTGGCTGCTGCCGGCCCCACGACCGCGATGGCGCATCCTTCTCGTCGGGTTCCTGATGGGCGGTGGCGGCTTCGCGCTGTTCTTCCTCGGCATCAGGACGGCCAGTCCTTCCAGTGCTGCGATCGTCAGCCAGCTCGGAATCCCGATCACGGCGCTTCTCTCCCTTCTGATCCTGGGCGAGCGGATCGACGGCAGGCGGGCGCTCGGCATCGTGCTGACCTTCGCCGGCGGCGTGCTCGTGATGTGGGACCCGGGTGGCGGCTTTCCGCTCTCCGCGGGCCTCCTCCTGGTTCTGGCCTCCACGGCGGTCGGGTCGCTGGCTGCCGTGATGATGAAACAGATCGAGGGTGTGAAGCCGCTGCAGTTTCAGGCCTGGATCGGGATGGCGTCGGTGGCGCCCATGATCCTCCTGACAACGACCCTCGAGACCGGTCAGGTGGACAGGGTGATGGAGGCTGGCTGGAATTTCGTGGCAGCCCTACTGTTTTCCGCCCTTGTCGTGTCGCTGATCGCTCACACGATCTACTATGGCCTGATCAGGAAATATCCCGCCAACATGATTGCCCCTCTGCTGATCATGAACCCTCTGCTGACGGTGACTCTGGGCATTCTCGTGACGGGCGACCGCTTCGATGCACGGATGGCTCTTGGAACGGGGCTTGCGCTTTGCGGTGTCCTGATCATCGCGGTCCGGCGCAACCACGTCATGCCGCTCGCCTCGGTGCTGTGGGGTCGCTTCCGGTAAAAACGCGACAACGGGGCCGTTGCAGCCAAGCGGTCAGCGGGTACCCTACGCTGCATGTCCGATTCGCCTGCACTCATGTCCCGCCCCATCATCCTGCCCGCCGACGGGCGCCAGTCGCAGGTGGCAGCCGGTGTTCAGCGCGGCGTGCGCCGCCTGTTCTCGCAGCTCGGCCACGTCACGCTGCCGGAATTCACCCTCGCCAACGGACGGCGCGCCGATCTCATCGCGCTCGCACCCGACGGGGCGCTCACGATCATCGAAATCAAGTCGAGCGTGGCTGATTTCCGGGCCGACCGAAAATGGCCCGATTACGAGGATTTCTGCGACCGGTTCTACTTCGCGGTGCCGGAGACCGTGCCGTTCGACATCCTGCCGGAGGATCGCGGCCTGATCATCGCCGACAGCTTCGGCGCGGCGATCCTGCGCGAGGCGTCCCATCACCCTCTGGCAGGCGCGCGGCGCAAGGCCGTGACCCTGCGCTTTGCGCACGCGGCCGCATCGCTGCTGCACGCGCTGGCCGATCCCGACAGGATCGCGGACGGACGGCTTTAGAGGGGTTAGCGCGGAGCGCGCTTGGCGAGAATACGCTGCAGGGTTCGCCGGTGCATGTTGAGGCGCCGGGCCGTCTCCGAGACATTGCGGCCGCACAATTCGTAGACCCGCTGGATGTGCTCCCAGCGCACCCGGTCCGCCGACATGGGATTTTCCGGCGGCAGGGCGCGTTCGCCCGGCTGGGCCATGAGGGCGGCATGGATCTCGTCCGCATCGGCGGGCTTTGCGAGGTAGTCGAAAGCCCCCATCTTCACGGCCGTCACCGCGGTGGCGATGTTGCCGTAGCCGGTGAGGATGACGCCGCGGGCTTCCGGGCGGCGGTTCTTCAGGCGCTCGATCACGTCGAGCCCGTTGCCATCGCCAAGCCGCATGTCGATGACGGCAAAGGCCGGCGGTTCGTTTTCGATGGCCGCAATGCCGTCCGCCACGCTCTCGGCCACGCGAACCTGGTAGCCGCGGCCTTCCATGGCGCGGGCCAGACGGGTCGAAAACGGCCGGTCGTCGTCGACGATCAAGAGACTCTTGTCGGCGCGATCTTCGAATGCGGCAGGCGCATCGGCCATCAGATGATCTCCTTGCATCTTAAGGACTTTCCTCCATGAGGGGAGCTTGTCGGCCCCTCTCTCATATGGGAATTGATCCCCTAACCTTTGAGAGGCTCCAGCGAACCTCCCTGCGGCGAAATTGCCGCACCTCGTTCAAACGCCTGACGAGGCCAAACGATCCGCGCGATGGCGCCCGCGGCTGGCGGCGCCGCGTTCGTCAGGGTCATTTCGGCCCCCGATCGCTCGATCAGGGTCTTGGCGATAAACAGGCCTAGGCCCAGTCCTCCGCCCTCCTCGCTGTCCTCCGTCCGCTCGGCAGCGCTACGGGTGGTCACGTAGGGTTCGCCGATCCTGAGCAGGATATCGGGCGCGTAACCTGGGCCGTCATCCCGGATCTCGATGAAAACCTCGTGAGGAGACCAGCAGGCTTCGATCGTAACCTGGCTCTCGGCAAAGTCCGTGGCGTTGTCGAGGATGTTGGACAGGCCGTAGACGACCCCCGGATTGCGGTGGCACATAGGTTCGGGCCCATCGCCCTTCTTGATCACCTTCACGTCGAAGCCGACCGCCCGCTGCGGCTCGATGACATCCTCCACCAGATGGCTGAGCGAGATTGTCTCCAGGAACTCTTCCTCGTCCTCCTGACCCATTGAGGTGAGCTTCGTCAGGATCGTGCGGCAGCGCTCCACCTGCTCCTGCAGGAGCCGCAGGTCCTCGCCCACGGGCCCGTCCTTGGGCATGGAATGGCTGAGCTCCTTGGTGACTAGCGCGATGGTGGCAAGCGGCGTTCCGAGTTCATGTGCGGCGGCGGCGGCCAAACCGTCGAGTTGGGACAGGTGCTGCTCGCGGGCGAGCACCAGCTCGGTGGCGGCGAGCGCCTGGGCGAGCTGACGGGCCTCCTCGGCCACCCGCCAGGCATAAATGCCGGTGAACGCCGTGCCGAGCAGGATCGCGGTCCAGATCCCCGTCACATAGAGAAAGGGCAGGGAGAAGGTCTGGCCGGGAAACCAAGGAAGGGGCCAATGGGCGAGCACGAGAAACGTCGCGCAGCCGACAGCCAGGAGACCGAGCCCCAGGGTCCGCTCCGGCGTGAGCGCCGTGGCCGAGATGAGGACGGGCGCCAGGAACAGCATGGCGAAGGGGTTTTCGAGTCCGCCGGTCAGATACAGGAGGCCGGCAAGCTGCAGGATATCGAAGGCAAGCAGCGCCGTAGCGACGTTGTCGCTGAGTCGGTGGCTCGCAGGGTACCTGATGCGCAGCAGCAGGTTGACCCAGACCGAGGCGACGATCACCAGAAGGCAAAAGGGGAAGGGCAGGGGGAAGCCGAGTCCGAAGCGGACCCCGATCACTGCCGCGGATTGCCCGGCGATCGCGAGCCAGCGCAGGCGGACCAAGGTGTCCAGGCGCAGGTGCCGGGCATGGTGCGTCAGGTTCTTCGGTTCGATTCTGGACATCATCGAACAGAATAGGGCCGCCCCCCTGTTCGCCAAGCAGAAAGCCCCAGCCTATTTTCCTATCGAGGACTTTGGAAGCGGCATGCAACCCTCAGGTGATGCTCGGAAACCAAAGTATGGTGCCCGTTTTCGCAGTGGACGGACAAGGTTGTTGCAATAGGCTGAAGGAACTTTAATCTTAAAATTACGGTTGAGGATAAAGCCTACCGCATTGGGCGAGAACAGGCACCCGGCCCTTGGGGACCCTTAGATGAACTTTTCTTATGTTTGGTACGATACCGCGCATTGGCTCTTGAGCCCCGCCCGCGCGGCCTCCGATTTGACGAAGCATTTTTTCGATAATCCCGGCAATCCGCTCACCAATACCCCTTACGGCCGCACCGTTTCCGCCGCCTGCGAGTTGTTCGAACGCACCACTCGCCGTTATGGCAAGCCCGCCTTCGACCTGCCCACCACCGTAATCGATGGGGCTAAGGTAGCGGTCACGGAACGGATCGTGTGGGAGCGCCCGTTCTGCCGAATCATCTCTTTTGAGCGGGATCATCCCGCCGCCAGGAGCCAGCCGAAGCTTCTGATCGTGGCGCCCATGTCCGGCCACTATGCCACGCTCCTGCGCGGCACGGTGGAGACCTTCCTGCCCACGCACCAGGTCATGATTACCGACTGGATCGATGCCCGCATGGTGCCTATGGACGAGGGGCGGTTCGATCTCGACGACTACATCGACTACATCAAGGCCCTGTGCCAGGAATTCGGCCCGGACCTGCATCTGATGGCCGTGTGCCAGCCGGCCGTGCCGGTGATCGCGGCGGTCGCGCGGCTCGAGGCCGAAAACGATCCCTGCATTCCCCGCTCCATGACCCTGATGGGCGGCCCCATCGACACCCGCCGCTCCCCCACGGCCGTGAACCGGTTGGCCGAAGAGCGTGGCATCGAATGGTTCGAACGTCACTGCATCACCAAGGTGCCGCCGTCTCATCCGGGCTTCTGGCGCGACGTCTATCCGGGCTTCCAGCAGCTCTCCGGCTTCATGGCCATGAACATCGACCGGCACATGACGGCCCATTGGGACATGTTCAACCACCTGGTGGAGGGCGACGGCGATTCGGCCGAAAAGCACCGGGAGTTCTATGACGAGTACCTCGCCGTCATGGACCTGACGGCCGAGTTCTACCTCCAGACCGTCGAGAAGGTCTTCGTGAATCACGAATTGCCCAAGGGCGAGATGATGCACCGGGACCAGCCGGTGGATCTCATGTCCATCCGGCGCTGCGCCATCATGGCCGTCGAAGGCGAGCGGGACGACATTTCGGGCGTGGGCCAGACCCTGGCCGCCCTCGACTTGACCCCCAACCTGTCCTCCGACAAGAAGCTCTATCATCTACAGGCCGGGGTCGGTCACTATGGCGTCTTCAACGGTTCTCGGTTCAGGTCTCAGATCGCTCCTCGAATCGTTGAATTCACTGAGAATCACGATCGAGAACCAGCCCGGAAGAAGGCGTCAAGGGGCTGAGCCTGTTCTTGATGCGTTCCTAGGAGCGGCAAACGGCTGCGCTGACAGAATCAGCGTGACAGGGCAGATTGCGGATATGAAATCCGCCCTGTTCCGCCGCGTTCCTGCGGACCCGCCTCATCTCAAGGTTCTTCATGAGGGCCAAGCCTTTAAGGTGGCCCTCAAGCGCCGTCCCACGGCCAAACGGATCACCCTGCGCGTTTCCAACGCGACCGGCGAGGTCGTGCTCTCGATCCCCGAGCGCACCGATGTGGGCCTTGCCCAGAAGTTTGCCGACAGCCACAGCCACTGGATCGCCACTCGCCTTGCCAAGGTGCCTGAGCGGGTGATCTTCGAGTCGGGCGCCCTCGTTCCCGTTCGCGGCGTTCCCCACCGGGTCGTCCACTGGACGTCCCTGCGCGGTGTGACCCAGGCGGGCCGCAGCATCGCGGGCGAGCCAATCATTGCCGTAACCGGCGAGGCCGCTCATGTGGCCCGCCGGGTGCGGGACTTCCTCGAAGCGGAGGCCAAGAGGGATTTCGCCGTCGCCGTGAGGAAGCATACGGCCCAGCTCGGCGTGATGGCCAAGCGCATCACCGTGCGCGACACCAAGAGCCGCTGGGGTTCCTGCTCGGCCAATGGGGCGCTCAATTTCTCCTGGCGCCTGATCATGGCCCCGCCCTTCGTGCTCGACTACCTTGCTGCCCATGAGGTCGCGCACCTGCGCGAACTCAATCACTCCCACCGCTTCTGGAAGATCACGCACCAGCTCTGCCCCCGCACCGACGAGGCTGAGGCCTGGCTCAAGACCTACGGCAGCGCCCTGCACCGGATCGGGTGAGGTCGCCTCGCGCCGAAGCGATTCCAGGATGACATGCCCACCGTTTGGGCTTAACCCCGGCAGGCCTGTCATTGCCGAACCGCTCCATGCTCAAGCCCGACACCCTGGCCCTCACCGTCGTCCTGGCGCTTCTGACTGCGCTCGGGCCTCTCTCGACAGATATGTACCTGCCGTCGCTGCCCGCGATTGCGGTGGGCCTCAATGCGACCACGGGCCAGACGCAGCTCACGCTCTCGGCCTTCCTCCTCGGCTTTGCGGCCGGGCAGTTCTTCTATGGGCCGATTTCCGACCGGATCGGGAGAAAGCCCGTGCTGCTCTTCGGTCTGGGGCTCTTCACGCTGGCGAGCCTCATCTGCGCGTTTGCGCCCAACATCGAGACGCTGATCGGCGCGCGCTTCCTTCAGGCGCTCGGCGCGTCGGGCCCCATCGTGCTCGGGCGTGCCATCGTGCGCGATTTCTACGAGGGGCCGCGGGCCGGCCAGGAATTGTCGCGCATGGGTACGATCATGGGCGTCGTGCCGGCTGCAGCCCCGATCCTCGGCGGCGTGATCGAGCGCATCTCGGGCTGGCGCGTGACCTTCGGGGTCATGATCCTGTTCGGCATCGCCATGGCGGCCATCATCAGCCTGCGCATGCCGGAGAGCATCCGGAAAAAGTCGGACGTGCCGATCTCCTTCGGGTCTATCCTGCGCGGCTTCAAGCTGTTGCTCGGCCATCCAGGCTATCGCACCTATGTGGGCCTCTCCATGCTCACCTATGGCGGGCTCTTCGCCTTCATCTCCGGCTCGTCCTTCGTGCTGCAGAATATCTATGGCCTGGATGAACTGTCCTATGCCTTCTCCTTCACCTTCGTGGTTGCGGGCTTCATCGGCGGCACTTATCTCGCGCAGGATCTGGTGGGCCGGCGCGGGCTCGACGGCACGATCCGGCTCGGCGTGATGTGCCTCGCTGTCGGCGGCGCCACCATGCTGGCGCTCGTGCTTCTCGCTGTCCCGTCATCGCTCAGCATCAGCGCCCCAATGGCGATCTACGGCATCGGGGTCGGCCTCACCATGCCGCAATCCATGGCCTCGGCGCTGATGCCGTTTCCGGAACGGGCCGGCGCGGCCTCGTCGCTGCTGGGCATCTGTCAGATGACGTTTGCCGCCATCGTGGGCATTCTGCTTGGAAGCAACCTCGATGCCTCGGCGATCCCGCTGCCCGCCACCATCGCCGCCACCGGCGTGCTGGCGCTTGTGCTGTTCCTCATGACGAGCCGGGCACGGGGACATCAGCCCAAGGGCTGATCCATTGTCGGCAGTGCTGAAAGGATGTCGGTGGCCTTGTGATCGGCCGGAACTCCGTCTGTGAGGAAGACATTTCCGCGCGAGTTCTCAAGGCGCAGGGGTAGGATCTGCCGGTAGGCCGGCGAGGCATACCACGCACGGGCGCTCTCCCGGTCGGGAAATTCGATCACGACCAGATCCCCCGACCACGATCCTTCCAGCACCTCCACCGGTTCGCCGTGAAGCAGGAAGCGGCCGCCGAACGGCGCGAGCGTCGCGTCGATGCCCCGGAGATATTCGACGATGGCGGGACCGACATTCACATCGTGCAGATGACCGATTGCATAGGCGGACATGGCAGGCTCCTTCTCGATTGATGAGCCGAGCATGCCGTGCGGAGAGAGGGATGGCGATTACGTGCGGGGTAATGTTTTGCGGAGTTGCCTAAACGCACATGCCGTCATCCCGGACGCGGCACAGCCGCAATCCGGGATCGTAAGACGAGCAAGGCTCCTCATTCTGCAGACGATCCCGGGTCCCGCTACGCGGCCCCGGGATGACAGTGCAAAGCTTGGGTGATTGCCTCAAAGCCCGAACAGCTTCTCAAGAAAATTCTTCTCGCGGCTCGCGCGCCGCTGGGGTGCGGGCTGAACCCAGCTGCTTTCACCATCTGCATTGGCGTAGCGCGGACCGCCTCCGGCGCCGGCGACGGGAATATCCGACGGCGTGCGCATGCGCTCGAGGCCGGGCAGGGGCACGGGCTGCTGGTCCTTGAGAGCAGCCGTCATGAAGTTGTGCCAGACTTCCGTGGGCAGGTTGCCGCCGGTCACGCGCTTGGTGAGCGCGCCGTCGTCGTTGCCGAGCCACACGCCGGCCACGAGATTGCCGGAGAAGCCCACGAACCAGGCGTCCTTGTAATCGTCGGTCGTTCCGGTCTTGCCCGCAAGAGTCCAGCCCGGAATCTGCGCCTTCTGGGCAGTGCCTATGACGAAGACGTTGTGCATCATCTCGTTCATCTGAGCCACCACGCCCGGATCGATGACGCGCCCAAGACCGCCCGAGCCCGGACGCTTGTAGATGAGCTTGCCATCGGTGGTCTTCACCTGGGTGATCACGTAAGGCGTCACCCCGATGCCGCCATTGGCGAAGGCCGCGTAGGCGCTCACCAGTTCAAGCGGCGTCACCTCGGAGGTGCCCAGTGCCAACGAGCCGTTGGCCTGAAGCGGTGAGGAGATGCCGAGCCGCTGCGCGGTCTGCACCACGGTCTTGGGCCCAACCTCCATGTTGAGCTTCACCGCGACCGTGTTGAGGGAGAGCGCCAGCGCATCGCGGATCGTGATCGGCCCACGATACTTGCGGTCGTAGTTCTTGGGCGCCCAGCCCTTGTAGGCAACGGGCGCGTCCTCCATCACCATGTCGGGCGTGTAGCCCCGCTCCATGGCGGCGAGATAGACGAAGGGCTTGAAGGACGAGCCCGGCTGGCGGCGGGCCGCGATGGCCCGGTTGAACTGGCTCGTCTCGTAGTTGCGGCCGCCGACCAGGGCCTTGACGGCTCCGTCCGGCAGCATGGCCACCACGGCACCCTGGCTCACGTTGAACTTCTGGCCCTTGGCGTTGAGCTCGTCGACCAGCACGCGCTCGGCTGCCGACTGCAACGTCGGTTCAACAGTGGTCGAGACCACGATGTCGGATTCGACCGTGCCGACGAAATCGTCGAGCACGTCCATCACGTAATCGGCCGCGTAATTGGCTGATCCCGCTCCGTTCGGGCGCACGGACTCGGCCGGATCGCCCAGAGCCGTCTTGGTCATGCCCGGCGTGATGAAGCCGAGGTCGTTCATGGCCGCGATCACGAGTTCCGCACGGGCCTGCGCCCGCTCGGGATAGCGGTTCGGGGCGAGACGCGACGGCGACTGAACGAGGCCTGCCAGCACGGCGGCTTCCGCGAGCGACACGCTGCGGGCCGACTTGCCATAATAGCGCTGGGCGGCGGCCTCGACCCCGTAGGCTCCAGCGCCGAAATAGACCCGGTTGAGATAGAGCTCGAGGAGCTGGTCCTTCGAGTAGTTGCGCTCGAGCCAAAGCGCCAGGATCGCCTCCTGGATCTTGCGCGAGGCGGTGCGCTCCTGGGTCAGGAAGAGGTTCTTGGCGAGCTGCTGTGTCAGGGTCGAGCCGCCCTGCAGGCCGCCGCTGTTGCTCAGGTTGCGGTAGACCGCACGCGCAATGCCGATCGGGTCGATGCCGTAATGGTCGTAGAAGCGTCGGTCCTCGATGGCCACGAAGGCTCTCGGAAGATAGGGCGGCAGTTCCTTGAGGGTCATCGTGCGCCCACCCGTCTCGCCGCGATTGGCGAGAAACGAGCCGTCGCTCGCCAGGATGGCGATGTTCGGCGGGCGCTTGGGCACTGAGAGCTGGTCGATGGGTGGAAGCTGCGAGGCGTAGTAAGCCACGATGCCGCCGACGCCGATCACGCCCCACAGGCAGAGCACAAGCCCGGCATAGACCAGCTTGCTGAAAAGGGAGCGGCCAGCCCGGCGTTTAGTATTCCGGGGCCGGGAAGGCCCGCCGCCGCCTTGTCCAGAAGCTCGCCTGCGCGCCATCGTTCCCCCTGCCCGATCCTGGGGCGAGAGGTGAAAATCCAGCTCCCCCGCTTGCCCAGCGGGCGCATCGAACACCGGCTCGCGCCGGTCACGTCCGTTCGCCACGTCTTTTATGACCCCGCATTCACGCGACCGGTGGGTCCGGCCTTTCATGCTCTGGAGCACCCTAATTGTGGCGGTTTAAGGGGCAGTTAACGGGGATTAACCCCTTCTCGACCGGAACTGCCGAGTCTGGCCCGCGTTCGCTGCCTTATGAGTGCTTACATCGTCGTGCTGGCAGGGTTCGGGGTTGTCGTCCTTTTGACCGCCTGGCTTCCCATGGTCCTGAAGGAACTACCCCTGTCCCTGCCGATCTTCTGCGTGGCCTTGGGTGCGCTTATCTTCGCCTTTCCCGACCTGCCCGGTGTGATCCCTCATCCCAACGAGGAACTCGCCATCGTCGAGCGGATGAGCGAGTTCGTAGTCATCGTCTCGCTCATGGGCGCGGGCCTGAAGATCGACAGGCCCTTCGGCTGGAAGCGGTGGCGGCTTACCTGGCGGCTGCTCGGCATCGCCATGCCGCTCACGATTTTCGGTCTCGCCTGGCTTGGGCAGAGCCTGCTGGGCTTGAGCCTCGCGGCGGCCTTGCTGCTCGGAGCCGCGCTTGCTCCCACGGATCCGGTGCTTGCCAGCGACATACAGGTGGGCCCGCCGGGCGACAGCGAGGAGGACGAGGTGCGCTTCACGCTCACCTCGGAGGCGGGCCTCAACGACGGCCTCGCCTTTCCGTTCATTCTCCTGGCCATCTCCTTCGCGCAGGAGGGAAGCCTCACCAATGTGGCGGAATGGGTTGCCTATGCCATCGTCTGGAAGATCGCAGCCGGCATCGGCATGGGCTACGTGATCGGGCGGACGCTCGGCTGGCTCACCTTTCATCTGCCGAACCGGGCCAAACTCTCCCGCACCGGTGCCGGGTTCGTGGCGCTCGGCATCACCTGCCTCGCCTATGGCTTGACCGAGATGGTCAGGGGCTATGGCTTCCTGGCGGTTTTTGTGGCGGCCTTGGCCCTGCGGGCGACGAAGCCCGAACATGATTATCACAGCAAGCTGCACGACTTCGCGGAAGAGCTCGAGCGGCTCCTGATGATGGTGCTTCTTGTCCTGCTCGGCGGCGCCATGACGGGCGGGGACTTGCTCAGTGCCCTTACATGGCAGGCTGCTGTCTTCGGCCTGCTGGCGCTATTCGTGGTCCGGCCGCTCGCCGGATGGATCGGGTTGATCGGCACCGATCCGCCACCGGGCGAGAAGGCGGCGATCAGTTTCTTCGGGATTCGCGGTCTCGGATCGATCTATTACCTCGCCTATGCCTTGCATCACGCGAAGTTCGACAACGCGGATCTACTCTGGAGCACGGCCGGCTTCATCATCCTGGTGTCGATCGTGCTGCACGGCGTCACGGTCACGCCGGCGATGCGGCATCTCGACCACCGTCGGAAGCTGGAGGCGAGAGCGTGAGCCTCGCAGCATCCCGGTATCCGACTGGTGTCATCAGGTCGGGTGCCTTTGCGGCCCCTACTCGGCGGTCATCGGATTGATGACGGTCCGCACGCGGGCGATGGAATCTGCGGGAAGTCCGGCCTTCTGAGCGTGCTCGCGGATCATCGACTCATCCGGCGCCCGGTAGACGCAATAGATCTTGTCGTCTGTGACGTAGCTGTGAACCCACTGAATGTCGGGTCCAAGCTCGCGCAGAACGTCGCATGAGGTTTTCGAGGCCTGTTGCATGTCCGATGCAGATGAATTGCCGACACCCGGCATGTTTCGCTCGATCACGAATTGCGGCATGGCCTGTTCGCCGGTCGCCCGGCGCCTCCTTGCCGGGCCAAGTCGGCCCCGGCTTATGGCTAACCTCTGCCTATCTTTGCATTGTAGCAAGAACTCAAACGGTTATCTGGTTCGCTCCGGTGCGACGGCGCACTTATTCCGCCGCGAGCGGCAGCTCGCCCGTTTCCAGATCAGCCCGAGCCAGATCGTGAATGCGGCGCAAATCGTTGAGGAACGCCTCGTAAGCCTCGCGCTTTGTCGCCTCGTCCGGCAGGCGCAGCAGATAGGAGGGGTGCACGGTGATGTAGCCCTCATACGAACCGAACTTGGCGCGACCGCGCGAGCGCGTGATCGGCGTCGCCTTGCCTGAGAGCGCCAGGACGGCGGTGGCACCCAAAGCCACTACGAGCTTGGGCCGCACCAGCTCCAGCTCCTTCATCAGCCAGGGCCGATAATGCTTCACCTCGCCGGCCGTGGGCTTGGAGTGAATGCGCCGGTGGCCGCGCTGCTCGAATTTGAAATGCTTCACCGCATTGGTGAGATAGGCCTGTTCGCGCTCGATCCCGGCCTCCCTCAGGGCCTTGGCGAGAAGCTTGCCCGCGGGACCGACGAAAGGCCGTCCCTGCAGGTCCTCCTGATCGCCCGGCTGCTCGCCGACGAAGACGATCTCCGCATGATCCGGGCCTTCGCCGAACACCGCCTGCGCGGCGCCGGGCACCAGCGGTCCTGCCTTGGCGATAATGGCGTTGAGCTGTTCGAGGGTCTTGGGTTCCTGATCCCACATGGCTTCAAGGGCGCGCTCGGGCGTGCGTTTGGCGGGCATCGTCGCCTCCTGTTCGATCATCCGTTCAACGCGCTGGGCGGCGGTTTGGATCAGACCCGGAATGGCGGCGGTCTCGGGCATGTTGCGCCAGTACTTTTTCGGCATCTCGGCCCGCATGGCCGTGGGGTTCACCCGCGCCGGGTTGAACACGCTCTCGTAATAGCCGCGCCAGCCCTCCTCGAAGCTGTCCTCGTCAGGTGCATCGTCGCGCCGCCCGGGCGGGCCGAAGGTCAGCGCATGCCGGTCCCAACGCGCCGAGCCGATGGGTGTGAGGATCGTCCAGTCCATCGAACGAAAACGGTCGACGAAGAAGGGCGCCGCCGCCTCGAGAATGAAATGCTCCGGCTCGAACCAGGCGGCGAAGCGCTCGAGTTCTCCCTGCATCCGGCGAAAGCGCACGAAGGCGTGCATCTTGTGCAGGTCGCGCCGCACGGAGCGGGCCATCAGGTCGATGCGGTGTACCAGCGGATCGCTCGCGACTTCCAACAGGTCGCGCTCGCCATTCAGGACGCGCCAGACGAGGCTGTAGAGCAGGGCATAGCGCTCAGGGTCGCTGTGGCAGACCACCTGCTCGATGAGCCGCGACACGCCTTTCGGAATCGACACCGGCGCCGCGTCAGCGACCGTCTCGTCGCCGAAGAGGCCCGGAGCATCGTCGATGGCGAACACCACATGCTGCGGCGCCAGCTCCTCGGCGATCAGCCAGCGCACCGCCCGGCGAAAGCCGTGGAGATCCGCGCCGGCTTTGAGGGTGATGCGGTGGAGGCTCATGCGAACAAGCTCAGCTGCTCGGGCTTCTCGATCAGCCGCTCGCGCAGGTCGAGCTTGTCGAGCCTGGCTTTCGGGTGATGATCGGCCGTGATGAGGAAGGGCTTGGCGCGCTTCAGCCCCGAGGTGAGGCGGGCGACGTCCTCCAGGCGCAACGTGGTGTGCTTTCGCGCCACAACGATCTTGTCGACGGCACGCGCCCCGAGGCCGGGCACGCGCAGCAGCATCTCCCGGTCGGCGCGGTTCACGTCGACCGGGAAGCGGTGGCGGTTCTTGAGCGCCCAGGCGAGCTTCGGGTCGATGTCGAGATCGAGCATGCCCTTCTCGGCCGAGGATGCGATCTCGTCCACGTTGAAGCCGTAATAGCGCAGCAGCCAATCGGCCTGATAGAGCCTGTTCTCGCGCATGAGCGGCGGCGATTTGAGCGGCAGGATCGCGCTCGAATCCGGGATCGGGCTGAAGGCGGAGTAATACACCCGCTTCATGGCGTAATGGCCGTAGAGCGTGGCCGATTTGCGTAAGACATCCGCGTCCGTGGTCGCGTCGGCGCCGACGATCATCTGCGTGGTCTGGCCGGCCGGTGAGAAATGGCGGCGCTCCTCGCGCGCCTCCTCGATGCGCTCGAACATCTGCGCCATGGCGGTCTCGATCGAGGCGCCGTCCTTTTCAGGAGCGAGCTGCTCCAGGCTCTTTTCCGTCGGCAGTTCGAGATTGATCGACAGGCGGTCGGCCCAGAGCCCCGCCTCCTCGATGAGCCATGGGCTCGCTTCGGGAATCGTCTTCAGGTGGATGTAGCCGCGAAAGCCGTGGTCGCGGCGCAGCTTCTTCGCCACCAGGATCATCTGCTCCATGGTGTAGTCGGGGGAGCGGATGATGCCGGACGAGAGGAACAGGCCCTCGATGTAGTTGCGCTTATAGAACTCGATGGTCAGCGTCACCACCTCGTCGACGGAGAACTTGGCCCGTTTCACGTTGGAGGAGCGGCGGTTCACGCAATAGGCGCAGTCGAACAGGCAGTAATTAGTCAGCAGGATCTTGAGCAGCGACACGCAGCGCCCGTCCGGCGTGTAGGCGTGGCAGATGCCGGTCCCCACCGTCGAGCCGAGGCCATCGGGATCCGACTTGCGCTTGGGCGCCCCGGAGGAGGAGCAGGAGGCATCATACTTAGCCGCATCCGCCAGGATGCGCAGCTTCTTCGACAGCTTCTCGTCCATGGATCTTCCGCGAGTTTGTTCGTGTTTTGTTCTAGCATGGATATAGGGCGCTGGCGAGTGCGGCAGGAGGGGGCGGGAGGTCGCATGACCTCTCCTCAGAGAGCCTGCCTAGCCCTTGGGCAGGAAAGACGGAAAGCTTGTGCATTCGTGCCGGAAGAGGCCCTTGCTCCCGCCTGCCGTCAGGTTAAGCTCTGGCCTGCGCATCACGCGCCAAAGAAAACTGTCTGCATGCTCCGTTCCGCTCTCGACGGCCTTTATCTCTTCGCCGGCTACCTCGCAGGCCTGTTTCTCATCGTCATCTTTCTTCTCATGATGGGCCTGTCCCTCGGGCGCGGCATCGGCATCAACATTCCGGCCGGCGACGATCTCGCATCCTGGTCCATGGCCGCGATGGCTTTCTTAGGCTTGGCTCACACCTTCCGCTCCGGTGAGATGATCCGGGTCGGCCTCGTGACGGACCGCCTGCAGGGACGGACCCGCTGGTGGTTGGAGATGTTCTCCCTGGTGATCGGTCTCGGCTTCGTGGGCTTCTTCGCCTGGCACGCGGTGCAGCTGACCTATGACAGCTGGCGCTTCAACGACATGGCGCAGGGCGTGCTCGCGATCCCGCTCTGGATCCCTCAAATCGGCTATGCCACCGGCCTCGTGATCCTGTTCATCGCTTTCCTGGACGAGTTCATCCACGTGCTGCGCGGCGGCGACCCGCGCTACGAGAAGCCGCCTGCCACCACCGCCGAAGAGGTGGTGGAGCGCGCAATCCAGAGCGGAGTGTAGGACCCATGGAGCTCATCGAGATCTCAGGGCTCCTGCTCCTGCTGTTGGCGTTGCTTCTCGCCGGCGGCGTGTGGATCGCCATCGCGCTCATGGCCTGCGGCTGGGTCGGCATGCAGTTCGTGGGTGGCGGCATTCCGGCGGGATCGGTGCTTGCCACCACGATCTGGGGCAACTCCGCTTCCTGGACTCTCGCGGCGCTTCCGCTCTTCATCTGGATGGGCGAGATTCTGTATCGTACGCGTCTCTCGGAGGAGATGTTCCGCGGGCTTGCGCCCTGGCTCAACTGGCTCCCCGGGCGGCTCATGCACGTCAACGTGCTCGCCTGCGGCATCTTCGGGTCCGTCTCGGGATCGTCGGCCGCCACCTGCGCGACGGTGGCCAAGATCGCCCTGCCGGAACTGAAGAAGCGCGGCTATGACGACATGGTGAGCTTAGGGTCGCTCGCCGGCGCCGGCACGCTCGGCATCCTCATTCCGCCATCGATCACCATGGTGGTCTATGCGGTGGCGGCCAACGTCTCGATCATTCAGATCTTCCTTGCCGGCTTCCTGCCGGGCCTTCTCGTGATGGCGCTCTATTCCGGCTACATCGCCGTGTGGTCGCTGCTCAACCCGAAGAAGGCGCCCCCACCCGAGCCGAGCATGAGCTTTCGCGAGAAGATGAGGGAATCGACGAACCTCATTCCCGTCGCGCTCCTGATCATGCTCGTCTTCCTTACCCTCCTGCTCGGCTGGGCAACGGCCACTGAATGCGCCGCCTGGGGCGTGCTCGGCTCCCTGGCGATTGCCTGGTGGTCAGGCGCCCTGTCGTGGGATTCGTTCTGGAAGAGCGTCATGGGCACGACTCGCATCACCTGCATGATCATGCTAATCTTGGCCGGCGCCTCGTTCATGTCGACCTCGATGGCCTATACCGGCATTCCCCAGGCGCTCGCATCCTGGGTCGACGCCCTCAACCTTTCGCCCTACGCCCTCATCGCGGCGCTCACGGTCATGTACATCCTGCTCGGCACCGCGCTCGACGGCATCTCCATGATCGTGCTCACCACCGCCGTGGTGATCCCCATGGTGAAGACGGCGGGCTTCGACCTGATCTGGTTTGGCATCTTCCTCATTCTCGTGGTCGAGATGGCTGAGGTCTCGCCGCCGGTCGGATTCAATCTCTTCGTGCTCCAGACCATGTCGGGCAAGGATTCGAACACCGTGGCGCTCGCCGCGCTGCCGTTCTTCTTCCTGCTCGTCGCGGCGGTGGCGATCATCACGGTCTTTCCAAATATCGTGATGGTGCTGCCGCAGATGGCCTTCCCGAACTAGACGCTTTCACAACAACCAGAGGGAGACAAACGATGAAACAGATGACACGCTTCTCTTTAAGCCTCGCCGGTGTGCTGCTGATGGCAGCACCCGCGCTGGCGCAGACCAAATGGAACCTGCCCGCGGCCTACCCGCCGGACAACTTCCACACCGAGAACCTGAACATCTTTTCCAAGGATGTGGCGGACGCCACCGGCGGCAAGCTGCAGATCACGGTTCACGGCAACGCCTCGCTGTTCAAGGCGCCGGAGATCAAGCGTGCGGTGCAGACCGGCCAAGCCCAGGCCGGCGAGGTGCTGATGTCCCTGCACGAGAACGAGGACCCGGTCTACGGTCTCGACGTGGTGCCCTTCCTGGCCACTTCGTTCGATCAGGCGAAGAAGCTCTTGGACGTGCAGCGTCCGGCCCTTGAGAAGAAGCTTTCAAGTCAGGGCCTGATGCTGCTCTTTGCGGTGCCATGGCCGCCGCAAGGCATCTTTGCCAAGAAGGACATCAACACCGTCGAGGACCTAAAGGGCGTGAAGTGGCGCTCCTACAATCCCGGCACCGCCCGCATCGCCGAACTCGTCGGCGCGCAGCCCGTCACTGTCCAGGCGGCCGACCTGCCGCAGGCGCTTGCCACCGGCGTGGTCAACACCTTCATGACCTCGGGTGCGACCGGCTACGATTCGAAGGTGTGGGAATCGCTCACCCACTTCTATGACACGCAGGCCTGGATCCCGAAGAACATCACCTTCGTCAACAAGGCCGCTTTCGATGCCCTCGACAAGCCGACGCAGGAGGCCGTGCTGAAGGCTGCCAAGACGGCCGAGGAGCGCGGTTGGAAGACCGCGCAGGAAAAGACCAAGTGGTACGTGGAGCAGATGACCGCGAAGGGCATGAAGGTGCAGCCCCCCGGGCCTGAACTGAAGGCAGGCCTGCTGAAGGTCGGCGAGCAGCTGACTCAGGATTGGCTGAAGAAGGCAGGCCCCGACGGTCAGGCCATCGTCGATGCCTATAAGAAGGCCGGGTCGTAAACCCGTTCACTCACCCGTCATGCCCGGCCTCGTGCCGGGCATCCACGTCTTTCCGACTCTGTAGCTCCTAAAACGTGGATGGCCGGGACTGATCCCCGGATCAAGTCCGGGGACGGCCATGACGTGAGGAGTGATGCAGGGATGCACTTACGCCAGCGTGAAATCCATCGTGATCTCGGCGTTGAGCACCTTCGACACGGGGCAGTTCTTCTCGGCCGCACGCGCCAGCTCCTCGAACTTGGCCCGGTCGATGCCCGGCACGTTGGCGTTGAGCGTCAGGGCCGATTTCTTGATCGTGAAACCGCTGCCCTCCTGTTCGAGGGAGATGACTGCTTCCGTGGCGAGTTCGTTCGGCGTAAATCCCGCGCCTTGAAGCTGGAAGGCGAGTGCCATGGTGAAGCAGCCCGCATGGGCGGCGGCGATCAGCTCCTCCGGATTGGTGCCCTTCTCGTTCTCGAAGCGCGTCTTGAAGGAATAGGGCGTCGAGGACAGAACGCCGGAATCCGAGGTGAGGTGGCCGGTGCCCTCTTTGCCCGTGCCCTGCCAGACGGCTCTTGCCTTGCGGTTCATCCTGATCTCCTTTTGCGATGAGGCTTGGTCATCTAGAACAGGGACAACCAAGCTCCAGGGGCCGCCCGCTATTCTCGTGAAGAGTTGAGCCATGATGCATCTCAAGGCCCGTCTGCGTTCGCGGCTTCTCGGTTCGGCTCTCGTGGCCTGTCTGGTCTTTGCCGCTCTGCCGTCCTCATGGCTGGTGAATTCGCGCCTGCTTGTCGCCTGGGACATCGGGGTCGTATGCTATCTGGGGCTCGCCTGGCTCATGGCGCTGCGCTCCTCCACGGCGAAGATGCAGGAGCGGGCGGCGCAAGAGGATGAGAGCGCCGTCGTGGTCCTCGCCCTGACGCTGGGGGCCTCCATCGCGAGCCTCGCTGCGATCGCCGTGGAACTCGCCGGCATGCGCGATGGTCAGACCGGGCAGCAGGCCTTCCGCCTCGGGATGGCTGGCGTCACCATCTTGTGCTCCTGGTTCTTCGTGCACACGATTTACGCCATTCATTATGCGCACGAATATTACGGCGATGCGGGTGAGCGCCGCGGCTTGGCCTTTCCGCATGAAAGCCGGCCCGATTACTGGGATTTTCTGTATTTCTCGTTCAACCTCGGCGCCGCAGCGCAAACTTCAGACGTGGCGATCGTCTCCCGGCGCATGCGCCGCCTCGCGCTCGCGCACACGATCCTGTCCTTCCTCTTCAACACCACCGTCCTGGCACTTGCGGTCAACGTTGGCGCAGGGCTGCTATGAAGCACGTTCGATTCTACAAACACCTCCATGCCCGGGTTTCCTGATGTCCAGTTCCCCTCTTGCGCGCGATCTTGCTCCCATCATTGAAACTGAACGCCTCACCCTACGAGGGCACAGGCTCGACGACTTCGCCGATTACATCGCCCTCTGGACCGATCCGGAAGTGACCCGCTTCATCGGCGGCAGGCCTTCGTTCCGGGAAGAGGTATGGGGACGGCTGCTGCGCAATGTCGGGCATTGGACATCACTCGGTTTCGGCTACTGGGTTATCGTCGAGAAAGAGTCTGGGCGCTTCATCGGAGAAGTCGGACTCGCGGATTTCCGGCGCGAGATCGAGCCGTCCCTTGACGATATGCCAGAGATCGGCTGGGCCCTTGCGCCCCATGCGCATGGAAAGGGCTATGCGACGGAAGCCGCACGCGCCGCCATCGCGTGGGGCGACGCGCATATCAGCTCCCGGCGCACAGCCTGCATCATCGCTCCTGAGAACGAGCCGTCCATCCGTGTGGCTGAGAAATGCGGCTACCGGGAGTTCTGTCGCACGACCTACAAGGACAAGCCGACGATCATGTTCGTGCGGGAAGGTGCCTAAATCTTGTCCTCGTCCCGCTCGCCTTCGATGACGCTCCGCGCCACATCGAAGCGAAAACCCGCGCGGGCCATTGCGGCCAGGTCCTTGTCGCGATAGGGCGCCCGCTCGCCGGGGCGGAAGGGTCCGAGCTTGCGGCGGCGGGCAAAGGCGCGGGCCGCCTGCTCCTCGTCGCCCTCCTCTCCTTCCAGAACCGCCGCGATGGTGCTGCGGTCGATGCCCTTGGCGGAGAGCTTCGCCTGGATGGCTCGCGCCGAGCCGCCCCGGCGGCGCAAGGTGGCGACGCGGGCTTCCGCATAGCGGGTGTCGTCGATGAGGCCGATTTTCAGGCTTTTGGCCACCACCTCGTCGATCATGTCGTGGAACTCGGCCGGATCCTCGCCGCGCAGGCGGCAGCGCTTGTCGACCTTGCGGCGCAGCACCCGGCGCAGGTTCTCGGCCGAGGAGGCATAGCGTTCGAGATAGGACATGGCAGCCCGCTGCAGGTAGGCCGCCGTGACCTTGCGCGGCGGCTTGCGGATGGGTTTGCCGGTCTCGTCCGTCATTCCGGCTTGTCGTCGGATAAACGCGAGGTTTCGCCCGGCTTCTCCACCTGCCCGCGGCGCTGCAGCTGCAGGGCCACGAACCAGCACAAGGCCGCCCAGGCCGCGCCGACCGACCAGCCGGCGACCACGTCGCTCGGCCAGTGGACGCCGAGATAGACGCGGCTCACGCCGACCAGCAGGGTCATGATGATGGCAAGCCCCATGATGAAGGCGCTCGCGCGCCGGCTCTTCTCCACGCGGGCGAGCAGGGCACCGAGCGTCAGATAGGTGATGGCCGACATCATGGCATGGCCGCTCGGGAAGCTTGCGGTGTAGATCCGGGTGGCGTGGGGTACCAGATCCGGCCGGGGCCGCTCGAAGCCCATCTTGAGGCCGGTGGAGATCAGCATGCCGCCGACGATGGCGACGATCACCAGAAGGGCCGCGCCCTGTCTCCGGGTCATCATCAGGTAGGCCCATGTGGCCAGGGTGATGATCGACAGAATGGCGTAGCCGCCAAGGCCCGTGATGTCCCGGGCCGATTCCTCGAGCCAGGAGGGCCCGAGGGGATTAGCCGGATTCTGCGGATCGCGAAGGGCCAACAGGAGCTGGCTGTCGAGCGCATGGGTCTCGCCCTCCTGCACCTCGTCGGCAAGCGTGATGAAGGCCCAGGCGAAGAAGCCGCAGGCGGACACCGAGAGCAGCGGGCCGATCTCGTTGAGCCGCAGGCGGAACCACAGGCGGGTGGCGGGGGTGAGAAGCGTGTTCATGGCCTCATGACATAGGAGGATCGGGACGTCTGGCGAGCCTTGGGCGGTTTCGGGAGGCTCAAACCTGCAGCCGCATGCGCCATTCCTTCGGCGCCGTGATGGAGCCGAGGTTGAGCCACTCGGCCATGAGGCGCAGCTCGTCTCCCAGAGCTGGGGCGATCTCCTCAGGGGCAACCGAGGCTTCCGGATGGACGGAGTGGACGATGAGATTCCCCGCCGCCCGGTCGGCCTTCAGATCCACGCGGGCGACGATGCGCTCGCCCAGCACGAAGGGGAGGCAGTAATAGCCGAATTCCCGCTTCTCGGCCGGGGTGTAGATCTCGATCCGGTAGCGGAAATCGAACAGCCGTTCCGTGCGCGTGCGCTCCCAGACGATGGGGTCGAAGGGCGACACGAGCGCCCGCGCTTCGACCCGACGCGGAATTTTGGCCTGGGGATCGAGATAGACCGGGCCGTTCCAGCCATCCACCGTGACCGGGATGAGGTCGCCCGCCTCCACCAGCTCGGGGATGCGCGCCTTGGCGTCCTGCGGCTCCAGGCGGAAATAGTCGCGCAGGCACCGCTCCGAGGCGATGCCGAGCGCCCGGATGGACAGCCGCAGCAGCTCCCGCTGCGCCTCCTCGGTCGAGGGTGTCGGGATGTTCAGGATGTCGGAGGGCAGCACCCGCTCGGGCAGGTCGTAGACGCGCTCGAAGCCGCGCCGCGTGGCGGTGGTGACCTGGCCCGCCCAGAACAGCCATTCGAGCGCCCGCTTGCCGTCGCTCCAGCCCCACCAGGAGCCCTTGCCCTTGCCGCCGATGGACAATTCGCCCGCACCGATCAGCCCCCGCGTCTCGATCTCGCGGCGCACCTGCTCGATGAAGGCGCGCTTCTCGCGCCCGAACCGGGCAAGACCGCCATAGGTGCCTTCGCCCCGCGCGGCGCGCTCCATGCGCCAGCGGAAGAGCGGGTGCAGGTCGAGCCGGATCAGAGAGGCTTCATGCCCCCAGTATTCGAAGGCCTCTCGCTTCTTGGGATGATAAGCGGTCTTTTCGAGCAGCCCACGATCATAGGCGCCGAGCCGCGAGAACAGCGGCATGTAATGGGCACGCACCAGTACGTTGACCGAATCGATCTGGAGCAGGTGCGAGCGCTGCAGGGCGCGGCTCACATGGCGCTTGGTGGCGCCGGCTGGGCGGCCTTCATGGAAGCCTTGAGCAGCCAGCGCGATCCGCCGGGCCTGTGCGAGTGTGATGTGGGTGCGGGACGGCATGGCGCGAACAATAGAGGAACGCTGCGGATCGTTGCCAGAGGCAGGGCTCTGAAACAGCCGCCAAAAAGTCGGAACCTGTGGATGGAGCTGTCACTTAGCTCAGTCTTGAGCCGGAACGCATACCAGCCCTGCAGGTACAGGTTCGACATACCCTCGGCTTGTCCCCTAGATGAGCCTGCCGGAACACGATGGACACGATGGACCAATCTCCCCCTGCACACCTGCACGGCGCTCAGAACAAGCCTCTGAGCCAAGCTGAAATCCGCACCATCATCGTCGGCGTGCTGCTCGCCATGTTCTTGGCGGCCCTGGACCAGACCATCATCGCGACGGCGCTTCCCACCATCGGCCGCGAACTCGGCGACCTGGAACACCTGTCCTGGATCGTGACGGTTTATCTCCTGACCTCCACGGCCGTGACGCCGCTCTACGGCAAGCTCAGCGATTCCTATGGCCGGCGCACCATCATGCTGGTGGGCATCGTGATCTTCATCATCGGCTCCATCGCCTGCGCGCTGGCGCCCAGCATGTTTTTCCTCATCCTGGCCCGCGGCGTGCAGGGCATTGGCGGAGGCGGGCTGATCGCCATGGGCCAGACCATCATCGCCGACATCGTGTCTCCCAGGGAGCGCGGCCGCTACCAGGCCTATTTCGCCAGCGTCTTCATGTCCTCGAGCCTGCTCGGCCCCGTGCTCGGGGGCTTCTTTGCCGAGAAGATGCACTGGTCCGTGATCTTCTGGATCAACCTGCCGCTCGGCTTTGTGGCCTTCCTGCTCGCCCATCGCACCCTCAAGAAGCTGCCCCGCCACGAGCGCCCGCACCGGCTCGACCTCCTGGGCGCGGTACTCATAGTGGCCGCGACCGTCGTGCTGCTGCTTGCCCTCAGCTGGGGCGGCATCCGCTATCCCTGGGGATCCTTGCCGATCCTCGGGCTTGTCGCCGGCTCTCTGGTGCTATGGGGCCTCTTCGCCCTGCGCATGCGGCTGGCCCCGGAACCGCTGATTCCCTCGGGGGTGCTCCACAACCCGGTGGTGCGGATGGGGGTGCTCGCGGCCTGCTTTGGCATGGGTACTTATATCGGGCTCACCATCTACCTGCCGGTCTATTTCGAGACCGTGCGCGGCCTCTCGGCGAGCCTGTCGGGCTTGGCCCTCATCCCGCTTATGGCGGGCACCGTTGTCGGCGCGACGCTGTCCGGCCAGACCATGGCCAGGGTGAAGCATTACAAGCGGCTTCCGACGGCCGGCCTTATGGTGGCGATCATCGCCATGGGCGTGCTGTTCCTTTATGGCGAGAGACTGTCGATCACCGCCATCGAGGTCATGCTCGGCATCATCAGCATCGGGCTCGGTACGCTACTCCCGGTCACCATGGTGACGACACAGAACGCGGTAGCGCCGCACCAGATGGGAACCGCCACGGGCACGGCCAATTTCTTCCGCTCGCTCGGCGGCGCCTTCATCGTGGCGATCTTCGGCGCCATCGTGCTGAGCGGCTCAGGCATCACGGGCGCGGCGAGCTTCGAGGCCATGGGCGAAGCGGCAGCGCAGAGCGGCGTCAATCTCGCCGACGTCTTCAGCTACGTGTTCCTGGCCGCCATGGTCGGCTTCGGGCTGGCGCTCGCCTTCCTGCTGGCCCTGAAGGAATTGCCCCTGCGAGGCGGCGCCGTGAAGGCGGCGGAGGCGTCGGTCGCAGACTGATCAGCGCCGGTTCCGCGAGCGCATGTAAAGCAGCACGATGGCGAAGATGATGATCAGCCCTGAGATGATCATCCCGAAGATGCCGAACGCCCCCTCCGTCTCCGCTGCGCCGGGCGGCGTGGTCTGCGATCCTGGCGTTTCCGTGCCAGGGGTCGTGCTCTGGACCCGGATCATCTGAGCGTCACTGGTGATTCGGGAGGCAGGGATCGGCATCGTCCATCCTGAGCAGGAATATGGCCCGGATTAATGATCCTTGGGCTCAGAGGTTTCATTGGCGCATCGTGCGGACCCAGAGGGCCGCGTCAGTGAAAAGTGGACCCGGTTTTCCGCGTTAACGATGCGCCAGCCAAGGGATAGAGCATCGGATCGATCCCAAAAGTGCAAGTCCACTTTTGGGTCCGATGCTCGGATCCTGCGGCATCGCGGCTGGGGATAGGGCATCTCGCCTGTGGAGAGCGCCCACTCGCCCGGCACTTCCTTAAGCCTCGCCGTGTTAGGACCATACCAGATTTCGTGATGATACGAGGGAGGCTGATGAAGGCTGGCATCGACATGGGACAGGTTTCTTCGGGAGTGGCGTCCTCCGCCCCCGGGGGACAATCGGCTTTGCTCGATCTCGAAGAGCTTCTGGCGACGCGTCTGCTCGTCCAGGGCAATTCCGGCTCCGGCAAGTCGCATCTCCTGCGCCGCCTTCTCGAGCAGAGCGCCAACCTCGTCCAGCAGGCCATCATCGACCCCGAGGGCGATTTCGTAACCCTGGCCGACAAGTTCGGCCATGTGGTGGTGGATGCCTCACGCAGCGAGGGCGACCTGCAGCGCATCGCCGCCCGCGTGCGCCAGCACAGGGTTTCGGTGGTGCTCAGCCTGGAGGGCCTCGACACCGAGGCGCAGATGCGCTGCGCGGCCGCCTTCCTGGGCGGCCTCTTTGATGCCGAGCGCGACTATTGGTATCCCATGCTCGTGGTGGTGGACGAGGCGCAGCTCTTTGCGCCTGCCGCCGCAGGCGAAGTATCGGACGAGGCCCGAAAAGTCTCGCTCGGCGCCATGACCAACCTCATGTGCCGCGGCCGCAAGCGAGGGCTCGCCGGCATCATCGCCACGCAGCGCCTCGCCAAGCTCGCGAAGAACGTGGCGGCGGAAGCCTCGAACTTCCTCATGGGCCGCACCTTCCTCGACATCGACATGGCCCGCGCCGCCGACCTTCTCGGCATGGAGCGCCGCCAGGCCGAGATGTTCCGCGACCTTGAGCGCGGTCACTTCGTGGCGCTGGGCCCCGCCTTGTCGCGCCGCCCGCTGCCGATCCGCATCGGTAAGGTCGAAACCTCCACCCGCACGGGCACCTTCACGCTCATGCCTTTGCCCGAGCAGCAGAGGCAAGACGCCCGCGACCTCATCTTCAAGGCGGGCGAGGACGAGCCCGCCCGGCCGGTGATGCCGCGCCGCGCCCCACCGCCCCCGCCGGCTCCCTCCACCAACGACCTGCTGGCTCAGCTCGCCCGCACCCGGCCTGCCGCGGCACCCGAGCCGCAGGCGGAGGAGACCGAGCAGTCCAAGGCCGAGCGCGAGGCTGCGCTCGATGCGATCCTGCGCGAGATCCTCGACGACCGGGAGGCCGCCTTCCGCTCCGTGGCCGTTCTGTATCAGGATTTTCTCGTCCGCTGCCGCATCCGCCGGGTGGCCGGCGAGCCGTTGAACCTCAACGCTTTCCGTCGTCGCCTCGCGGTCGCCCGCGCCGGCGTCGACATGGCTACTGCCGAGGGCACGGAATGGGACCGCGCCGTGACGTTCGCGGCCGATCTCACGGAGGACATCCAGGGCATCTACCTGCTCATCGCCCGCGCGGCCATGGAAGGCTCGCCCTGTCCGCCGGACGGCGAGATTGCGCGTGCCTGCGGCAGCCGCTCGCCCGGCCGGGCGCGACGCCTCATCGCCTATATGGAAACCCGCAACATCGTGGTGACCCGCAACGACCCGCGCGGCCTGCGCATCATCGCGCTCCCCGATCTCGGCTGGGAAACCGGCCCAGGCGATCCGAACGCTTTTGAAGAGCCGCAAGGGCCGGAGCCTCGGGATTTGTTTGCTGTGGGGTAGGGTGCCGCTCCTTCACTGCCCCCGTCCCAGGGAAAAGATCAAAAAAAATATCGGCTGTTTTGTAGGTCCAGCTCACATAGGCAGTTTTGCTACCAAAAAAACTAATGAGACGATTAAGACTAGTGCAGCAATTCCAAGCCATCCCGATGCATTTGCCTCTATCAGACCAAGAATTTTGACTGCGATTTCAGGGGGCTTTTCGGCCATTGGCTGAGTCTCTCAACAAAACGCACTTACCAATGACAAGAACTAGGCATAACGCTCAAGGTTGCTAGAAAGTTTTGGTGGGCTCTAACTTATCCACTAAATCTGGGCTCCTGTGTCCTCCCCTATGAACCGCGATGCCTTGAGGAGGAAATCCCAAGCCTTCAACTCATCGCGACTGCCACCCTCAAGCCAAAGAATGCTGCATCATTCCGGCCGCTGGCCCAGTTGATTCGGGTCGAAACGAACGCAGGCCCTGATGTTCCGCTTTTTCGAAACCCGCATCGATTTCAGGAAGAAGCCGCCGGAGGAGTCGCCTCCAGATACGTTGTGGGGCTTCTACTGGCACTTCATCCGGCAGGCGAAGGGCCTGTTTATTGCCCTGTTCGCGCTGGGCTTCGTGCTGGCCGTCTTCGAGGCGCTGATCCCCTGGCTCATCGGGCGCCTCGTTAATGCCCTGTCGACCACCTCTCCGGAAGGCATCTTCGATGAGGCCGGGCCGCTGCTGATCGCCATGGCGGCCATCATCCTGCTGGTGCGGCCGGTGGGCACGATCCTGTTCCGGCTCCTCGTCAACCATTCGCTCGCGGTGTCCTTCACCGCGATGGTGCATTGGCAGAACTACTGGCACGTGGTGCGCCAGCCTCTCGGCTTCTTCCAGGAGGATTTTGCCGGCCGCATTGCCAACCGGGTGCTGCAGACCGGGCGGCCCCTACGCGAGACGGTTCTCTCCGTCGCCCGCGCGGTCTGGCAGATCCTGATTTTCGGCGCGGCCTCCGTCGGCCTGCTCGGCACGCAGGATTGGCGCCTCGCCATCCCCATGGCTGGATGGTTCGTGCTCTATGCCACGCTGCTTGGCTTGTCCGTGCCGCGCATCCAGAAGCGCTCGCGCGTCTCCAGCGAGGCGCGCTCCGCCGTCACCGGCAAGGTGGTGGACAGCTTCACCAACATCATGACGGTGAAGCTGTTCGGGCGCCGCAAGGACGAGGACGAGTACATCAGCGAGGGCTACAGCCGGCTCAACGACGCCTTCATGAGCCAGCAGCGCATCAACACGCTCTACGTGGCAGGCCTCACCTTTCTGAACGCCGTCTTCCTGGTCGCCACCGGGGCCGTGGCCGTGTGGCTGTTCAGCGAAAACCGCGTCGATGCCGGCACCATGACCACGGCGCTGCTGCTCTCCACGCAGATCGTCTCCATGTCCGGCTGGGTGGCCTTCGAGGTCATGGGCATCTTCGAGAATCTCGGTACTGTGCAGGAGGGCATGAAGACCATCTCGCGCCCGCTCACCATGCAGGACAAGCCGACCGCCAAGCCCCTGCACGTGTCGCGCGGCGAGATCCGGTTCGAGAACGTCAGCTTCTCCTACGGCGAGGGCGACACGGTGATCGACCGGCTCGATCTCACCTTAAGGCCCGGCGAGAAGATCGGCCTCGTGGGCCGCTCCGGCGTCGGCAAGACCACGCTGGTCAACCTGCTGCTGCGCTTCTTCGTGCCGCAGGACGGCCGCATCCTCATCGACGGGCACGACATCGCCGACGCGCAGGAGGAGAGCCTGCGCGCACAGATCTCGGTAGTGACGCAGGACACGTCGCTTTTGCACCGTTCCATCCGCGAGAACATCCTCTACGGACGGCCGGATGCCAGCGAAGAGGCGATGCGCGAGGCCGCGCGCCAGGCTCACGCCACCGACTTCATCGAGCGCCTTGTCGACGGACGCGGGCGTCGCGGCTTCGACGCGCATGTGGGCGAACGCGGGGTGAAACTCTCCGGCGGGCAGCGCCAGCGCATCGCGATCGCCCGCGTGATCCTGAAGGACGCGCCGATCCTGATCCTGGACGAGGCGACCTCGGCGCTCGATTCCGAGGTCGAGTCAGCGATCCAGGAATCGCTCGCGACGCTGATGGAGGGCAAGACGGTGATCGCCATCGCGCACCGCCTCTCGACTCTGCAGCTCATGGACCGCCTGATCGTCATGGACGACGCGCGGATCGTCGAGGAGGGCACCCACGAGGAGTTGCTGGAGAACGGCGGCCTCTATGCCGGCCTCTGGTCGCGCCAGTCCGGCGGGTTTCTTCTCTCGCGCAAGGAGAACAGGGGCGAGAGGGTTTGAGGGTAGATCACAGCGGTGACTCTCCTCCCCCTTGTGGGGAGGAGTTGGAGGTGGGGGTGTGAGCGATAGCCTATACAGGTCAGGCGCCAGCACTCCCACCCCGGCCGCTGCGCGGCCACCCATCCCCACAAGGGGGAGGGAAAAGAGCCAGACTTTCACATGCGCGCGCTCATGCATTATGGTCGCGCCATTCCCACCACACTGAGATTTCATCAGACCATGCATAACGACCGTTTGAGCCTTGATGTCATTGCCCGCCATGTGGATGCCAAGGCCGGGGATTACTGTGCCTTGAGCGACCGCATCTGGGCCGTGCCGGAACTCGCCTTCGAAGAATATCGTGCCGTCGTCGAGCAGATCGCCATGCTGGAGCGCGAGGGCTTCCGCATCACGCCGAAGGTCGGCGGCATGGCCACCGCCTTCGTGGCCGAGTGGGGTTCGGGCGGTCCCGTCGTCGGGATCCTCGGCGAGTTCGATGCTCTGCCTGATCTGGCGCAGGTCTCCGGCCTCGCCGAGCACAAGCCCACCGTGACTGGCGCGCCGGGGCATGGCTGCGGCCACAACCTGCTCGGAGCAGGATCCGCGCTCGCCGCCGTCGCGCTGAAAGATGCACTTGAAGCGGAGGGCATCGCCGGCACCGTGCGCTATTACGGCTGCCCGGCCGAGGAGAGCGGGTCCGGAAAAACCTTCATGGCGCGCGCGGGCCTGTTCGATGATCTCGCTGCGGCCTTTTGCTGGCATCCGAGTGTAGTCAACGAGGTGCAGACCACCTCGTCGCTCGCCTGCATCCAGGCGTACTTCCGCTTCAGGGGCCGGGCGGCGCACGCGGCCGCCGCGCCCCATGTAGGCCGCTCGGCATTGGACGCGGTGGAGCTCATGAATGTTGGCGTGAACTACATGCGCGAGCACATGCCCTCCGATGCGCGCGTGCATTACGCCATCACCAATACCGGCGGCGATGCGCCGAACGTGGTGCAGGCCTATGCGGAGTCGCTCTATCTCGTGCGCTCGCCGCACCTGCCCGATGCGGAGCGGCTTTTCGAGCGCGTGAAGAAGATCGCCGAAGGTGCTGCGCTGATGACGGAGACTAGCGTATCCGTGCAGATTACGGACGCCACCTCGAACGTCGTGCCCAACAAGGCGCTGCAGGAGGCCATGTACGAGAACATGCGCCGCCTTGGCCCGCCTGCCTTCGACGAATCCGATGTCGCCTTTGCCGAGAAGCTTCAGAAGTCGGCCATGACCGAGGAGGAGATCCTTGCGAGCGTGAAGCCGCACGATCTCTCGCTCAAGACCAAGGTGCTGCACGACGGCGTGCTCGCCATGCCGGCCCGCGAGGAAGTGATGATGGGCACCACCGATGTGGGCGACGTGAGCTGGATCGTCCCGACCGTGCAGTGCCACACCGCGTGCTTTGCCATCGGGACGCCGTTTCACACCTGGCAGCTCGTCACGCAAGGCAACCTGCCTGCCGCCCACAAGGCCATGGCGGCCACCGCCGCCGATGTCTTACGCAATCCAGACCTCGTCGCCCGCGCCAAGGTGGAACTGCGGGAGCGCACCGGCGGCCGCGCCTATCGCTGCCCGATCCCGGACGATGTTACGCCGGACGATCTGCGCGCGAAGGCGGCTTGAATCCCTCTGCGTCATCCCCGGGACAAGCCCGGGGATGACGCAGAGGGTGTGAGATCTGGATGCAAAACGAACAATGAGTCCACAACCTCAGCATTGCATTTGCATTTGAGCAAAGTCAGCTTGGCGGTCGGTGGACTCGCCCCGGCGGGAATGCCGGCTTATTTACGTCTCTCAGAAATGGAGAGCGCCATGAAGCTGACCGGAATTCATCATCTCACCGCCGTCACGGCGGATGCGCGCGGCAATCATGCCTTCTACACCCAGACTCTGGGCCTGCGGCTCGTGAAGAAGACGGTCAATCAGGACGATGTCAGTGCCTACCACCTGTTCTATGCAGATGGGAAAGCTTCTCCCGGTACTGATATCACCTTCTTCGACTGGCCGGCGGAGCGCGAGCGGCGCGGCACCCACAGCATTTCCCAGACGGCCCTGCGTGTGAACGGCGAGAGGGCTCTTGCCTGGTGGAAGGATCGCTTCGATACCCTTCATGTGCGCAGCGACGAGATCATCGAGCGTGACGGCCGCCTCTCCCTCGACTTCGAGGATTTCGAGGGCCAGCGTCTGAGCCTCGTGGACGACGGCGGGCAGGGCGAGGCCCATCCGTGGGAGCGCAGCCCCGTGCCGGCCGAGCACCAGATCCGCGGCCTGGGACCGATCCGGATCAGCGTGCCGAAGCTCGAGCGCACGGCCCTCGTCCTCACCGACGCCATGGATATGCGGGCGGTCCGGGAGTATCGCGTCGGCGATACCCCGGTTCAGGTGTTCGAAATGGGCGAGGGCGGCGCAGGTGCGGAACTGCATGTGGCCGTTGAGCCGGGACTTGCGCAAGCCCGTCCAGGCGCGGGCGGCGTGCACCATGTGGCCTTCCGCACGCCGGACGAGCGAACCTATCAGGAATGCTGGGAGCGACTGCAATCCTTGAAGGCGCCGTCGAGCGGCCCGGTTGACCGCTACTACTTCCAGAGCCTCTATTTCCGCGAGCCCAACGGCATCCTGTTCGAGATCGCCACCGACGGCCCGGGCTTTGCCACCGACGAGCCCATGGACAAGCTCGGCGAGAGCCTCGCTCTGCCGCCCTTCCTGGAGCCGCGCCGGACCGAGATCGAGGCGGGTCTTAAGCCGCTCTGAAGCAGGGATTTCGGGCCGCTTCTCATCATGCGCCGCTCTGGTCTTAACCAGGGCGGCGCTCCCGGCTTCTCCTAGAAGGCTGAGGTTCTAGTGATCTCAGGACTCGCGGCACTTTGCGTACATCATCGCTCAGTACGCACGGCTACGAGGAAGTCATCTTTCATCAATCGTAATAATGTTTTATTTCCAATTTTTTGCTTCCCGTCCGGAGTTATGTAAGAGTTTCCTCAATTATCTTGTGCTTTATAGCTTCCATTACTTCTTCCGTAGAGGGTCCTCATGTCTGTCTCCAAGGTGAGAACGAGCTTGCTCGGGGTATTGATCGCGATCATTGCAGCCATGGGAGTGGCCTATGCCGCTTCACTGGCAGCCCCGGCCGACAGACCGATCCTGACGATTTCCGGAAAGATCAGCGCCACCAACAAGGATGGTACGGCGCAGTTCGACCGGCCAATGCTCGAAGCTCTCGGCATGGTCAAGATCGAGACGACGACGCCCTGGCATGAAGGCAAGAATACGTTCGAAGGTATATCCCTCGACAAGCTGATGCAGCATGTTGGTGCGACCGGACAGCGCGTTGTGGTGGTGGCACTGAACGATTACACGACCGACATTCCGGTCGAGGATTTTCGGAAGTTCAACGTAATCCTCGCCCTCAAGCGAAATGGCGATTACATGTCCGTGCGCGACAAGGGACCTCTGTTCATCATCTATCCCTATGACAGCAACCCCGACCTGAAGAGCCAGACCTATTATGCCCGGTCTGCCTGGCAGGTCGCCCGGATCGACGTAAGATAGCACGGGTAGGCTGGGTCTGGAGGCTGCCCATTGTCGCTGCGCACATTCAAAGCGGTCATCATCCTCGTGATCGGCGGCTTCCTGATTGCCGCCGTCTACGTCTCCGTGCTGGTGGTTCAGCGCCAAGGCGCGCTGCGCCAGATCTCCGTCTACAACCCAGCCTGGGAGGCGGGGCAGGCCACATCCGAGTTCATGCGCCTCGAGCAGCGCCTGGCCGAATTCGCCAGCGCCAACAGCAAGTTCGACAAGGATGAAGTGCAGCTGCGCTATGAAATCCTGCTTGGACGAGCGCAGATTCTGAACGAAGGAAGCTTCAAGGATCTTCTGCAGGTTAACCCCGAGCACGGTGAGACCCTTCTCGAACTCCAGGAAAAACTTGCGGAGGTGCAGCCGCTGATCGAGGAAATCGACCAGCGACCGGAAGCGGCACGGGAAGCTCTTGATATCCTGAGCCCCCTAGAGGGACCGCTCGCGCAGCTTGCCTCGGCTTCGCACAATCATGGGGCTGCGCTCGTCCAGAAGGATCAGCAGGAACTCATCCGCCTGCACTGGGTCTTCTCCGGCATTGCCGCGAGCCTGATCCTGGTGGGCGTCATCCTGATCCTCCTTCTCAACCGGCACAACAGGCTGCTCGGGCACGCCCACGAGGAGTTGCATGTCCTTGCTCATCAGGATGCGCTCACGGGGTTGCCGAACCGCGTGGTGCTCCGCAGCCAGCTCGAGCAGGCGCTGGCGAGCAGGAGGCCGAACGGGCGCACCATCGCCGTGTCCTACCTGGATCTCGACCATTTCAAGGATGTCAACGATTCCTTCGGTCACGAAACGGGCGACGAGTTGCTCAAGGCCGTCGCCGAGCGGCTCCGGAATTGCATTCCTGCAGTCGAGGGCCAGGTGCGGAACCTGATCTCGCGCTTCGGTGGCGATGAATTCGCGATCCTACAGACGGGCATCAGCAGGCCGGACGAGAGTTCGGCTCTCGCATCCCGGGTCGTGGAGGCCCTGCGGGCGCCGTTCAGCGTGAACGGTCAGGAGATCTTCATCGGCACCAGTATCGGCATCGCGCTGCCTCAAGGGCCCGTGACCTCGAGCCAGATCCTGAAGCATGCCGATATGGCCCTTTATCATGCCAAGGCCGACGGGCGCGGTACGTTCCGCTTCTTCGAGACTGACATGGATGCGCAGCTGCAGGCACGCCGGGCGCTGGAGGTCGATCTGCGCAAGGCCATGACAGCCGGCGAGTTCGAGCTGTTCTACCAGCCTCAAATCAACATCAAGGCCAATGAGATCGGCGGTTATGAGGCTCTGCTGCGCTGGCGGCACCCCGAGCGCGGTCTCATCTCACCGGCGGAGTTCATCCCCGTCATGGAGGATACCGGCCTCATCTCGCCGCTGGGCGACTGGATCATCGAGCAGGCCTGCAGGGACGCCGCTACATGGCCGCGCAACATCCATGTGGCAGTCAACCTTTCGCCGGTTCAGTTCCGCAGCAGAGGCATCGTGCAGAGCGTCGGCCGGGCACTGGCTGCGTCCGGACTGGATCCGGAGCGGCTGGAACTGGAGATCACCGAGTCGGTGTTGCTCCAAGATACGGAGATGACCGTGTCCATGCTGCATCAGCTGCGACAGCTTGGTGTGCGCATCGCCATGGACGATTTCGGCACCGGATACTCGTCCCTGAGCTACCTGCGAAGCTTTCCGTTCGACAAGATCAAGATCGACCAGTCCTTCGTCCGTGAGATGTCGCAGCGGGCCGATTGCCTGGCGATCGTGCGATCCGTCGCCAATCTCGGCGCGAGCCTCGGCATGCCGACCGTGGCGGAGGGGATCGAGACGGAGGATCAGCTGCGCCAAGTCCAGTCTGCCGGGTGCACCGACGTCCAAGGCTTCTACTTCGGACGGCCGAGGCCTGCGGGAGATCTGGTACATACGCTGGCGGCCCTAAGACAGGATGCCAGAGTCGCGTGATGCCCGGTGCTGTTGGTTCACCGAGCGTTCTATGATAGGCAAAATTTCGTCGCCCTGTGCCGGCAACTCCCATGATTCAAGCGCATCATCCATCATCGCTGGAGCAAGTTGAATGAAGACCTATTGCGAGTTCACATTCGAAGCCGCTCATTCGGTGGCTCCCTACTCCGGGCTGCACGGGCACACCTTCATCGTCAAGCTCACCTTCGGCGGACCCGTCGATGACGTCTATGGCTGGCCGGTCAATCTCTACGACGTCGAGAACTACATCAAGGAGATCAAGGGCGAGCACGGCTCCGGCCTCGATCACGGCAATCTCGACCTCAACGCGGAGATCGGCATCGCCTCCCTCGAGAACGTCACCACCTACATCTGGAGGCTGGTGAAGGAGCGCTTTCCGAACCTTGAAGAGGTCGAGCTCAAGCGCGGCATGGCCGGCTCCTCGGAAGGCTGCATCTATCGCGGCGAGGCAGCCGCGGCTCAGGGAAGCCTAGCAGCCTGAGAACTGTGATTGGCGACAACAAAAAAGCCGCCCCACGGGCGGCTTTCTTATTTTCAGGACCAGTGATCGCCGTTACGGCGTATAGCCGAACGAATAGGATACGGTGAGCCCCAGGCCGACCTGATGCTCGGACCCGAAGCGCTCGACGATAGGACTGTCGGCGGCGTCGCTCACGAGATGCTTGTAGGTGACGAAGGCGGTGGTCGACCATTGCTGCGACCAGTCGTAGCTGACGGCGCCGGTCGCGCCGACCGAGGTGATGCCGCCGGAAGGCCGATAGGCCGTCACTTGTCCGTTGAGCGCCGCCTCCTCGGGGGTCACGCCGAAATAGGTGCGGGTGAATTCGCCGTCGCCGAGGGACAGCCTCGGGCCGAGGGACAGGGTGACGGCCCCAAAGCGCTGCACCGCATCGAGACCGAAATCGGCCACGAAGCCCTCATGCCCGCCGAAGCCGCGCCGGATCTCGGCGCGGGCGCGCAGGAACTCCAGGGGCCAGTATTCCACGAACACGCCGGGCTCCACCGCCCAGTCGATCTTGTCGAGGCCGACGAGTTCCCGATTGTCCTCGTAGTAGCGTCCGCCCACGAAGCGGCCGACCACGCCGATGCGGAACACGGACTCGTCCAGGAACGAGAAGCTCAGGCCATCGTCGGGAGCGCTAAAGCGCTCGACCGTTCCCGCGCGGCGGAAGCTCAAGGAGGGATAGCCGATGAAGCTGAAATCGTCGGAGCCTGGATAGGGCGGCCCCGCCCGCAGGTTGCCCTTCACGGTGACGATCCAGCCCGAGGACGTCTGGATGGGTTCGGGCGCGAACACGGGGTCTGCGGCCTGGGCCAGGGTCGAGCCGGCGAGGAGGAAGGCGAGAAGGGCGAGGGATCGGGCTGTGCGCATGATTCTTCCGGCTCGTTGTTCCACCCAGCCGTCGTGACCCCAAACGGACGTAAGGTCAAGCCAAGGGTTTGTCCTATGGTTTCACAAGTCTGACCGGCCATGCCGTTTTTCAGGCAGGGCTGCAGGCGAACCTTTCCCGGAACTGGGCGGTTGTCAGGGACAGGATCCAGGGAGAGCGACTTGTCCGCACACCGTGCCAGCAGCCGTCCGCAACCAGACGAGTTTTATCCCAAACCGCCCCCGACGGAGCCCATGCCCGTCATGCCGATCCCGCCCGAGACCCCTGCGCCATCCGGCCCATCCAGCATTCCATCATCCATGCCGGAACTGCCGCCGGAGCCGGACAAGCCGGCCATCCATCCGATGCCTCAGCCTGAGGTGTCGTGAGGGGGCTGCGTCGGAACAGGTCGTTCGGCAAAATTCTCGTCGAGGCACAACAGGCCCGGAACAGCCCGGGCGATGGTGCCTGCGGCAACGGTCGACAGCACGTCGATCGTTTCGCCCACCGCATTCCAGAGCACGCCTATGCCGATATCGGTGCCTTCCCGGTCGGACAATCCCACCAGAAGATCGGCCGGAAGAGGAGCATTCGCGCCCGCTTCCTCGATCATCGTGCGGTTGAGACGCAGGATGGCTGCACCCGCAAAATAGCTTCGGAAAGCCTCCCGCCGTGCTGCGCGGCGCTCGCCATCGGTCTTGCGCCGGGCCTGCGGCGAAGATGGCAGGCGGAGCACCGGCAGGGACGGTTTAGCGCCGACGATTGCCGCAAGAGCCGGATCGTCTCCGAGGGCGATCAGCAGGTCCAACTGCAATGCGTCGATCTTCGGGGCCTTGAGGCGCAGGCCCGGTCCCGACAAAAGCCCGCTGGTGTTGACGATGAGACGATCCGCCTTGGTTCTTTGCGCCAGCCGGCCTGTACCCGCGATGAGACGCTGCCACCCGAGAACGGGGTTGGTCGTGCCGACGAAGGCCAGAGACAGGCCTTGGGCGTCACTCATGGTCACGCAGGCCGGCGGACCGATGGTTTTCTGACCGACATCCGTATCGAGCAATGCCGTGCTTCGGCCGGACTGCATGGATGTCGCCGTGAGGAAGCGGCAGAACGTGCTCTTGCCGGTGTCGCGGGCGCCGAGCACGAGAACCCGATGAGCATCCTGACCGCACACATGCTCCGCCGCTGTGGTCCATTCAGGCGGAATGTGCGGGAGAGCGTCAGCCAAGAAAGCGGATCGCTGCACGCTCGACCATGTCGGGCGGAACCACGTGCCCGCCGTCGAACTCATGGTAATCCACGTCGTAGCCGGCGCGGCGAAGCGCAGGCACGATCCTGCGACTGCAGGGATCGATGGGCAGCACCTCGTCGTGGACACCGTGGGAGATGAAGATCCGGGGCGTGTCGGCGGTCGTTGTCGGCACCAGGAAGCCCGGCGAAAAGGCCAGGATATGGTCGAACAGGTCGCCATTGATGACGCCGAGCGACAATGCGTACGAAGCCCCATCCGAAAACCCCGATACCGCGATGCGCGCCGGGTCGACGGGGTGGAGCCCGAAGACCTTCGTCAGTGCCCGGTCGATGAAAGCGACATCGGGACCGTAGCCGCCACGGATCACATCCCATGTGGGGCCGCGCGACTCGGGCGCGAGCACGATGATGCCGTGCTGCTCCGCCTGTGCTGCCACGAGATCCAGGATATGCGTAGCGATACCGCCGGCGCCATGAAGCGCCACGATCAGCGGAGCGGGCCTTGCCGGATCAAGCCCGCTTGGCACCAGGAAAGCGCCGTCGCGTGTGCCGTCCAAGCCCAAGGCATGACGGCCCGGCATTACGGGGGCGGGCGCTCCAATCTGCTCGGGACGTGCGCGAAGTCTGCCCGATGTATAATCTATGTTGCCGGCCATGAAGGTCGCACCTCGCTTTGGATCGCGCGCCAACGCTGGAGCCGCTTCTGCTGTTCCGCCATTCGAGACATGACGGAATGGCGCAGGAACATCGTTGAACCGGCAACGTTAGAGGCCTCTCAACGCAAGGGTGCCTCTCGATGTCCCTCATGGACTACACCGGCTACGCGGCCGCGCTCTGCACCACCTCGGCCTATATCCCGCAGGTGGTCAGGGTCTGGCGGACGCGTTCGACCAAAGACATTTCGCTCAAGATGTTCCTGGTTCTCGTCACCGGTCTTGCTCTCTGGCTGACCTATGGTTTCTGGAAAGGTGAGATCCCGCTGATCGCTGCGAACGGCGTCACGCTCATGCTTGCGGGCACGATCCTGTTCTTCAAACTCAGGCACGGTTGAAGGCAAAGGATCGGAGCAGGCTCCCCATGATCAAAGCAGCCATCTTCGACATCGACGGCACGCTCATCGACACCGTCGATCTTCACGCCGAGGCCTGGGTGGAGGCGCTCAGGCACTTTGGCTACGAGATCGCTTTTCCGGACATGCGCTCGCAGATCGGCAAGGGCGGTGACCAGATCCTGCACGGGCTCCTTCCGCCCGAGATGATCGAAGAGCAGGGCGACACGATCAAGGATTTCCGCTCCGATCTCTTCAAGCGCGAGTACATGCACCGGGCGCGCCCTTTCTCCAGTGTTCGGGCGCTGTTCGAGCGCATCCGTGCGGCGGGGCAGAACGCGGTGCTAGCCTCGTCCGGCACTGCAGACGAGGTCGAGAAGTACAAGCAGATCGCGGGCATCGCGGACCTCATCGATTCGGCGACATCGTCTGACGATGCGGAGCGCTCGAAGCCTTTCCCCGACATCTTCGAGGCTGCGCTCACGAAGCTCGCGCCGCTGACGCCCAACGAGGCTGTGGTGATCGGCGACACGCCCTACGATGCGGGGGCGGCCCGCAAGGCGCAGATGAAATCCATCGGCGTGCTGTCCGGAGGCTTCTCGGAGCAGGCTTTAAGGGATGCCGGCTGCATCGCGGTTTACCGCGACGTCGAGGATCTGCTGCACCGCTACGACAGCTCGCCGCTCGCCATGTAGACGTTTCCCTCAAGGCAGGGAAAAGAGAAGACAAACACGTTCCTTTGGCCTCCCCGTCGTCATCACCGGCCTTGTGCCGGTGATCTCGATTGGAAGAACACAGCGCCTCATATGATCGGGATGGCCGGGACAAGCCCGGCCATGACGGTGGGAGAATGATCCATTGAGGAGCGATCCAGAGGCATGCTCCGCTGCCGGTCACAGGTGTCTCTTTTCAGACACCCTGGACGCGAAGATTGTTCTGGACGTGCGAGACGCCCGAGGCGAGTTCCGCCAGGTCCTCGGCGCGGCGCTTGAGGCCGCGGCTCGTGACGGTGCCGTTAAGCGTGATCTCGCCATCCTTCACGAGGACTTCGATGTTCGAGGCATCGATCATCGGATCCTCCGTCAGGCGCTCGCACACATCCTCGTGGATGCGCTCGTCGGACCGCCGGTAGCCCTTGGGACCACGGCCGCGATGCTCGCCTGTCGCAGAACGGTCCGCATCCCGACCGGTGCGCACATCGGCATCGTTCGGATCGCGGGTGCCGAAGGCGCCGTAGCCGGAGCGGGGCCGGCTGTAGCCGGGATCGAAGCCCTCGTCGTCGGGCGGACCACCCCGTCCGTCATCAATCACGCCTCCGGTAAACGGGTCGGCATCGCTGCCGTAGCCGCCGGGATATTCCCGGCCCTCGCCGCGGAAGCCCACGGCGCCCTGGGGCACGTCACCGTAGCCGTTGTCGTCGTTGAAGGGGTTCCGGTTCCTGCGGCGGGTGTCTACCATGGCGTATGCTCCTGTGATTGCAAGAGCAACCACCCGGCTTGCCCGTGGTTCCACACGCTACTTGCAACGCACGAAGAGCACCTCAGCCCTATGAAAGCCGCGCAGCGCATCAAGCTTTTTGACGATGTCTATGCCCGTGACGAAGGGCGCTGCGTCTATTGCGGGATCCCTGCACGCCGCCCCGGCCCCGGGGTGAAGCGTGGGCCTGATCTCGCAACCCTCGACCATGTGCATCCGAGATCCCTCGGCGGGCCGCTCACCCGCGACAACCTCGTCCTGGCCTGCTCCGCCTGCAACAACGAGCGCGGCACCATGGAGGCGGAGGCGTTCAGGATTCATAAGGCCGGCAAGACCATGGCCTGAGCCCCGGCAGGCGATGTGGAACAGGGCTGTCCGCAGCGACGTTCGACAGCCGATGTCATCATTCGAATGGAGACAGCGATGAACATCGAGGATCAAGTGCGCGAGGCCATCGTGGCGGAGCTGAAACGCCAGTCGGAGGGCGGTCAGCAGGGCTTGCGCGTCAGGACGGGCGAGGCCGAGACGATCACCATCGAAGGTCAGGTCAATCTCGATGAGCTCACCATGGCGGTGGTGGGGTCACTCGCCGGCGGGCCTTGACCGTTCAGATGCCCGACGCAGCAGTGCCGGCTTCCGCCGAGGCCGCCTCCTGCTCCGGGCTCAGGGCAAGGTAGCGCAAGCGGTGCCGCTCAGTAGGAGCGCTATCCAGGAGCGCGAGGCTCTTTTCCATGTCGCGCTGCCCGGCGGCCCAGCGGTCGCGGATGGAGGACGGCGAGTAGTCGAAAGTCTTTCCCGCCCGCTCGTCGCTTCCCGCAAAATAGGCCATGTGCAGCAGCGTCGCCTGGGGACCATCCGGCTCCAGTTGCTCACGCAGCGCATATTCACGCTTGAGCCCCTTCAGGGTCCGTCGCGTGGGGCTTGCGAAGATCATGTCGTTGGCCCGTTCCGCGGCAGCGTCGAGCGAGGCCGGACGCGCGGCATGAAGGCTGAACAGCTCGACGGCGATGCAGGTGAAATCCTCCTGCGGGGGTTCTGCGAAGGGCACCTCAAGGGGCAGGTTGTTGGTGTAGCCCGGATCGCAGAGCAGACGCCCGCCAATTTCGACCGGCGGGAAGATCGGCGTGATGGCGGAACTCGCCAGAAAATGCTCCGGCGTCAGCCTCTCGCGGGTGTTGTCGAAGAGCACATCGTCGCCGGTTTCGAGATCGACGCAGCCGACCGTGAGACGAATGTCGGCCCGGTTCAGCCGGTCGAAATCGACGAGCCGTTCCAGCGTCTGCTGAAGAGGGCTGTGATCGTAGAGCGACACGTCGCTCGGCATCCAGGGCAGCATCGAGAACATGCCGGGGAAACGATGTCCGAACAGGCCAGGCCGGCCGAACAGGAGAGCGGTGATCGTGTGCAGCTCGTTATAGGTGTGTCGGATCTTCGTGCCGCGCCCGAGCAGGCCCGGCGTGCTGATCATCGCCTCGTCCCAGAACGCCTTGAGCCGCGGCAGGCGATCCTCAGGCGCGTTGCCAGCGATGATGGCCCCCGTTACTGCGCCGATGGACCCGCCGACGATCCATTGCGGCATGATCTCGCGCTGCTGCAGGTACTCGTAGGCGCCCGCGAGGTAGGAGCCGAGCGCATTGCCGCCGCCGAGCACGAGAACGAGCGGTTGTTGCTGACCGGGCTTTGACGAAGGAGCCATCCTGAATGCCTTGGAAAGGGAGCCTGCCGGCATTGCCGAATTGAAATAGCGCTCCCATGCGGTCATAGGAGAGGGCAGGGAACGCACGCAGCCAGCAGCGGTTCCGCGGCAGGCATGATGGGGAGATGGGCATGGCCAAGCAGGAGATTGCGATCAAGACCCAAGACGGAACCGCCAGGGCCGGCCTGTTCCAGCCGAGTCACCGGCCTGCGTCGGAGGTGCCCGGCGTGATCCTCTACATGGATGCTTTCGGGCCTCGTCCCGCGCTCGATGCCATGGCCGAGCGCCTTGCGAGCGAGGGCTATGTGGTTCTGCTGCCCGACCTCTTTTATCGCTACGGCGATTACGGACCCTTCGATGCCCAGACGGCCTTCAGCGAAGAGCCTAGCCGCACCGCGTTGCGGGGCATGATCGGTGATACGACCCAGGATATGACCCGGCGCGACAGCGCGGCCTTCCTGGATGCACTCACGCAAGCGGGCGCGACAGGCAGGATCGGCACCGTCGGCTATTGCATGGGCGGCAGCCGCGCCATCAATGCGGCGGCGGCCTATCCCGACCGCATCGCCGCGGCGGCGAGCTTCCAGCCGGAGCAGTCGGCCGTGCTGGCGCAGGCCCTGCGCCGGGCCGAGATCGACCATGTGATCGAGAACTATGTCGGCATGGCGCATGGCTGGGCCGTTCCCGACAGCAGGGTCTATGACGCACGCGGGGCCGAGCGCCATTGGAAGCGCCTGCTCACCTTCTTCGACGAGACGCTGCGTTAGGCTGGCTTGGAGGCCTTCGGCGGCAGGGGGAACAGACCAGTGAAACGCCGGGCAAGGACGCGGTCGCCCTCGACCTGAAGGGTGCCAGCCTCTTCCAACGCTTCCAGCGGCTGCCCGCCATAGATCGCACCCGCCAACACCGGCGGCATGCCGGTGAAAATCAGGTCGGCGCCGTCGAGAGCGCCGCGGGTGATCTCGATTCGGCCCTCCGTCAGATGCGCCAGGAACGTCTCTTCGCCGAGGCGAAAGCCCACCCGCGCCTCCAGGCCCTTTGCCCGCTCGGAATCGAGCATCGTTCTCAACGACAGCAGGAAGGACGCGGTGCTGAAGGGCAAGGTCGGGTCGTGCAGGGGCGAGCGCGCCGCCCAGCGGCCGAGCGCCTGGAAGATCGGCTCGCTCTCATAGCCCCATTCCGTCAGCTCGTAGACCTGGGCGGCAGCGGGCGGCGGCAGCTTGCGGCGCACGAGCACGCCAGCCCGCTCCAGGCCCTCGAGACGCTGGGTGAGCACATTGGCGCTGATGCCCGGCAGGCTCTCGCGCAGGTCGCTGAAGCGCTTTGGGCCCATCAACAGCTCGCGTATCACCAGAAGCGCCCAGCGCTCGCCGACGAGGTCAAGCGCGTGAGCCGCCGCACAGGCGTCCTCATAATGGCGCTTGGAGCGAGTCTCTGGCCTTTCAGTTATTTTTTCTAACTTCATAGTTGCTATTAATAACTTTCCATGGAATCAATGTCAAATCACAAGCCGAAAGGGGAACGCCCATGTCCAAGCTGATCTTCATCAACCTGCCCGTCAGCGACCTGCCCAAGTCCATCGCCTTCTACGAGGCCCTGGGTGCGGTGAAGAACGAGCAGTTCACCGACCACACCGCCGCCTGCATGGTCTTTTCCGAGACTATCCATGTGATGCTCCTGACCCATGACAAGTTTCGTCAGTTCACGCCGAAGAAGATCGCGAATGCGCGGGAGACCACGGAAGTGCTGATCTGCATGTCGGCGGAGAGCCGCAGCGATGTCGATGGGACGCTCGCCAATGCCGAAGCGGCCGGCGGCATCATCGATCCCGGCCCGAAGCAGGATTACGGCTTCATGTACGGCCGCAGCTTCGAGGACCCCGACGGCCACATCTGGGAAGTGATGTGGATGGATATGGAAGCTGCCAAGGAAACCATGGGCGAAATGGCGTCGGCCTGATTGGTCGACCGGCCAAGGCAAAAACCGGCAGGCCGATGGGATCTGCGCGGAATACAGGAGAGAAGACAATGCGCGTGATGGTTCTGGTGAAGGCGACGAAGGACAGCGAGGCGGGCATTCTGCCATCGACCGAACTCCTTGAGGCCATGGGCAAGTTCAACGAAGAACTGGTCAATGCCGGCATCATGCTGGCCGGCGATGGTCTGAAGCCTTCGTCTCAAGGCAAGCGCGTGGCCTTCGATGGCCCGAACCGCACCGTCATCGACGGGCCCTTTGCCGAGACCCATGAGTTGGTTGCCGGCTACTGGCTCTGGGAGGTCAAAGACATGGCCGAGGCGATCGAGTGGGTGAAGCGCTGCCCTAACCCCATGCCCGGCCCGAGCGAGATAGAAATCCGCCCGTTCTATGAAATGGCGGATTTTGCAGAGGTCGTGACGCCCGAGGTCTCCGAACTGCTCGATCGGACAAGCGAAAAGCTGGCCAGCCGCTGAAAGCCCGTCGGCTGCTATCGAACAAAGGGGAAGGGGATGAACGAATGACCACGATGCCACACACAGCAACGGCAGAGACAGCTTCCACGAGCAGCGGACTTGCCTGGACCGGACGAGCCTTGAGCGGGCTCGTCGTTCTCTTCCTCTTGTTCGACGGCGCCATCAAGCTGGTGCCGCTTCAGGTGGTGATCGATACGGTGATCCCGCTCGGCTGGCCGACGGATCCCATGACCTGGCGCGCTCTCGGTGTCGTGCTCATCGCCTCAGCCCTTCTCTACGCCTATCCGCGAACGGCCTTCCTGGGAGCGATCCTGATCACCGCTTATCTCGGCGGCGCAGTTGCCACCCATGTGCGGGTCGGCAGTCCGCTCTTCAGCCATATCCTGTTCGGCGTCTATGTGGGCATTGCCCTGTGGGCCGGGCTCTGGTTGCGCGATCCGCGCATCCGGGCGCTGCTGCGCTAGCGTTCAAGCACCTCCCAACGATCACCGGAAGGATCATTCGATGTCCAAGATCACACCTTGCCTGTGGTTCGACGGAAAGGCCGAAGAGGCGGCGCGGTTTTATGTCTCGCTGCTTCCAGACTCGCGCATCGACGCCGTGCTGCCCTATACGGTCGAAACACCCGGCGGAAATCCGGGAGACACCATGTTGGTGGAGTTCACGCTCGCAGGCGAGAGCTACATGGCCCTGAACGGCGGCCCGTATTTTCAGTTCACGCCGGCCATCTCGCTTTTCGTGAGCTGCAACGATCAGGCCGAGATCGACCGGCTCTGGGATACGTTGTTGGATGGCGGTACGCCGATGCAATGCGGCTGGATCACGGACCGCTACGGCGTCTCCTGGCAGGTCGTGCCCGCGAGGCTCGGTGTCATGATGAAGGATAAGGACGCCGCAAAGGTGCGTCGGGTCACGGAGGCGATGCTTCAGATGATCAAGCTCGATGTCGGCCAGCTGGAGAAAGCCTACACGGCTATTGGGTAACCTGGTCCACGGGTCGCAAAACACAATTCGATGCGTTCGCCATATGCGGAATGCAGCTTGGAGCAAAAAAGAAAGGCGGAGCAGTTTTCGACTGCTCCGCCTTTCCTGAAAGTTGATGGGCTGTTGTCAGACGTCCAGGTTTGCCACCGAGAGCGCATTCTCCTGGATGAATTCGCGGCGCGGCTCCACCACGTCGCCCATGAGCTTGACGAAGAGATCGTCGGCGTCGGTGGTGTCCTTCACCTTCACCTGCAGGAGCGAGCGCACGTCGGCGTCGAGAGTGGTCTCCCAGAGCTGCTGGGCGGTCATTTCGCCGAGGCCTTTGTAGCGCTGGAGTTGCAGGCCCTTGCGGCCGGCTGCAAGCACGGCATTGAACAGCGAGAGCGGACCGTCGATCTGCATCTCGTCGTTCTTGCGCACGAGCTTTGCCGGTTTCCCATAGACGTCCTGCAGGGACTTGGCGCGCTCGTCGAGCTTCTTCGCTTCCTGGCTGGCGATCAGCGCCTGATCGAGGGTTGCGGTCTGCGTCACGCCGCGTACGGTGCGCGAGAAAACATAGCCGCCATCGCGAACCTCGCCGGTCCACCCGCGCTCGAGCTCTTCCGAGATCGCATCGAGACGCTGGGCGATGTAGATCGCAGCGGCAGGACCGCGGTCGGGATCGTCCACGACGTCGGGACGCAAGGCGCCGGCAGTCGCAGCCTGCTCCACCGCCTTGCGGTTATAGCGCGTGTGCAGGCTGTTCAGGACCTGGCGCACGAGGCGAGCCTCGTCGATCAGGCCTTTCAGCTGGTCGCCGTGGAACTCCACGCCGGTTTCAAGGCGCAGTGCGGCGTTCTCGATGCCCTCGCCGATGAGGTAATCTTCCAGCGCGCGCTCGTCCTTGAGATAGATCGAGGACTTGCCGCGGGCCGCCTTATAGAGTGGCGGCTGCGCGATGTAGAGATAACCGCGGTCGATCAGCTCCGGCATTTGCCGGAAGAAGAACGTGAGCAGCAGGGTGCGGATGTGCGAGCCGTCCACGTCCGCGTCCGTCATGATGATGATGCGGTGGTAGCGCAGCTTGTCGAGGTTGAACTCCTCACGGCCGATGCCTGTGCCGAGGGCTGTGATCAGCGTGCCGATCTCCTGGCTGCCCAGCATCTTGTCGAAGCGCGCGCGCTCCACGTTGAGGATCTTTCCGCGCAAGGGGAGAACGGCCTGGAAGGCGCGGTTGCGACCCTGCTTGGCGGAGCCGCCAGCCGAATCGCCCTCGACGAGCAGGAGTTCGCACTTGGACGGGTCGCGCTCCTGGCAGTCGGCGAGCTTGCCGGGGAGCGACGCGATATCGAGTGCTCCCTTGCGGCGGGTGAGCTCACGCGCCTTGCGAGCGGCCTCGCGGGCGGCGGCTGCTTCCACCACCTTGCCGACGAGCGTGCGGGCCTCCTGCGGATGCTCTTCGAGCCAATTGTTGAGGGCCTCGTTGACCACGTTCTCGACCGCCGGGCGCACCTCGGACGAGACGAGCTTGTCCTTCGTCTGCGACGAGAATTTTGGATCCGGCACCTTCACGGACACGACGGCGGTCAGGCCCTCGCGGCAATCGTCGCCGGTGAGCGAAACCTTCTCCTTCTTCGCAAGGCCTGAGGATTCCGCATAGCCGTTTACCTGGCGTGTGAGCGCCGCGCGAAAGCCCGCAAGGTGCGCGCCGCCATCCCGTTGCGGGATGTTGTTGGTGAAGCAGAGCACGTTCTCGTGGTATGAGTCGTTCCACCACAGAGCCACCTCGACGCCGATGCTATCTTTCTCGGCGCGGATCATCACCGGCTGCTGGATCAACGGTGTTTTGGCGCGGTCGAGATAGCGCACGAAGGCCTCGACGCCGCCCTCGTACATGAGCTCTTCGCGCTTGTGCTCCGCATGGCGCTTGTCGGTCAGGATGATGCGCACGCCTGAATTCAAGAAGGCGAGTTCGCGCAGGCGGTGCTCCAGGGTGGCGTAATCGTACTCCACCATGGTGAAGGTTTCGGTGGAGGCCAGGAAGGTCACTTCCGTTCCGCGCTTGTCCGGTGCGTCGCCGACGACGGCCAGAGGCGCCACGGCATTGCCGTGCTTGAACTCGATCTCGTGAGCCTTGCCATTGCGGTAGATGCGCAGCTTGAGCCAGCTCGAGAGCGCATTCACCACCGAAACGCCGACACCGTGCAGACCGCCGGAGACCTTGTAGGAATTCTGGTCGAACTTACCGCCCGCGTGCAGCTGGGTCATGATGACCTCGGCGGCCGAGATGCCCTCTCCCTGATGGATATCGGTGGGGATGCCGCGGCCGTTGTCGGTGACCGTCACCGAGCCGTCGGCGTTCAGCGTGACCGTGACTTCCGTTGCGTGACCGGCGAGCGCCTCGTCGATGGCGTTGTCCACCACCTCATAGACCATGTGGTGCAGGCCCGATCCGTCATCGGTATCGCCGATATACATGCCCGGCCGCTTGCGCACCGCATCAAGGCCCTTGAGCACCTTGATCGATTCCGCGCCATAGGCGTCGGCACTCACGTTGATAGCAGGTTCTGCCATTTGGGATCCTTCAAGGCACAGCGAAAGGACAGGGTGCGCCAGGGTTTTGATTCGTCAGATCAGTTATTTAGGGACGAATGGTTGAAATTTCACCCCCACGCGCCCACGCGCGCGTGAAAACTGGCAGAAAATCCACGAAAAACTGCCGAATCAGGATAATTCTTTGCCGCAGCCCTGAAGGCCCCTCAGCGCGCCGCAACGGCAGCTGCGGCCCCCGCCATAACCGTGCCGGTCGTCCGGTTGAGGATGCGGACGGCCCGTGGGCTGGTGAAGAGCCGGCGGGCACGAGCGGCCAGCGCAATATAGCCGGCAAAGACCACACCGAGCACCGTCAGGGTCGCGACCACGAGCTCCGCAAAGCCCAGCAGCGTGATCCGGGTAAGATCAAGGAAGGTCGGCAGGAGCGCCAGGTAGAACACCATAACTTTCGGATTCCCCATGGTCACGGCGAGACCTGCCATGAAGAGCTTAGCGGAATTCTCCGCCTTCACGTTCGCCTCCACCTCCTGCGTTGCCATGGGTGCCGTCCAGAGCTTGTAGGCGATGTACAGGAGGTACGCCGCGCCCAGATACTTGATGACCAGGAACACCCCATGGAAGGTCTGCGCGAGGGCGGCGAGCCCCAGGATGGCGAAGGACAACCAGACCACATCCCCCAAGGCTACTCCGATGCTGAACGCCACTGCCCCTTTAGGGCCGCGTCCCAGCACCCGCGCCACAATGGCAGCGATGCCCGGCCCCGGCGACGCCGCGGCGATGAAGAGGGCGGAGGAGAAGAGCAGAAGGCCTGCGAGATCCATGGCGGATTCCTAAAAGGTATTCAGGACGCCACTTTAGTCCACGATGAAGAGCTTGGCACCTTGGATAGTTTTCGAGCGGTGCGGCTCCGCACCGTCGGCTACCTGATAGCTCTGGCCCGCCTTGAGGGCGAAGACGCGGCCATCGTCGAGTTCGGTGAGAAGCTCGCCTTCCAGCACGAGCAGGATATGGCCTTTGCTGCACCAGTGATCGGCGAAATAGCCGGGCGTGTATTCGACCATGCGGACGCGGATGTCTCCGAAGCTGCGGGTGCGCCATATGGCATGACCGGTTTCGCCAGGGTGAAGAATCGGCTCGATGTCGGACCAATCCGTCATACCGAAGGGAATGTCTGACATCTTCATGGCTTGTCCCTTTACGATGGGAATTCTGAAGGAAGGATCTGGCCCGGCAAGACCTGCAGCACATCGGCCCGGCCTTCCAGCTCGGCGAAGAGGCTCAGGTCCGCCCCCGTCATCCAGACCTGTCCGCCAAGGGTTTCCAGCGCCGTGAAGAGGCCGGCACGACGGCGAGGGTCGAGATGGGCCGCGACCTCGTCGAGCAGCACGAAGGGCGCGATGCCGCTCATGCTGGCCACCAGCCGCGCATGGGCGAGCACGAGACCGATGAGCAGCGCCTTCTGCTCGCCGGTGGAGGCGGTGTTGGCCGGAATGTCCTTGGGTCCATGCCGCACGAGCAGGTCGGAAGCCTGAGGCCCGACAAGAGTGCGTCCGGCGGCTCGATCACGCGACCGGTAGTCGCGTAAGGTGGCCCGGTAGCGATCCTCGGCATCGACGGCGGGCAGGGTGGCCACCAGAGTGTCGAGGTCGCCCTCAAGGCCCATCGTGGCGAAGGGGAAGGGGGAATCCTCCTCACGGGTCTCCAGAATCAGGGCCGCGAGGCGCTCCACCGTCTCGCGGCGGGCGGACGCCACCGCGATGGCGAGCTCCGCCACTTCACGCTCCAGGGCATCGAGCCAGAGGCGGTCGTCGGAGTTCTCCTCCAGCACACGATTGCGCGAGCGCAGCGCCCGCTCGAGCGCATTCACTCGCGTGCCGTGCTCAGCATCCACCGCGAGCACGAGCCGGTCGAGAAAGCGGCGCCGGTCGCCGGCGGGGCCGCGGAACAGGGCGTCGAGATCGGGGGTGAGCCAGACGATGCGCAGGTACTCGGCAAAAGCGGTGGGCGAGGAAGCTGGCATGCCGTCGATGCGGCAGACCCGTGAGGCACGGGACCCTTCCCGCGAGGCGCGGGAGCCTTCATTCAGATGCTCGATGCCCGTGCCGAGCCGGTGCTCGCCGTAGGGCGCATCGAGGGTGACGGACACAGCGAAGGAGCCCGGCCCTTCGTTGCGCGCCATCTCGGCGAACTCCGCGCGCCTCAGGCCCCGCCCCGGCATGAAAAGCGAGATCGCCTCCAGCACGTTCGTCTTGCCGGCTCCGTTCTCACCCACCAGCGCCACGAGCGGGCGCGAGACAGTGAGGTCCAGGCTCGCATAGGTGCGGAAATCCTGGAGGATCAGACGGGCGATTCGGGAAGCGGCAACGGGGGCGGAGGACATGCGCCCCCTTCATTCAGGAGCAGGCGCGAAAGATCAAGCGTCGGCGTTTACAGAAGCGTCATCCCGGGGCTGCGGAGCAGAACCCGGGATCGCAGGACGAGAAGTGGCGCTTTATTCTGAAGACGATCCCGGATCGCCTGCGGCGTCCGGGATGACCAACATCTAAAGTGGCTTACACCCGCATCGGCATCAGGACGTAGAGGGCGGCGGCGCCTTCCCGGTCCTGGATGATCGTGGGAGAGCCCGGATCGGCGAGCCTGAACACGGCGGTGTCACCGTCGAGCTGGGATGCGATGTCGAGGAGATAGCGGGCGTTGAAGCCGATATCGATCGGAGCCGCATCGTAATCGACCTCGATCTCTTCCGTCGCGCTGCCCGAATCCGGATTGTTGACGGTGAGCGTCAGGCGTCCGTCGCCGAGCGCCAGCTTCACCGCGCGGCCGCGCTCCGACGAGATCGTCGAGACACGGTCCACCGCCTTCGAGAAATCAGCGCGCTCGACCACAAGGACCTTGTCGTTCCCGGCCGGGATGACCCGCTGGTAGTCGGGGAAAGTACCGTCGATGAGCTTGGAGGTCAGCACCACGCCATCAAAGGTCAGCCGCACCTTGGCGGAGGACAATTCGACCGTGATGCTCTCCGAGCCGTCTTCCACGAGCTTGACGATCTCGGCCACGGCCTTGCGCGGGATGATGATGCCCGGCATGCCCTCCGAGCCGGCAGGCGCCGGGATCTCGACCCGCGCGAGGCGATGGCCGTCGGTGGCGACCGCGCGCATGACAATGGCGCCGCCGGCATCTATCGTGTGGAGATAGATGCCGTTCAGGTAATAGCGGGTTTCTTCCGTCGAGATCGCGAACTGGGTCTTCTCGATCAGGCGCTTGAGGTCGGAGGCGGGAAGCGTGAAGCGGTGCGGCAGGTCGCCGGCGGCGAGATCCGGGAAGTCGCTCTCAGGCAGGGCCTGCAGCATGAAGCGCGAGCGGCCGGAGCGGATCTGCATCTGGCCCATGTCCGGGGTCATTTCGAGCGAGACCTGCGCCCCGTCCGGCAATTTGCGTACGATGTCGTAGATCATGTAGGCCGGAACGGTGGTGGAGCCGGCCTCCGTAATGTCGGCCGGAATCGTCTCCGTCACCTCGATATCGAGGTCCGTGGCCTTCAGGCGTAAGGAGCCCTCGTCCGCCCGCAGCAGGACGTTGGACAGGATCGGAATGGTGTTGCGGCGCTCGACGACGCGGTGCACGTGCCCCAGCGCCTTCAGCAGAGCGGCGCGCTCAACGGTAACTCTCATAACCTTCGATATCCGGTTTCGGTGAAATTCTTGGCTCATGCCCGCGGCAGGGTTGCCCTTGAGCGGGACAAGCAGGGCAGCAAGATTGGCTTTTGTCGGCGGAGAAAGCAAGGCCGGGGCCTTTCCGGCCCCGACACCGGGGCTTTCCAGGCCTCGATCGCCCTATTCCTGCAGCATGCGCTTGAGGAGTTCGACCTCGTCGGAGAGCGCGTGGTCCTCGCCCAAGGCTTTTTCGATCTTGCGCACGGCGTGGAGCACCGTGGTGTGGTCGCGCCCGCCGAAGCGGCGGCCGATCTCGGGCAGTGAACGCAGCGTCAGCACCTTGGAAAGGTACATGGCGATCTGGCGCGGTTTCACCACGGCGGCAGTGCGGCGCTCCGACAGGATGTCGGAACGGGAGACGTTGTAGCGCGAGGCCACCAGCTTCTGGATGTCCTCGATCTTGACCCGCTTGGGCTCCCGGTTGCGCACGAGATCGCGGATCGCGGTCTCGGCGGTCTCCAGGGTAATGGCGGAACTGGTGAGCGTCGCGTGGGCCAGAAGGCGGTTCACGGCGCCTTCGAGATCGCGGCCGTTGGCCGTGATGGAGCGGGCCACGAAAGCGATCACGTTCGGCCCCACCTCGAAGGTGGGATGGATCGTTTTCAGCGCTTCGATCCGGGTGGTGAGGATCGAGGTGCGAAGCGCCTCGTCGAGGGAGCTGACCTCGACCACGAGGCCGCCGGCAAGGCGCGAGCGCACCCGCTCGTCGAGATTCTCCAGATCCGCCGGCGGGCGGTCGGCGGCGATCACGATCTGACGGCCCGCATCGATGAGAGCGTTCAGGGTGTGGCCGAATTCCTGCTGGATCTGCTTGCCCTGGATGAACTGCACGTCGTCTATGATGAGCAGGTCGATGCCGCGCAGGCGTTCCTTGAAGGCGAGCGACGTCTGCGCCTTCAGGGAGGCGACGAAGCCGTACATGAAGCGGTCCGCCGTGAGATAGATCACCCGGCGTCCCTGTGAGCGCACCGCATGGCCGACAGCATGCAGAAGATGCGTCTTGCCGAGGCCAACGCCTGCATGAAGGTAGAGCGGGTTGTAGATAGCCTGCCCGTTCTGCGCGTGGGCGACCCGATCCGCAGCCGCATGGGCAAGCGCATTGGAGCGACCGACGATGAAGCTCTCGAACGTGAGCCGGGGATCGAGCGGGGCGCCGCCAAGTTCGCCGGCCTCGCCGCGCTCCTCCTGAGAGGAGGGTGCAGAAGAAGCCTTGATCTCATGATTCATGCTCGGCATGGCCATGGAAGGAGCAGAAGACGGACGCGGAGCTTCGCTCGTCCGGCGCTGAGTTGCAGGATCCCGACTGAGGCTGCTGCGCACGCCGATGGACACGCGCTCCACGTCACCGGCTTCCGAGCGATAAACCGTCAGCACTCGGTCGGCATAGTGGGATTCGATCCAGCTCTTCAGGAAGCGGGTGGGGACGGTCAGATAAGCGCATCCCTCGATCACCGAATCCAGCTCCAGGCGACCAAACCAGCTGGCGAAGATGTCCTCGCCCAGTTCGGCCCTGAGACGGCGTTTGACCCGCGCCCAAACTTCAGACGCCGATTGCTCGCCCGGAACATCCATGCCGTTCTCGCTCGGAGCGGCAAAGGTTCGGTGATCTTCGCTGCGATACATCAATGTCCTCCACGAGGCTTCCCCTTATTAAGGTTGGAAACCCCCACGCATGTCCCGTTCTGAACACCAAGGCACAGATGCCTCACAGGTTGTTCAAAACGTGCCACCCCCAAATTGTACAAAAGATTATTCGTTCGTTTTTAAGTGGAGATGATCGTCAACGGCCATCCCCTTTGTCTTCACTCAAGATCGGTCAAGTCTTCCCTTGGTAAAGGATGAGCCTTCGTCTGCTTCTTGGGAGAATGAAACAACGACTGATCCCCGCAAATGGTGTTTTTGATTCAGGCTTCGAGTGAATGATTTAACGGCGAGCCGTTGAAGCAGGCTGACCTTACACAGGGTGCGGGAGCGCGTGCAATATACTCGAGTCGAGTCACAACCCTCTGGACGCACCCGGCTGCGTTCACAGCCTCGTCCACAGGTTTTGAATCTGAGCTGTAAAGCGCTGACTCTTCAACTGATTCACTGTGTCATCACAGCCTGTGCTCAGGACCGAAAAAGAGTTTTCGCGCAACCTTGATTCACAACCGATTCGCCCCGAATCCGAGGGTGATTCTGATGCTTCGCGATGCTTTGCCTGCTAAGCTCTTGAATGCACTTCATCTTTTATGTGCATTTTGAATCTGGGCTGTTGAACCCTCACCCCGTTATGCGGGGATAAAGTCAAGCTGCCATGTGGATAAAATTCAGGCGTAGAATCGAACATCAAACACGAAAAAACCCGGCCTCTCGGCCGGGTCTAATTCGTAATGAAAAGACAGCTTTTGAGGGCTGCTTTTTAAGCGCTCAGCGTCTTGATGCGGCTCGCGAGGCGCGAGACCTTCCGCGACGCGGTGTTCTTGTGCACGATACCCTTCTGGGCCGCGCGCATCATCTCCGGCTCGGCGGCGCGCAGGGCGGCTGCGGCCTCAGTCTGGTTGCCGGAAGCGATGGCCTCTTCAACCTTGCGGACGAAGGTCCGCATGCGGCTGCGACGCGACTTGTTGATCGCGGTGCGCTTCGCGATCTTGCGGGTCATCTTCTTGGCGGACACGGTGTTGGCCATGGCCCATCCTCGTTCTTTTAAAATCCCGATGGCCAAGCTCAAGCCCGTAGGAGAGCTCCGGCAGCGATCGGTTGATTGCATGGAAACCGAAGAGCCCGCAGGACGCGCGGGCTCATGTGAGGCGGCTTATAGACGTGATGCCCGCGAACGTCAACGTCCGTAGGCCTTTGCGCGTCAAAAAAGCGCCGAAAGGCCCTGGCGCCACGGATTGGCGGGGTCGAGCAGGAGCCTGAGCGCCATCAGGCTCGACACCAGAACCAGAAGCGGCCGGATGAGCTGGGAGCCCAGTCGCATGGCGAGCCTCGATCCGACCTGAGCCCCCAGCAGCGAAGCTCCGGCCATGACCAGACCCAGAGGCCACACCACCGCGCCTGTTGCCGCATAAAGAAGGAGACTGCCGAAATTGCTCGCGAAATTGACGAGCTTGGTATGGGCGGTCGCCTTGACCACCCCGTAGCCCAGCAGCGTCACGAAGGCGAGCATATAGAAGGAGCCGGCACCCGGCCCGAAGATACCGTCGTAAAACCCGATGGCGACGGGCGCCGTGAGACCGAAGGCGAGGGCGGTCATGCGGGCATGGGCATCCTCGTCCTTCATCTTGCGCGAGAGGGCGAAGTAGATCGCCATCGCGATGAGCATGACCGGGATCAGCACCTCGAGCACGGCGCGCGGAAGGAACTGGACGCACAAAGCTCCCCCGATGCTGCTCGCGAACGCCACCAGGGTGAAGCCCCAGGCCTTCCGCCACTCGATCAGTCCCTTGCTGCCGAAGGTATAGGTGGCGGACGCTGCAGCGACCGAGCCCTGCACCTTATTTGTGGCGATCGCCTGTGCCGGATCGAGGCCGGCCAGCAGAAGGGCCGGCACGGTGAGAAGTCCGCCGCCCCCGGCAATTGAATCCACGAAGCCTGCCAAAAAAGAGATCGCGGCAAGCGCCGCGATCATGTCGAAGCCGATGTCAGGCACGATTATCCGTTCTTGAACTCAGGGGGGCGCTTGCCCACGAAGGCCGACATGCCTTCCTTCTGGTCGGCGGTGGCGAACATGGCGTGGAACAGGCGCCGCTCGAAGCGGATGCCCTCCGAGAGCGACACCTCGTCCGCGCGGTTGATGGTCTCCTTGGTCATCATGGCGATCGGCAGCGACATGGACGCGATGGTCTCGGCCGATTTCATGGCCTCGGTGAGGAGGTCGGCCGCCGGCACCACGCGGGCGACGAGGCCGGAGCGCTCGGCTTCTTCTGCCCCCATCATGCGGCCCGTCAGGCACATCTCCATGGCCTTGGCCCGGCCGATGAGCCGGGTCAGGCGCTGGGTGCCGCCCATGCCGGGCATCACGCCGAGCTTGATCTCGGGCTGACCGAACTTGGCGTTGTCCGCCGCGATGATGAAGTCGCACATCATGGCGAACTCGCAGCCGCCGCCGAGCGCAAAGCCCGCCACCGCGGCGACCATGGGCTTGCGCCGCCCCGACACCTTCTCCCAGCCGGAGAAGAAGTCGGCCATGTAGGTGTGCGGATAGGTGAGCTCCGTCATCTCCTTGATGTCGGCCCCGGCGGCAAAAGCCTTTTCCGAGCCGGTGATGACGATGCAGCCGATGGTCTGGTCCGCCTCGAAGGCGTCGAGGGCCTGGTTCACCTCGCCCAGGAGCGTGGAATTGAGGGCGTTCAGGGCCTGTGGCCGGTTGAGGGTGATCAGCCCCACCTTGCCGCGCGTCTCCGTGAGAATCGTCTCAAAAGCCATGTGACATCTCCTGCTCGATGATGGGACACCGGTAGGCGAGGGCGCATGGCCCGGCAAGTGAAAATCGGGAAGGCCTGCCTTGAGATCAGGAGCGCTTCTGGCATTCCGGGCAGTAGAAGGTCGAGCGCCCGGACTGCACGAGGCGGGTGACCGTACCGGTGCAATCGGGCGTCACGCAGGGCTCGTTCTCCCGGTCATAGACCCGGAAGGAATGCTGGAAATAGCCCAAGGATCCATCCACCTGCGCATGGTCGCGTAAGGTCGATCCGCCGGCTTCCACCGCCTCAGCCAGCACGTCGCGAATGACATCGGCGAGCTGGTTCGCCTTCTCCGTCGGTTGCCCCTTCTTGGTCACGAGCGAGCCCGCCGGAGCCTCTGGATGCAGGCCGGTGCGGAACAGCGCCTCGCACACATAGATGTTGCCGAGGCCGGCGATCAGGCGCTGGTCGAGGAGGGCGGCCTTCAGTGGCGTGCGCTTAGCCATGAACAACCTGGCAATGGTCTCGCCCGAGAGCTCGTTGCCGAGGGGCTCGATGCCCATGCCGTCAAAATGCTTCGAGGTCTCGATCCCGGACCGGGGCACCAGATCCATGAAGCCGAAGCGGCGGGTGTCATTATAAGTGACGGTGGCGCCGTTGGAGAGCCCGAACACCACATGGTCGTGAGCCCCCAGAGCCCCGTGCTCATGGTGGAACTCCCCCGGCATCCGGGTGGCGCCATCCTTCGTCACGAGAAAGCGGCCGGACATGCCCAGATGCATGACCAGCACCTCGCCGGAGGAGAGATCGGCCAGGAGATACTTGGCCCGGCGGCCGAGCGCCGTGACCTCCTGCCCTTCCAGCCGCTCAGTGAACCGCTTGGGGAAGGGAAAGCGCAGATCGGGCCGGCGCTGGATCACCTTGGTGAAGCGGGCTCCCACCATGGCGGGCTCCAGGCCGCGGCGCACGGTTTCGACTTCGGGCAGTTCGGGCATCAACCATCTCTCGGCTTCTTGAGGGCTCTTACATAGCCTTTGGGCCTCGCTTCCGCTATGGATCGCGACAACAGGTACGAAAGGTTGGATGTGAGACCATGACCGACGAGAACACCCATTTCGGGTTCCAGTCCGTGCCCCTGGGTGAGAAGCAGGGCAGGGTCAACGAGGTCTTCCGCTCGGTGGCTGGCCGCTACGACCTCATGAACGACCTCATGTCTGCCGGGCTCCACCGCCTCTGGAAGGACGCGCTCATCTCGACCCTGCGCCCTCCTCGCGACCGGCCCTTCCGCCATCTGGATGTCGCCGGCGGCACCGGGGACGTGGCCTTCCGCATTCTCGATCAGAGCGGCCCGCAGACCCGCGTGACCGTGCTCGACATCAACGGCGAGATGCTGAAAGTGGGTGCCGAGCGGGCCGGCCACCGTTATGAGGGCCAGATCGATTTCGTCGAGGCCAATGCGGAGGAGCTGCCGCTCGAGTCCAAGACCTACGATGCCTACACCATTGCCTTCGGCATCCGGAACGTGCCGCGCATTGATGCGGCCTTGCGCGAGGCGCACCGGGTGCTGAAGCCCGGCGGACGCTTCCTGTGCCTGGAATTCTCCAAGGTGGACGTGCCGGTGCTCGATAAAGTCTACGATGCCTATTCCTTCAACGTGATCCCGCGGCTCGGGCAGATGGTGACCGGGGATGCGGAATCGTACCAGTACCTCGTCGAGTCGATCCGCCGCTTCCCGCCGCCGGCGGCGTTTGCGCGGATGATCGAGGAAGCGGGCTTCAAGCGCGTCACCCATCGCAGCCTGACGGCCGGTGTCGTGGCCATTCACTCGGGCTGGAAGATCTAAGCACGTGATCGGCAGCCTCTTCCATCTCGCTCGTAATCTGCGCGCCGGCTTCGTTCTGGCGCGCGAAGGCGCGCTGGCGCTCGTCGATCCGAGCGCCCTGCCGCCCGCCGCCCGCTTAGGGCTGAAGATGGCGCGGCTCGTCGAGCGGCCGCAGACTGGGGACAGCGCCACGCGGCTCTCCAAGGCCCTGACGCGGCTCGGGCCCTCTTACGTGAAATTCGGCCAGTTTCTGGCGACCCGCCCCGACATCGTCGGCGTGGCTGCGGCACGCGACTTGGAGCGCCTGCAGGACCGCATGCCGCCGTTCCCCCGGGCGGAAGCCGTGCGCATGGTCGAGATCGCCCTCGGTCGTCCCATCGACGTACTTTTCCTGGAGTTCAGCGAGCCGATTGCAGCCGCGTCCATCGCGCAGGTTCACAAAGCCCGTCTTCGCACTGCCGAGGGCGAGGAAACGGTGGCCGTGAAGGTGGTTCGGCCGGGCGTGCGCGAGGGCTTCGCCCGCGACCTGCAGGCCATGCGCGCCGCCGCCCGCCTGTTCGAGCGCGTAGTACCCGATGCCAAGCGCCTCAAGCCGCTCGAAATCGTGGAGGCGCTGGCCCGCTCTGTCTCCGTCGAGATGGATCTGCGCCTGGAAGCGGCGGCCGTCTCGGAGCTTGCGGAGAACACGAAGGACGATCCCGATTTCCGCGTGCCGAAACCGGAATGGGATCTCACGGCGCGGGACGTGCTCACCACCACCTGGATCGAAGGCATCCGCCTCAACGATCTGACAGCTATCGAGGCCGCCGGCTTCGACCGGGTGGCGCTCGGGCGCACGGTGATCCAATCCTTCCTGCGCCACGCCATCCGCGACGGCTACTTCCATGCCGACATGCATCCCGGCAATCTGTTCATCGATGCGGAAGGGCGCCTCGTTGCCGTCGATTTCGGCATCATGGGCCGGCTCGGCATGAAGGAGCGGCGCTTCCTCGCCGAAATCCTTTTAGGCTTCATCCGTCGCGACTACCTGCGCGTGGCGCAGGTGCATTTCGAGGCCGGCTACGTGCCGCCGCACCATTCGGTGGAGGATTTCGCGCAAGCCATCCGGGCCATCGGCGAGCCGATCCATGATCGGCGGGCCGACGAGATCTCCATGGCGAAGCTGCTGACGCTTCTCTTTGAGATCACGGCGCTCTTCGACATGGCGACGCGGATCGAACTCGTCATGCTGCAGAAGACCATGGTGGTGGTGGAGGGCGTCGCCCGCAACCTCGACCCGAAGCTCGACATGTGGACCACCTCGGAGCCCGTGGTGCGCAACTGGATCGAGCGGAATCTCGGGCCTCTCGGCCGGGCCGAACAGGCGGGCCGTGGATTATGGACGCTGGCCGGCGTCATCGGCGACCTGCCGGAGTTGGCGTTGCGCGCCGAGCGGGTGCTCAACCAGTTTGAGGATGTAACGGCGCGGGGCGTGTCTCTCAACCAGGACAGTGTTGCCGCCATCGGCCGCGCCGAGGCGCGGGGCAACCGCTGGGGCGTGGCGGCCTTGTGGATCATCGCCGCCTCGTTGATGATCATGCTGTTCAGAGGCTTCGCATGACGGCGCTTACAGGCAAACGCATCCTCCTGGTCATCGGCGGCGGCATCGCGGCCTATAAGTCCCTTGATCTCATCCGCCGCCTGCGCGAACGCGGCGCCTCCGTGCACTGCATCCTGACCAACGGGGCTCAACAGTTCATTACGCCGCTTGCGGCCTCGGCGCTTACGGGCCAGCGCTCGCACACCGACCTCTTCGACCGCGAGGACGAGGCCGATATCGGCCATATCAAGCTCGCCCGCGATGCGGACCTTATCGTCGTGGCCCCCACCACCGCCAACCTCATGGCGAAGATGACGGGCGGCCATGCGGACGATCTCGCTTCGACGGTGTTGCTCGCCACCATTCTGCCGATCCTGATCGCGCCCGCCATGAACGTGCGCATGTGGCTGCACCCGGCGACGCAACGCAATCTGAAAGCCCTGCAGGCCGATGGCGTTCACGTGGTCGGGCCGAACGAGGGCGCCATGGCGGAGGCTGAGTTCGGCCCCGGCCGCATGGCGGAGCCACTCGAGATTGCGGCGTCCGTCGAGCGGCTGCTCACACCCTCGGGGCCTCTTGCCGGCAAGCACGTGATCGTCACCTCGGGCCCGACGCACGAGCCCATCGACCCGGTGCGCTACATCGCCAACCGCTCCTCGGGCAAGCAGGGTCATGCCATCGCGAAGGCCGCTGCCGACGCGGGTGCGCGTGTCACCCTGATCGCCGGCCCCGTGACCCTGCCCGATCCTGCGGGCGTGACGGTCGTGCACGTGGAGAGCGCCCGCGCGATGCTGGAGGCGGCGGAGCAGGCGCTGCCGGCCGATATCGGCATCTTCGCCGCCGCCGTAGCCGACTGGCGTGTGGCCAATGCGGGCGGGCAGAAGATCAAGAAGAAGGACGGCGCCCTGCCCAACCTGTCGCTCACCGAGAACCCGGACATCCTCGCCACCATCGCGCGCCGCACGGAAGGGCGCCCACCGCTTATGGTGGGCTTTGCGGCGGAAACAGAGAACGTCATCGAGCATGCCAAGCAGAAGCTCGCGAAAAAGGGCTGCGACCTCATCGTGGCCAACGACGTCTCGGCGGAAACGGGCGTGATGGGCGGCGACAGCAATACTGTGCATCTCGTCTCCGCGTCCGATGTGGAGACCTGGCCGACCTTGTCGAAAACGGATGTGGCGAAAAAGCTCATCGAGCGCTTGGGCGCGATGGTCGGAGGCGAGACGCCATGAGCCAACGCCTGCGCATCCAGCGCCTCGCGCATGCCGCCGACCTGCCGCTCCCCCGTTATGAAACCGCAGGTGCGGCGGGCATGGATCTCGTCGCCGCCAACCCTGCCGACGTGCCGATTGTTCTGCAGCCGATGCAACGGGCGCTCGTTCCCACAGGCCTCGTGTTCCAACTCGAACCTGGCTTCGAGGCTCAGGTGCGGCCGCGTTCGGGACTGGCGTTCAAGCACGGCGTCACGGTGCTCAACGCGCCGGGCACCGTGGATGCGGATTACCGGGGCGAGGTGCAGGTGCTGATCGTCAATCTGGGACAAGAGCCCTTCACCGTCACGCGCGGCATGCGCATCGCTCAAATGATCGTTGCGCCCGTCATCCAGGTGGAGCCTTGGGAAGTGGATCAGGTCGACGAGACGCCCCGCGCCGCCGGCGGCTTCGGCTCCACGGGATTGGGCTAGGGGAGCATCGCCATGAACTTTCTCTCACGCCGCTCCCTTCTCGCCATCGCGGCCGTTACCGACATCGCGCTCCACGCCCGGCCCATGCCGGTTTCCGCCAAGGCGCTGGCCGCCCGGCACAACCTGCCCCCGCGCTATCTGGAGCCGGTTCTGCAGGCTCTCGTGCGCCAAGGTATTCTCAAGGGCGTGCGCGGGCCGCGGGGCGGCTATGAACTGGCCCGCGAACGGCGACGGATCACGGCGGGCGACATCGTGCGCATCGCGATGGCGGCACTCGAAGAGGACGGCGCGACTCCGATCCCCGAATCGCGCTTGGCCGAGGCTGTGGTCAGTCCCCTGGTCCAGCGCGGCACAGAAGCTTTCTTGAGCGAACTCGACAAGGTCACGGTCGAGGATCTGTGTCAGAAGGCGCAGGCGGAATCGGCGGTTGAGCCGGCGTCGAGCGTCGATTTCACGATCTGAAATGTAGAATATTCCAAATATCGACACCTGCTGCGGGAAAAGATAAGCTTCCTCCGATCTGAAGGAGGATCTCATGGCTGACACTGTCAATGCATCGAGCGCCGGCACCAAGCCCGGGCGCGGCCGGATCTACGGCTCCATCACGGAAACCATCGGCAACACCCCGCTCGTGCGCCTGAACCGGCTGCCGCAGGAGCATGGCGTCGATGCCGAAATCCTCCTCAAGCTCGAGTTCTTCAACCCGCTTTCGAGCGTGAAGGACCGCATCGGCGTCAACATGATCGAGTCCATGGAGGCCGCCGGCCACATCAAGCCCGGCGCGACCCTGATCGAGCCGACCTCCGGCAATACCGGCATCGCGCTGGCCTTCGTGGCGGCAGCCCGCGGCTATCGCCTCATACTGGTGATGCCCGAGACCATGTCGCTCGAGCGCCGCAAGATGCTTGCCTTCCTCGGAGCCGAACTCGAACTCACCCCCGGCCCGCAAGGAATGAAGGGCGCCATTGCCCGCGCCGAGGAACTGCTTCGCGAAATTCCCGGCTCGGTCATCCCGCAGCAGTTCAAGAACCCGGCCAATCCGGAGATCCACCGCAAGACGACGGCCGAGGAGATCTGGAACGACACCAACGGCCAGCTCGATGCCTTCGTGGCGGCCGTGGGCACCGGCGGCACGATCACCGGCGTTGGCCAAGTGATCAAGCCACGCCTGCCGGGCCTGCGCGTGATCGCCGTCGAGCCAGAGGATTCGCCGGTGCTGTCCGGCGGCCAACCGGGTCCGCACAAGATTCAGGGCATCGGCGCTGGCTTCGTGCCGGACGTGCTCGACCGTTCCGTGATCGACGAGGTGGTCACGGTAGGCAACCAGACCGCCTTCGACATGGCGCGCAAACTCTCCAAGCTCGAAGGCATCCCCGGCGGCATTTCGACGGGCGCCAATGTGGCGGCAGCCCTCGAAGTGGCTGCACGGCCCGAGTTCAAGGGCAAGCGCATCGTCACAGTCGCGTGCTCCTTTGCCGAGCGCTACATTTCGAGTGCGCTCTTCGAAGGGCTCTGATCCCCTCCCCGTGAGCACATGATCCGAAGGGCGGCTTCAAAGCCGCCCTTTTTTGTTTGAGCTGGGCCCAAGCGTAGCCAGAACTTCCCCTAATTCCTCGGGTTCTCCTTGCGACATACGAATTCAAACGATGATTCAAGGAGTTCATCATGGCGGAACGCAAGGCTCCCCACTCATTGCAGGACCAAGAGGCGGACCAGATCCGCAACGAGCAGCGCGGCGGCATCGACAGCCCGGTCGACCCGAACTGGGACGGCGGCGTTGAAGGCAACGCCACTCTACGACGCGTGTGGAGCCAGCCCGGCGGCGAGGCCTATGCCTATCGCCAGGGCCAGAGCGGCCAGACCAGCAAAGCCGGGCATGACGGCCACGACGAACTCACGGCCGCCGAGACGCCTGAGACCACCAAGCACTTGAGCGACGCCAGCCTGTCGCCGGACGACAAGGATGCGACCGCCGAGGCCATCGAGCGGATGACGGACGTCAACGGCAAGGACAAGGGCTGACAGGAGAGCGCCATGGGCAATGCAGGCTACGGCAACCACACCGAAGACACGAAGCAGGACGTCGAGTCAAAGCGGCTCGATCCCCAGGGCGATCAGAAGACCTCGTCCGACAAGCAGCCCGATGGCAAGCAGCCGGCAGCGGGCCCTCACAGCAAGCCGTCGCTGACGAACCCGGACTCGACTCCCGGCACGGGCGCTCTGCCCGATGCAGGCGACCGCGACGCGACCGATTCGACCAGCTCATGATCCGGAGGCGGCCATGACGCAGAACAAGGATTCGGGACCTCGCGTCCCCACCGAGCGCCCCGATCCGGAGGAGGCTGCTCGCGATCCAGGACCGGGCTCCCAGGATCGCCCTGGCTTCGATCTCGGTGGCGCGGTGAATGATTCGAACAAGACCCAGGTGGGGTCCGGCACCATTCCGGGCGGTCCGAAGGGCAGCACGTCCCAAGGCACTGATGCCGGCGGCCGTGCGACTGGACTCACCGATCCGAGCGGTTCGCGCTCCCTCGGCAATGAGGGCGATGCGGGCTCCGATTCCGGCGGAGGTCCGACGGATGGATCGGGCGGTCCTTCCTGATTGCAAGCGAGGTAAGACGATGGCTCAACCGAACGACAAGTCCAACAAGGCAACCGAAGAGGATATCAGCGCTCCCCGCCTGACCCCGCAGGGCCGCGAGTGCCCCGAGGCCTCGGGCGAGGATTCGACGAACCCGATGGGCGAGGGTGCGAAGAAGGGGCAGAGCGATAAGGCCGAGGGCTAAGCGCAGGGCTTCCTGACAGTACTATCGAGAGAGGCCATGCTGGCCTCTCTTACAATCCTCCGTCTCGTCCATAGACCCGAAAGCCTTCGCGCTCGCAGAGACGATCATAGTAGCGCTCGATCTCCCGCAGGCTCGGCCGTTCGAGTGGAATGCTCTTCCAGCGATGGACCGACAGGCCGATGACGATGTCGGCGCAGGTGAAGGCTGGCCCAGCGATATAGGCGCCGGTGCGGGCAAGCTCCCGGTCCAGTACCCGAACGGCGGAGCAGAATGAGTTCCAGGATGAGGCAATCTGTTTTTCATCCTGGAAGTTCGGGTTCTTCCGCACGGTTGCCTGGAAGACGTAGCGCCAGGTGTTGTTGAAGTCGGAGACCTGCCAGTCCATCCACTTCTCGACATGCGCCCGCTCGGCTGGAGCGACAGGCAGCAGATCGTCACGGCCTTCCCGCGCCGCCAGATAGCGGACGATGCTGTTCGATTCCCAGAAGAGCTGGCCCGCATCCTCGAGCACCGGAATCATGCCGACGGGATTGAGCTTTTGAAATTCCGGATCTGTCACAGGCCGCGTTCCGCCGCCCCAGTCGGTGCGCTCGAACGGGAGGCCAAGCTCCATGCAGGTCCAGAGCACCTTCCGGACATTGATGGATCCTGCGTATCCGTGAACCTTCAGCATGCCCTCTCCCGATCTCCGTTCATGAAAAAGGCCGCTCCAAGGAGCGGCCTTTCAACTGTTTCCTAGGCTGCCTTTAGGCGCTCAGGGCTTCCTTCGAGCGCTCGGCGCGCTTGCGGTCGTTCGGATCGAGGATCGCCTTGCGGATGCGGATCGACTTGGGCGTCACCTCGACGAGCTCGTCGTCCTGGATCCAGGCCAGCGACTTCTCCAGCGTCATGCGGATCGGCGGCGTGAGGCGCACCGCTTCGTCCTTGGAGGTCGTGCGGATGTTGGTGAGCTTCTTGCCCTTGAGCACGTTCACCTCGAGGTCGTTCTCGCGGTTGTGCTCGCCGATGATCATGCCCTGATAGACCTTCCAGCCGGGCTCGATCATCATCGGGCCACGGTCTTCGAGGTTCCACAGGGCGTAGGCCACCGCCTCGCCGTTGTCGTTCGAGATCAGCACGCCGTTGCGGCGGCCGGCGATCTCGCCCTTGTAGGGCTCGTAGGCGTGGAACAGGCGGTTCATGATCGCGGTGCCGCGGGTGTCGGTCATCAGCTCGCCCTGGTAGCCGATCAGGCCGCGGGTGGGTGCGTAGAACACGAGGCGCTGGCGATTGCCGCCCGAGGGGCGCATCTCGACCATGTCGGCGCGGCGCTCGGACATCTTCTGCACCACGACGCCGGAATATTCCTCGTCTACGTCGATCACCACTTCCTCGATCGGCTCGAGAAGTTCGCCGCTCGCATCGTCCTTCTTCATGACGACGCGGGGACGCGACACGGCGAGCTCGAAGCCCTCGCGGCGCATGGTCTCGATCAGGATCGCGAGCTGCAATTCGCCACGTCCCGAGACGAAGAACGAATCCTTGTCCGCGGCTTCCTCGATCTTGAGAGTGACGTTGCCCTCGCCTTCCTTGAACAGGCGGTCGCGGATCATGCGGCTCGTGACCTTGTCGCCCTCGGTGCCGGCAAGCGGGCTATCGTTGACGATGAACGACATGGTCACGGTCGGCGGATCGATGGGCTGGGCCTGGATCGGAATGTCGTTCTCGGGCGCGCAGAAGGTGTCGGCCACCGAGCCCTTCACGAGGCCTGCGATGGATACGATGTCGCCGGCCTCGCCGAGCTCGATCGGCTGGCGCTCAAGGCCGCGGAACGCGAGGATCTTGGACACGCGGCCAGCTTCGACCAGCTTGCCCTCGCGGTCGATCACCTTGATCGACTGGTTCGGCTTCACCGAGCCGGAGCTGATGCGGCCGGTGACGATGCGGCCCAGGAAGGGGTTGGCTTCGAGCAGCGTGCCGAGCATGCGGAACGGGCCTTCCTCGACCTTGGCCGGCGGCACATGCTCGAGCACCATGTCGAACAGCGGCGCGAGGCCCTGGTCGTTCGGGCCTTCCGGGGCCTTCGCCATCCAGCCGTTGCGGCCCGAGCCGTAGAGGATCGGGAAGTCGAGCTGCTCGTCGGTGGCGTCGAGCGCCGCGAAGAGGTCGAACACCTCGTTGACCACCTCGACGTGGCGGGCATCGGGACGGTCGATCTTGTTGATGGCGACGATCGGGCGCAGGCCGATCTTGAGGGCTTTGGACACCACGAACTTGGTCTGCGGCATCGGCCCTTCGGCCGCGTCCACCAGCACGATAGCGCCGTCAACCATGCTCAGGATGCGCTCCACCTCGCCGCCGAAATCGGCGTGGCCGGGCGTGTCGACGATGTTGATGCGGGTGTCCTTCCAGACGACCGAGGTCGCCTTGGCCAGGATGGTGATGCCGCGCTCTTTTTCCAGGTCGTTCGAGTCCATGGCGCGCTCTTCCACGCGCTGGTTCTCGCGGAAGCTGCCCGATTGGGAGAGCAGCTTGTCGACGAGGGTGGTCTTGCCATGGTCGACGTGGGCGATGATGGCGATGTTGCGCAGCTTCATGAGGCTAGTCTTTCAAAAGCAAAATGGCCCGGTTCGCGGCAAGCGTAGCCGCGCCCCTGGCTCGAACCGGGCGGAAATTCTGATGCGCTGCAATATAGTGATAAGAGAGCGGCGGCAATAGGGCAGCAAAAGGGATTGCAAGCTAGGCAGGACGATAAATCATCGATACCGTGTTTCAAAATTGGCATGACAGAACGGAAGGCGGGCGACGCAAGACCCCCTTTGCCGGCTCCCGACGATGAGACGTGAAGAAGATGTCCGTTCAGCAACTGATCGCTACCGACAAAGCCTTCAACGACATGGCCCAGAAAGAAGGCACCGGAAAGGCCTTCATCGCCTATTCCGCCGAGGACCCCGTGATGATCCGCCCGGGGAGCATGCCGCTGCTGGGCCGGACAGCCTTCGTCGAGAGCTTCTCCCAGGTCAAAGGCTCCGCCCTGTCCTGGGAGCCCCTCAAGGCCGAGATCGCCGCAAGCCAGGACCTCGGCTACACCTTCGGCCGCTACACGCTGCGCGAAGACGGGGCGATCAAGGCCCACGGGGTCTATGTAAGCATCTGGAAGAAGCAGTCGGACGGATCCTGGAAATTCGTCCTCGACGGCGGTGGGACGACGCCGGAGCAAGTGGCCATCCCCTGAAACATAGCATCCTTGTCAAAGAGCAAGCGCTTGTGGGCCCGCAGCGTGAGCTGCGAGCCTGAAGAGCAATCGAGGGTGGCGCGAATGGCAGCCCGGCTCGATGATGTGTGGTGATAGGGAAGAGCCGGAGTGCCTCTTCGCGCACGGCTTCTTTAAGGCGTTCAAGCGATGCCAGCCCGGTGACCGCCTCAGGCGGGGTCCGTCTGCTCGACGGGGGCCTTGGACCGATTCCGACCACCGGCACGCAGCCTGGGCCTCTCGTCGACATAGCGTGCGAGGCCATGCCACGAGACCGTGTCTGCTCCCACACTGCGACGCCTCGCGAGCGCGCCCCTCGATAGGAGCAGATCTAGAGAAACGATATAGCCGAGGTTAGGAGGATTGTCAAGAACAAATAGTGAACATTTCATATGCTTCACCGCGTCATGGCCGGCCTTGTGCCGGCCATCCCCATGCTTTGAGGCGCGGCGCTTTTCCAATCGAGATCACCGGCACAAGGCTGGTGATGACGTGGAGGATGAGGTTATCGGATCCCCCCTCGCCGGGATGACACCCACGGCATCGAAGCATGCACGGAGCAGCGATGGCGGGATCACCGGCGGGCTCTGCTCCTGTGGTGCAACGATCATGGGGCGAGATCACGATATGGCCTACGCAGCGATTGAAGTCATGGGGCGAGAGCCTAAATGACTGATATCCCTTGCAACCCCGAAGCTCTGCATACTCACCAGGACAACCTTGAACGCTTTCAGCATGCCCGAGCCTGGTGGTCCCGCAGCGGTCAAGGTTGGGTCCGGTTCCCGTGAATGGAACGACCGGACCTCCCCAGCAGGCGCGTTCGATGCACGATAATCTCCCCTCCGGTTCAAATTTTCTGAGCGGGGGAGGTGAGATGGGTGCGCTCATGCGCGCCCATGACTGGTCGTCCTCGCCTCTCGGCCCGCCGGAACGCTGGCCGCAGAGCCTCCGGGCCGTTGCGAGCCTGATGCTCACGTCGAAGTTCCCCATGTTCGTCGCCTGGGGGCCGGAGCTGGCGTTCCTGTACAACGACGGCTACCGGCCGATCTTCGGCGCAAAGCACCCGCATGCCCTCGGATTGCCGTTCCAGGAGGTCTGGTCGGACATCTGGCACGACATCGAACCGCTCGTGACCAAGGCGCTGGCCGGGGAATCCACCTACCACGAAGACCTGCATCTCGTGATGGAGCGCAACGGCTACCCGGAGGATACCTGGTACACCTTCTCCTACTCACCCGTCCGCGACGAGACCGGTGAAATCGCCGGCATGTTCTGCGCCTGCACGGAGACCACGCACGAGGTCAAACTGCGCGCGGCCCTGAAAGCGGAGCAGGACCGTCTTCGCGAACTCTTCAAGCAGGCCCCGGGTTTCATGGCCATGCTGCGCGGACGCGAACACGTGTTCGAGCTGGTGAACGATGCTTACCTTCAGCTGGTGGGTCACCGCCGCGACATTCTTGGCAAGCCCGCACGCGAAGCCTTGCCCGAGATCGCGGGCCAGGGATTTTTTGAGCTGCTCGACGAGGTCTACGCGAGCGGAAAGCCATTCGTCGGGCGGAACCTTCGCGTCGGACTTCAACGGCAGCCGGGGAGTCCCGTCGAGGAACGCTTCGTAGACCTTGTGTACCAGCCCGTCACCGACCGGGACGGGCAGGTCAGCGGCATCTTCGCCGAAGGCTACGACGTCACCGAGCGCGTGCAAGCCGAGGAGAGCGTGCGCGAGAGCGAGGCGCGCTTCCGCAATCTCGCCGACAACGCTCCCGTCATGGTGTGGGTGACGGAGGCGGACGGCAGCTGCACCTATCTGTCCCGCTCCTGGTACGAGTTTACGGGCCAGACGCCGGAAACCGGGCTGGGCTTTGGCTGGCTCGACGCCGTCCATCCGGACGACAGCGGCTGGTCGGGCGAAGTGTTTCGCACGTCCAATGCCGAGAAGGGGCCATTCCGTGTGGAATACCGATTGCGCCGGGCCGATGGCACCTATCGCTGGGCCATCGATGCCGCCGCTCCGCGCTTCAGCGAGGACGGCACCTTCCTCGGCTATGTCGGCTCGGTGCTCGACATCACCGACCGCAAGCAGGTGGAGGAGCATCGCGAGCTTCTCATCAACGAGCTGAACCACCGGGTGAAGAACACGCTCACCATCGTCCAGTCGATGGCCTCGCAAAGCCTGAAGCAGATGAGCGAGGAGAACCGTCCCAAGGTGCAGGCCTTCGAGGATCGCCTGTTCGCCCTGGCGCGGGCCCATGACGTTCTCACCCGTGAAAATTGGGAGGGGGCGGAGCTTCGCGAGATCATCAACGAGGTGGTCGAGCCCTATCTCCGGCAGAAGACGAAGCATTTCGAGATCGAGGGACCGCGCCTTCGCCTGATCCCGAGAACGGCTCTCGCCATTGCCATGGCGATCCACGAACTGGCGACAAATGCGGTCAAATACGGAGCGCTCTCGGTCCCGTCCGGATGCGTCTTCATCACTTGGATGGTCATATCAGATCACGTTCCGCATCTGGAACTGCGCTGGCAGGAGCGGGACGGCCCGCCGGTTTCACCGCCGACCCGGAGGGGGTTTGGTACACGCCTGATCGAGCGCAGCCTCGCAACCGACGTAGGCGGCAACGTCCGGCTGACCTACGAACCCACCGGGGTCGTGTGCGTGATGAATATTCCGCTGAGCGATGAAGGCGACGCGCCGAACCGTGAGCCGTTATAGTAGTTGCTGAGTGAGAGTGGATTGTGTCAGCTAATCTGTTAGATTCCGACACTCTTTGCGTACTTCATGACTACACCAGTAGTATTATCTGAAGCATAGAGTCCCGCACTGATTCTCTCTAATACTGATTGCTGAATATCTGCTCTGACAATGTAATAATTCTGCGCAACCATATTAGAAACATGAGGCGCGAACACAGTGTTCGCCATGCGATACAACATATAGCTTGGATGGCGAATGAACTCGTGATCGCCAACATTCAAGACGCATGCTGGATCGTAAGGTTTGTCTTTTTTGATGGAAGTGACCATCACTGTAAGACACATCTTATCCTGATCAGGATCATTTAGGACTGCAAATAGATGCAGCACATTATTGTAAGGGATGAGAAGTCCAGCTGACCGATAGGGAACGAAAGTCAATGCTGCCCCGCAAGCTCCAGGACGAGGCTTCTTTCGGCCTGAATTTCTTCAGCCAATTCAATTGGGTCCTCTTTACCAAGACGTTTATAGACTGTTGCAAAGTCAATAGGGATTGAGGAGCCGTGAGGATTGCGCCACTCTGGACAGAACTTGTGGGTCCACTCTGCTAGATCATATTTATCAATGTCTTTGAAGGTTTCCCAAGTTTCTTCAAGGATTTTTAGATCTGAGCGACTCAGTTCATCAAGATCATCGAGTGTTATAGGGTGTGCAAGGGGGATCTCATAATCCCGCCTCTCACCAATGAACTCGCCCCAGATTTCCTGCCGATTAGCAGCCTCGCCGTTCATGTACCTGAGGGTGTAAGTATTCACAGGGCCAAATGGCATAGAAACGAAGTTGTCGCCTGTGATGGGATGGAGGCGCCGATCCATACTCAAACGATCAGCTAAATAGACAAGCTTCGTTGCCCGGAGAACATTGATCTCTCCGCCAGCCTTATCAGCAAAGAAAGCTGTTACCTGAGCAGCCTTCCGGGTTGGGAACCACTCAGGTATTTGAACGATAAAGCGCACCATATCGAATTCAAACTAGCACAAATAAGGAACGCTGTTAAGTGCCTGAGGGTTCATCGAATGTCTGAGCCTTATCTTGGAGCGTCTCCCCATAGGAGAGGGGAGATGTGAAGTAGGTTACAGCCCCAGCTTCTTCTTCCGCTGAGCCAAGGTCCGCAGCCGCAATGCGTTGAGCTTGATGAAGCCCGCGGCGTCGCGGTGGTCGTAGGCGACGGCGCCTTCCTCGAAGGTGACGAGGTCCTGGTCGTAGAGGGTGTAGGGGCTCTGGCGGCCGATGAGGTGGACGCCGCCCTTGTAGAGCTTCAGCGTCACTTCGCCGGTGACGAATTCCTGGGACTTGTCGATCATAACTTGAAGCATCTCGCGCTCAGGCGCGAACCAGAAGCCGTTATAGATGAGCTCGGCGTATTTCGGCATAAGCTCGTCCTTCAGATGCGCCGCGCCGCGATCCAACGTGATCGACTCGATGCCGCGATGGGCGAGATGCAGGATCGTGCCGCCTGGGGTCTCGTACATGCCGCGGCTCTTCATGCCGACGAAGCGGTTCTCGACGAGATCGAGGCGGCCGATGCCATTGATCTTGCCGAGTTCGTTGAGCTTCGCCAGGAGATCGGCCGGACCCATCTTCCTGCCGTCGATGGCGACCGGGTCACCTTTCAGGAACTCGATCTTGATCACGGTCGGCTTGTCGGGCGCGGATTCAGGGCCGTCGGTGCGCGAATAGACGTAGTCCGGCACTTCCATGGCCGGATCCTCCAGCACCTTGCCCTCGGAGGAGGCGTGCAGGAGGTTGGCGTCGACGGAGAAGGGCGCTTCGCCGCGCTTGTCCTTGGCGATCGGGATCTGGTGGGCTTCAGCAAACGCGATGAGCTGCTCGCGGGAGCGCAGGTCCCATTCGCGCCAGGGGGCGATCACGGTGACGTCGGGCTTCAAGGCATAGTAGCCGAGCTCGAAGCGCACCTGGTCGTTGCCCTTGCCGGTAGCCCCGTGGGAAACGGCGTCCGCCCCCACCCTCTCGGCGATCTCGATCTGCTTCTTGGCGATCAGCGGCCGGGCGATGGAGGTGCCGAGCAGGTAGAGGCCCTCGTACTGGGCATTGGCCCGGAACATCGGGAACACGTAATCGCGCACGAACTCGTCGCGAAGGTCCTCGATGAAGATGTTTTCCGGCTTGATGCCGAGCAGTTCGGCCTTCTTGCGGGCTGGCTCCAGCTCCTCGCCCTGGCCGAGATCGGCGGTGAACGTCACCACCTCGCAGCCATAGGTGGTCTGCAGCCACTTGAGGATGATGGAGGTGTCGAGGCCGCCCGAATAGGCGAGCACGACCTTGTTCACGCGCTTATCGGCCATGGCAAAGGTTCCAGAGAGAAAGGGTGCTGGCGGCTTAGCCGGGAAGGCTTTTGAGTGCAACGGGCAATTCTCGAGCCGCCATGCCCGCGCTGCAATCCTGCCCGGAAAGCCAAAGGCTGCCGTAACCTAGCGGAATGGACTAGGCCTTCATGCGGAGCGGATGGCCGGTTCGGGAGTTGGCCTAGCTCCTCTAGGTTTTCTGGTCGCGAGGGACGCCCATGCACCGTCGGCCGGTTCTCGAATTCTGGTACGAATTCGCCTCGACCTATTCCTATCTCGCCGCCATGCGCATCGAAGCGGCGGCGGAAGCTGCGGGCGTGGAACTCGTCTGGCGGCCGTTCCTACTCGGGCCGATCTTCAAGGCGCAAGGCTGGGACAACTCGCCCTTCAGCCTCTATCCGGCCAAGGGCCGCTACATGTGGCGCGACATGGAGCGGGAGACGGCGCGCCTCGGGCTGCCCTTCTACCGGCCCCAAACCTTCCCGCAGAACGGGCTCCTGGCCGCGCGGGTCGCGCTTCTCGGCTCCGACCGGGGCTGGACCCCGGCCTTCACCCGGGCCGTTTATACGGCGCAGTTTGCGCAAGGGCGCGATATCGCCGACCCGCAGGTCGTCACCGACATCCTGACCGCCCTGAACCTGGACGCCGAGGCCGTCCTGGTAGAGGCGGGGGCTGAGACCAACAAGATGCGCCTGCGCCGGATGGGCGAGGAGGTGCAGTCGCGGGGCCTCTTCGGCGCGCCCACCTTCTTCGCCGAGGACGGCGAGATGTTCTGGGGTAACGACCGGCTCGATCAGGCGCTGGAATGGGCCGTGGCCCAGGCCCGGCGCGGGGAATGGCCGGGCTGAAGGCCGCCACAGGCTCGAAAGCCTGAAACTCTTGTGATCCGGGGGCAATTGGGTTAAGAGATCCCCCATCCGACAGGACAGTGACGGTTTCAATTGTCAGGGTGCGTGTTCCGCGCCCTCGCGGTGCTCCGAAAATATCCTGTCGGACAAGCGTTTCCATCCGTCGATGATACGCCGGCCTGCTCGATAGAGCAGCATGCCCGGGACATGGCCCTGAAGGGGCGTCTCAGGCAGCGGCGGCTGGAAACGGCCCGTTAACACGAGCCGCCGGCGTTGCCCCTTGAACGAGGGCCATTCAGGAGAACCTATGTCTGCAGCTTTGCAACAGCCGAGCCGTGAAGATTTCGCGGCCCTGCTCGAAGAATCCTTCCGCACGAACGAGATCAGCGAAGGCTCGGTCGTGAAGGGCAAGGTGGTCGCGATCGAGAAAGACGTCGCGGTCATCGATATCGGCGCCAAGACCGAAGGTCGCGTCGCCCTGAAAGAATTTGCCGGCCCGAACCGCGACCAGACCGTGGTCGTCGGCGACGAGGTCGAGGTCTATGTCGAGCGCATCGAGAATGCCCTGGGCGAGGCCGTCATCTCCCGTGACAAGGCCCGCCGCGAAGAGTCGTGGGTGAAGCTCGAGAAGGCCTTCGAGGCCCAGGAGCGCGTCAACGGCACCATCTTCAACCAGGTGAAGGGCGGCTACACCGTCGACCTCGACGGCGCAGTGGCGTTCCTGCCGCGCTCCCAGGTCGACATCCGCCCCGTGCGCGACGTCACCCCGCTCATGGGCGTGTCCCAGCCGTTCCAGATCCTCAAGATGGATCGCCGCCGCGGCAACATCGTCGTGTCGCGCCGCACGGTCCTCGAAGAGAGCCGCGCTGAGCAGCGTTCCGAGCTCGTGGCGAACCTCGAAGAGGGTCAGGTCATCGACGGCGTGGTCAAGAACATCACCGAGTACGGTGCGTTCGTTGATCTCGGCGGCATCGACGGCCTGCTACACGTCACCGACATGGCATGGCGCCGCGTCAACCATCCGTCCGAGGTCGTAACCATCGGCCAGACGGTGAAGGTGAAGATCATCAAGATCAACCACGAGACGCACCGCATCTCGCTGGGCATCAAGCAGCTGCTCGCTGATCCGTGGGAGGGCATCGCCGCCCGCTACCCGGTTCAGGCGAAGCTGAAGGGCCGCGTCACGAACATCACCGATTACGGTGCGTTCGTTGAGCTCGAGCCCGGCATCGAAGGCCTGATCCACGTCTCCGAGATGTCCTGGACGAAGAAGAACGTCCACCCGGGCAAGATCATCTCCACCTCGCAGGAGGTTGAGGTCGTGATCCTCGAGGTCGATCAGGTGAAGCGCCGCATCTCGCTGGGCCTGAAGCAGACGCTCCAGAACCCGTGGGAGGCCTTCGCCGAGAAGCACCCTGTCGGCACCGAGGTCGAGGGCGAGGTCAAGAACAAGACCGAGTTCGGCTTGTTCATCGGTCTCGAGAACGACGTCGACGGCATGGTCCACCTCTCGGATCTCGACTGGAACCGTCCGGGCGAGCAGGTCATCGACGACTTCAAGAAGGGCGACGTCGTGCGCGCTCAGGTTCTCGACGTGGACGTCGAGAAGGAGCGCATCTCCCTCGGCATCAAGCAGCTTGCGGGCGACCCCTTCGCCGAAGCCGGCGAGATCAAGAAGGGCCAGATCGTCACCTGCGAGGTTCTCGAGGTGAAGGATGGCGGCCTGGAAGTGAAGATCGTCGACACCGACCTCTCCACCTTCATCAAGCGTAACGAGCTCGCTCGTGACCGCGCCGACCAGCGCCCCGAGCGCTTCGCCGCCGGCGAGAAGCTCGATGCCCGCGTCACGCAGTTCGACCGCAAGGCCCGCCGCGTCACCGTCTCCATCAAGGCCCTCGAGGTCGCTGAGGAGAAGGAAGCCATGGCTCAGTACGGCTCGGCCGACTCGGGTGCGTCGCTCGGCGACATCCTCGGCGCCGCCCTCAAGGCCAAGGACAAGAAGTAATCGAGTTCGCAAGAGCTTGATGGATCCCCGGGCCCTCGGCCCGGGGATTTTCATTTGAAGGAACCCGCGCGAGAGATCGCGCGGGTTTTTTGTTGGCCCCCTGTCTTGCCGCCCTATCTGGCTTCGCAATAGGGTGCTCCCCCTCGCACCCAGTGCGAACCCAGTCCGGGACGATTTCGAGAGACGAACCGATGTCCATCGATGCCGAAGCCATTGCCGACCGCCGCCGCCTGCGCCGCAAGCTCTCCTTCTGGCGGGTGGCGGGATTCTCAGGGCTGATCGCCGCCGTTGCGGCCATCGGCTATGCCGCCGCCGACCGGGCCGGCTATGGGGGAATCCAGAACCAGATCGCCCGCATCTCCATCGACGGGGTGATCACCGGCAACCAGCGCCTTGCGGACCTGATGCGGCGGGTGGGCGAATCGAGCACGGTCTCCGGAGTGGTGATCTCCATCAACAGCCCCGGCGGCACCACGACGGGATCAGAAGAGCTCTTCCGCAATATCAGAAGGCTCTCCGAGAAGAAGCCGGTCGTCACCTTCGTGGACGGAACGGCCGCCTCCGGCGGCTATATCACGGCGATGGCCACCGACTACATCGTGGCCCGCGAGACCTCCATCGTGGGCTCCATCGGCGTGCTGTTCCAGTATCCCGATCTCACGGGTCTCATGGGCCAGATCGGCGTGAAGGTGGAGGCGGTCAAATCCGCACCGCTGAAAGCCGAGCCGAACCCGTTCACCCCGACCTCCCCGGAGGCGCGGGCTGCCATGCAGGCGGTGGTCAACGACACCTATGACTGGTTCAAGAATCTGGTGCGCGAGCGCCGCCGCCTGAACGAGGGTGAACTCTCCACCGCGTCCACCGGTCAGATCTTCAGCGGCCGTCAGGCCGTGCCCCTCAAGCTCGTCGACAAGATCGGCAGCGAGCGTGACGCGGTGGCCTGGCTCGAGCAGGAGAAGGGCGTGGCCAAGGATCTGCCGATTCGCGATTGGGAGCCGAGTTCGGATCGGGACATCTCGATCTTCGCCATGAGCGCGACTGCGGCCGATCTCTTCGGCTTCGAGCGGGTGGCTGAGGCCATGCGCCGGATATCCGCGCAGGCGGAGATCGCGCGGCTTGACGGCCTCCTGGCTGTCTGGCAACCTTTGGAAAAATAAAGCAACGTCAAAGATATAGCTCATCCATGATAAAATCCGAACTCGTGCTCAAGATCGCTGAGCAGAACCCGCATCTCTACCAGCGCGACGTGGAGAAGATCGTGAATGCGATCCTCGACACCATCGGGGATGCACTGGCCCGGGGCGACCGGGTCGAGCTGCGCGGTTTTGGCGCCTTCTCGGTCAAGAAGCGCGATGCCCGCACGGGCCGCAACCCGCGCACGGGCGAATCCGTTTCCATTTCCGAAAAGGTCGTCCCGGTCTTCAAGACGGGCAAGGAAATGCGCCAGCGTCTCAATGCCCCGGCTCCGAAGGTCATGAAGGCGGCGGCTGCCCAATAAACCTCGAGAGGTGTTCGTGATTCGCTTTCTGAAGGCGCTCATTCTCCTGCCGGTCGCCATCCTGATCGTCCTGCTCGCCGTGGCGAACCGGGCTCCGGTGACCCTGTCCCTCGACCCGTTCTCGCAAGAAGCGCCGGAATTCGCGTTCCAGCTGCCGCTGTTCGCCGTCATCTTCGCGGCCGTGATGCTGGGCGTCCTGATCGGCGGCATGGCGAGCTGGCTCGCGCAAGGAAAATACCGCAAGTCGCGCCGCCGGCTCAGGCGCGAGACGCGTCAGCTGCGCTACGAGACCGAGCGCCTGAAGGCGCAGACGCCCTCGAACACGAACCTGCCGGCCACCATTCCCGCCCAGGCCCGAAGCATCTAAGACCATTCCATGCGCGTTATAACCTCTGCCGAGATCGATCGGGTTCTCACCTTTCCAGCCCTGATCGATGCCCTGGCCGAGGCCTTTCGCGGCGACATGGTGGCGCCGGTCCGGCATCACCACGAGATCGAGCGTCCGGGCGCCCACGGCACGCTCCTGCTCATGCCGTCCTGGACCGGACCCGCGATGCAGGGCGGCTTCCTCGGCGTGAAGATCGTCACGGTCTTTCCGGAGAATGGCACTAAGAGTGTGCCCAGCGTCATGGGCTCCTACCTGCTGATGGATGGTGCCACGGGCGAGCCGATCTCTGTTCTCGACGGTGCGCGTCTCACCGTCTGGCGCACCGCGGCTGCCTCGGCACTGGCGGCCCGCACTCTCGCCCGTGAGGATGCAAGCCGCATGGTGATGGTCGGGGCGGGCGCGCTAGCCCCTTTCCTCATCCGCGCCCATATGAGCCAGCGGCCGATCCGCGAGGTGGCGCTCTGGAACCACCGGCCCGAGAAGGCCGAGACCCTCGCGGCGGAACTCCGGGCCGAGGGCCTGCCCGTCACTGCCGTGACCGACCTGGAGGCTGCCGTGCGTGGGGCCGACCTCGTCTCCTGCGCGACGCTCTCAACCGCGCCCGTCGTCAAGGGTGCCTGGCTCAAGGAGGGCGCGCATCTCGACCTCGTAGGCGCCTTCAATCTCAAGATGCGCGAGGCCGATGACGAGGCCCTGCGCCGGGCTCAGGTGTATATCGACACCCTGGCGGCCAAGTCCGAGGGCGGCGACGTTGCGGTGGCCCTGCACCGGGGCGCCATCATGGACGATCACATTCGCGGCACCCTGACGGATTTGTGCCGCAGCGCCCCTCATCGCGGGCCTGCCGTGATCACCGCCTTCAAGTCCGTGGGCGCGGCGCTGGAGGATCTGGCTGCGGCGATGCTGGTGTGGCGCTCGCTGGCAAAAGCGGTGTAAAAGCCCCTCATGGACAACCTGGTGAAAATCTGCGGGCTCTCCACGCCCGAGACCGTCGATGTCGCCCTGCACGCAGGCGCGGACATGGTCGGCTTCGTGCGGATCTCCAAGAGCCCGCGTCACGTCAGTCTCGATCTCGGCCACAAGCTCTCCCTGCAGGCAAGGGGCCGAACCCAACGGGTGGTGCTTCTGCTCGATCCCATCGATGAGGACATCGCCCAGGCTGTCGAGGCCATCGACCCCGACCTGATCCAGCTGCATGGAAGCGAGACACCTGAGCGCGTGGCCGAGATCCGCTCCATGGTCAAGCGGCCGGTCATGAAGGCGCTCGGCATCGCGGAGCCTTCCGATCTGCAGGCTCTCACCTCTTACGCCGGCGCCGACCACATCCTGCTCGATGCCAAGCCGCCCCGCACAGCGGACGCGCTTCCCGGCGGCAACGGGGTTCCCTTCGACTGGCGGCTGCTGAACGGGCTTGACCCCAAGGTTTCCTTCATGCTGTCAGGAGGGCTCAACCCCGACAACGTGGCGGAGGCGATCCGGCTCACGAAGGCGCAGGCCGTCGACGTGTCGTCTGGGGTGGAAGTCGGACCGGGTCTCAAGGATCCGGCCAAAATCGAGGCCTTCATCAGGGCCGCCCGGACAGCATTCGCTGCTGCCCGTCACTAGACACTAGAACAGGACGGTGCGTTCTTTCCGGGCGCGCTTCTCATCTTCAAGGCAGGACAGGCCGTGTCAGCTCAAGCCCAACCCAATTCCTTCCGCACCGGTCCCGACGAGCGCGGACATTTCGGCCAGTTCGGCGGCCGCTTCGTCGCCGAGACCCTGATGCCGAACATCCTCGAGCTGGAAAAGGCCTACGAGGATGCGAGGAACGATCCGGCCTTCCATGCCGACATGGCGTATTTCTCCACGCATTATATCGGCCGTCCGAGCCCGCTCTATTTCGCCGAGCGCATGACCGAGCATCTTGGTGGAGCAAAAATCTACTTCAAGCGCGAAGAGCTGAACCATACCGGCGCCCACAAGGTGAACAACGTGCTGGGCCAGATCCTTCTCGCCCGCCGCATGGGCAAGAAACGCATCATCGCCGAGACCGGCGCCGGCCAGCACGGGGTTGCCACCGCGACTCTCTGCGCGCGCTTCGGCCTGGAATGCATCGTCTATATGGGCGCGGTCGACGTGGAGCGGCAGAAGCCCAACGTGTTCCGCATGAACATGCTCGGCGCCAAGGTGGTGCCGGTGCAGTCGGGCACTCGCACCTTGAAGGACGCCATGAACGAGGCGTTGCGCGACTGGGTCACCAATGTCGAGAACACCTTCTACTGCATCGGCACGGTGGCGGGTCCGCACCCGTATCCGGCCATGGTGCGCGACTTCCAGTGCGTGATCGGCACCGAGACCCGCGAGCAGATGATGCAGGCGGAAGGCCGCCTGCCGGATTCGCTCGTCGCCTGCATCGGCGGCGGCTCCAACGCCATCGGGCTGTTCCATCCGTTCCTCGACGACAAGGACGTGGAGATCTACGGCGTCGAGGCGGCGGGCCACGGCCTGTCGAACCTCCATGCCGCCTCGCTCTCCGGCGGCCGTCCGGGTGTGCTGCACGGCAACCGCACCTATCTGCTCATGAACCAGGACGGCCAGATCGCGGACGCCCATTCCATCTCGGCCGGCCTCGACTATCCGGGCATCGGCCCGGAGCATGCCTGGCTGCACGAGGTGGGCCGGGTGCAGTACATCTCCGCCACCGATGACGAGGCATTGGAAGCCTTCCAGCTCTGCTCGCGTTTGGAGGGCATCCTGCCGGCGCTGGAGCCCGCCCATGCGCTCGCCAAGGTGGCCGAGCTCGCGCCGCAGAAGCCCAAGGATCACCTGATGGTGGTCAACATCTCAGGTCGCGGCGACAAGGACCTGTTCCAGATCGCCGAGCATCTGCAGGAAAAAATCGTCTGAGACCCTTCCGTCATGCCCGCACTTGTTGCGGGCATCCACGTCTTTGCAGCGGTTGAAGACGTGGATGGCCGGGACAAGCCCGGCCATGACGCAGGACGTTTCCCTTCGGAGGCTGGGCGTTGAACAGGTTTCATCCCGGCTCCCTCTCATGCTAAAGACGCAGCCCATGACCCAACGCATCGAAGCCCGTTTCCAGAAGTGCCGCCAGGAAGGCCGCGCCGCTCTCGTCACCTATGTGATGGCGGGCGATCCGGATCCCGAGACCTCGCTCGAAATCCTCAAGAACCTGCCGAAGGCCGGAGCCGACATCGTCGAGTTCGGACTGCCCTTCACCGATCCCATGGCCGATGGCCCGGCGATCCAGGCAGCCGGCCTGCGGGCGCTGAAAGTAGGCCAGGACACGGTCAAGACCCTCGACCTCATCCGCCGTTTCCGGGCCGAGGACCGGGACACGCCCGTGATCCTCATGGGCTATTTCAACCCGATCTACGTCTATGGCGTCGACCGTTTCCTGGTGGATGCCAAGGAGGCCGGCGTCGATGGGCTGATCGTGGTCGACCTGCCGCCGGAGGAGGACGACGAGCTGTGCCTGCCGGCGCTCAAGGCAGGTCTCGCCTTCATTCGGCTGGCCACCCCGACCACGGACGACAAGCGCCTGCCGGCGGTTCTCCAGAATACGGCGGGCTTCGTCTACTACGTGTCGATCACCGGCATCACCGGCGCGGCGACGCCCGATTTCGGCAAGGTCGCTACGGCCGTCGAGCGGATCAAGCGCCACACCCCTCTGCCGGTGGTGGTGGGCTTCGGCGTCAAGAGCGGGGCGCACGCGGCGGCGGTGGCCCAAGGCGCCGACGGTGTCGTGGTGGGCTCGGCTCTGATCGATGCGCTGAGAGGCACCCTCGATTCTGAGGATCGCGCAACGGCAGGATCCGTCGAGGCGGTCACGAAGCTGGTGAAGGAATTGAGCGAAGGCGTGCGCTCGGTGGCAAAACGCGCGGCGGCCTAATACATACAGCAAGGGCCCTCATCCTGAGGAGCAGCGCAGCTGCATCTCGAAGGAGGGTCCAGAGAGCACAGGAGACACCCTGATGCCCGGACAAGTCCGGGACCTTGAGACGGCCGACGGCCTCCTCAGGATGAGGGCTTCCGAGATGCTGACAGGAAGGTAAAGCGATGAACTGGATTTCCGAAGTGGTCCGTCCGAAGATCAAGACGCTCTTCAACAAGCGCGAGACGCCGGACAATCTCTGGATCAAGTGCCCGGAAACCGGGCAGGTGGTCTTCCACAAGGATGTGGAGGCGAACCAGTGGGTGATCCCCGGCTCCAACCACCACATGCGCATCTCCGCCACCCAGCGCCTGCAGCTCATGTTCGACGGCGCCACCTGGCTCGACGTGGCGCTGCCCGAAGTGGCCGTCGATCCCCTGAAGTTCCGCGATGAGAAGAAGTATATAGACCGTCTGAAAGACGCTCGCGCCAAGACCGGCCAGCAGGACGCGTTCAAGGTCGGCTTCGGCCGGGTCGAGGACCTGCCGATGACCCTCGCGGTGCAGGATTTCGGCTTCATGGGCGGCTCGCTCGGCATGGCGGCCGGCGAGGCCTTCATCAAGGGCGCCGAGACGGCCCTCGACAAGAAGACTCCTTTCGTGCTCTTCGCCGGCTCCGGTGGCGCGCGCATGCAGGAGGGCATTCTCTCCCTCATGCAGATGCCCCGCACCACGGTGGCGATCCGCCGCCTGCGCGAGGCCAAGCTGCCCTACATCGTCGTGCTCACGAACCCGACTACGGGCGGCGTGACGGCATCCTATGCGATGCTCGGCGACGTGCATCTCGCCGAGCCCGGCGCGCTCATCGGCTTTGCCGGCCCGCGCGTGATCGAGCAGACCATCCGCGAGAAGCTGCCCGACGGCTTCCAGCGCGCGGAATACCTGAAGGAGCACGGCATGGTGGATGCGGTCGTGCACCGTCACGACCTGAAATCGACCGTTGCGCGCCTGTCGCGTCTCTTCACCAAGGCACCGGTGGCTTCGCCGGGCACGACCGCCGTTGCGGTTGCGGCCGAGTAACTTTTTATTGTCGCATGATCTTGTTGAAAAACCGGGTCTCACTTTTTCAGATCATGCTTGGAGCAGGGCAATGGAATCCTCCGATGCGCTGATTGCGCGCTTTCTCGCCCTGCACCCCAAAGCCATCGACCTGTCGCTCGGGCGCATCCAGCGGCTGCTCGCCCGTCTCGGACATCCTGAGCGCCGCCTGCCGCCGGTGATCCATGTGGCGGGCACCAACGGCAAGGGCTCGACCATCGCGTTCATGCGGGCGATCCTGGAGAGCGCGGGGCTGGCCGTCCACGTCCATACCTCGCCCCACCTCGTGCGATTCCATGAGCGCATCCGGATCGGGCGCATCGGCGGAGGGCGTTATGTAACCGAGGACCGGCTCGTCGAGGCCTTCCGCCGCTGCGAGGCGGTCAATGCCGGCGAGCCGATCACCGTGTTCGAGATCACGACTGCGGCTGCCCTGCTCATCTTCTCCGAAGAGCCCGCGGACGTGCTGCTGCTGGAAGTAGGCCTCGGCGGCCGCTTCGACGCCACCAACGTCATCGACAGGCCGGCCGCGGCCGTGGTCACGCCCATCGGGCACGACCACGCGGAGTATCTCGGCACGACGCTTAAAGCCATTGCCGGAGAGAAGGCCGGCATCTTCAAGCGCGGCTGCCCGGCGGTGATCGCGCCGCAGGATTACCAGGAGGCCGACCAGACCCTGCGCGACGAGGCCGAGCGCATCGGCGCCGCGCCGCTTCTCGTCGGCCAGCAGGATTTCTCCGTCCATGAGGAGGGCGGGCGCCTCGTCTACCAGGACGAGAAAGGCCTCCTCGACCTGCCGCGGCCAAAACTCATCGGACGCCATCAGTTCGTCAATGCCGGCACAGCCATCGCTGCTCTGCGCGCAGCGGGCTTCGAGCAGTTTGAGGCCCAGGCTTTCGAGGCGGGCCTCACCCGCGCCGAATGGCCGGGCCGCCTGCAGCGCCTCAACCGGGGCCGCCTGCCGGAGATCGCCCCTAAAGACTGCGAAATCTGGCTCGACGGCGGCCACAACCAGGATGGCGGCCGGGTGCTCGCCGCCGCCATGGCCGACCAGAGCGAGCGCTCGGACGCGCCCCTGGTGCTGATCGCCGGCATGCTCGGCACCAAGGATTCGGCAGCCTTCTTCAAGAATTTTTCAGGGCTGGCCAGGGAGGTGATCGCGGTGCCGATTTCCGGCCAGATCGCCGCGCGCCCGGCCGAGGAAGTCGCGACCATTGCGGCAAGCGTCGGGCTCACCACCTCGATTGCGTCCAGCGTCGAATCCGCGCTCGCCTCGCTCCACAACTACGTCTGGGATCGCCCGCCGCGCGTGCTGATCTGCGGCTCGCTGTATCTGGCCGGCGAGGTGCTGGCGGCAAACGGGACGCTGCCGGAATGACCCGCACTCATTCGGCATGAGATCGCCCACGATGGGCTGCTTCAGCCCTGCCTGAAATGGTGCTTACGGCAGCGTCTTAGTCGCGGAGAGAACTTTTCCACGAAACCAGCGATGACCAGGATCGCCGTGAAGGGATGGCGGCCAGCTCATCACGAGCTGAAACGGCTCGATGTCGACCGGGAGTGCAGAAACACGCAAGTCTTTTCCTGACAGCAAGGCGGCAAGCCGCCCGGGAAGGATCGCAAGGCGCTCTGTGTTTTGCACCAATTGCCCGATACTGCCGGGCTGCGAAATCGTGAGCCCTACACGGCGCCTCCGGCTGAGCTTGGACAATGCCTTGTCGACCGCGTCATGAAGCGGAGAGGGAGCGGGCGCGAGGAGCACGTGTTCAAGCGAACAAAACATGCCGAGATCCATGCGTCCGTCAGGATGGCCGGCTAGGGGATTGTGAAGGCAGACGAGCCGGTCGCTGAACAAGATCTGCATGCGATGATGGAGCGGCACTGCATGGAGCGGCCAGAAAGCTAAATCGATGGCATCGGGATCGCTCGCTCCTCCAGGCTCTTCAATGGCGATGCGGATGCCCGGGGCTTGGGTCCGCAGGATAAGATCGAGACGAGGCAGGATGACGGTTTGTGCGTACACGCTTGCCACGATGCGGAAGCGCCGATCGGATGTTGAAGGATCCCAAACATGGGTCTCTGCGCTCAAGATCGCCAGATCCGCAAGAATTCGCTCGGCAATGGGTTTGATGCTGTCGGCCCGGGGCGTCGGCAGCAGCTCCGATGGGCCGCGCACAAAGAGACTATCTCTGAAGTGATCCCGCAACCGCCGGAGGTGCCCGCTCATCGTGGGCTGAGACACCTGCAGTGCTTCAGCTGCAGCCGTCACAGTTCGTGTTCTGTAGATGGCAAGAAACGCCTGAAGCAGACGTGGCTCAAGAGGGTGGATCATAGGCTCAAGCCTATACACATCATCGGCGCCATCCGTCTATCGGTCTGCATCTGCTGCTCCCTATGAAGGCGCATGACGCCAAAGGAGCAGACCTCAATGAACGCAGAGCAGATCGACGGCCTCATTCGCGGAGCCACCGTCTACCATCGACTAACGGACGGATCACCTCATGGAGCCGGTGAGGTGGCCTTCTACTTCGAGCCGGATGGCCGGGCGGTCGCCCGCTTCCCGAGCGGCAAGATCCAGACTGGAGCATGGCAAATCGAAGGAGATGTCTACAGGCTCGATTGGGATGGGGGCCTTCAGAACAGCCGCTCCTCACTGACGAAGGAAGACGGCGCGATCGTCGTGAGAAACGCCAGCGACGGGGTGGTCCGCTCCCGCATCATCAGGATCGTTCCAGGCAATGCCGAGGGGCTTTGAGTCCCAAGCGGGACAAAAGAGAAGGGGCCTTTCGGCCCCTTTAGTCATTTTCAGATTGTCTCAGCCGATCAGGCCGAGGCCTGGATCCAGCGGGAGAGCTCGCCCTTGGGGGCGGCGCCGACCTTCTGGGCGACGACTTTGCCGTCCTTGAACATCATGAGCGCTGGGATCGACCGGATGCCGAGCTGGGACGAGATCTGCGGGTTCTCGTCCACGTTGAGCTTGGCGATCTTCACCTTGCCGGCCATCTCGTCGGAAATCTCCTCGAGAGCCGGGCCGATCATGCGGCAGGGACCGCACCACTCGGCCCAGAAATCGACCACGACGGGCTCGGAGGATTGCAGGACGTCCTGCGCGAAGTTTGCGTCGGTCACCTTTACGGTCGCCATCACATCACCTTTGACATTTGAAGCGCGACTCAGGTCCGAGCCGCTCGGCTATAGGGCCAAGGTAAGAACCGGCCTGTCGGGAATCAAGCGAGGGCGCCGGCGCTCACGCCGCTTTGATGAGGGTAAGTGCCGATTCCAGCTCCGGCTCCATGAGCTCGTGGATCACCGGACCCGAGGTCCAGACCAGGAAGGTGCGGATCTGCCTCCCTGGATAGATCTCGGCGAGCAGCATCCGGTAGAGGGCGAGCTGCGCCACGTAGGAACGCGGTGGCGGCTGGCCGGGACGGGGCGGGCGCGCCGTGGTCTTGAAGTCGGCCACCAGCACCTCGGTGTCGAACACGGCGAGACGGTCGATCTGGCCCGAGACCATGAGTTCGCCCTGAGGCGTCAGCACACGCCCGGCGATGGGTGCCTCGGCCCGCGAGCCCAGGCCGAACAAGGGCTTCAGGTCCGGATGGTCGAGAACCGCGAGGGCGTTGTCCAGAATCGATTCCCGCAGGTCGCCTGCGAGCCGCGGGGCCCGGGCCTTGATGTAGGCGCCGGCCATGTTCTCCCGGTGCTCGGGCGAGAGAGCCGGCAGGCGCTCCAGCAGGGCATGGACCAGGGTGCCGCGCAGGCGCGCCTCGGAGGCGTAAGGTCCGTCGCCCGGCCGTGTCATGCGATCGGCGGCGCCGAGCGCGCTGGAGGGGCGAATCGGCGGCAGGGGTTCGGGTTCAGGGGCCACAGGCGTGGTCAGCCAGTCCGGCACGGCGATGGGATCGAGCGGCGGAATGTCCGATTCGGCAGCAAGGGTGCGCGCCAAAGGCGAGCCCTCGCGCCACACGGAGATCGGGCCATAGGGTGCCTTGTCGAGTTCCAGGCCGCCGGCCTTGGCGACGAGGCCGTGGCGGATCATCTCGCACCAGGCTTCCTGCTTCGTCTCGTTGCCGTTCGTCCGATACGGCGCGATCACCAGCCGGTCCTTGGCGCGGGTCATGGCCACATAGAGCAGCCGGTTGTGCTCCTCGTGACCCTTGGCGTGCAGGATCTCGCGGGCCTGAAACATCGCGCTGGAATCGGAGTTCTTGCCCGGCGCCCAGACCGGGATTTTGTCGCCCGAACCCGTCTGCAGCTGCAGCAGCGGCGGATCGCGGCCTAAAACCTCGCAGCCATCGATGAGCACCACGACGGACGCTTCCAGGCCCTTGGCGCCGTGCACGGTCATCACGCGCACTTCGTCGTTCACGGAATCGAGGTCGCGCTTGATGGTGTGATCGGCGGATTCGAACCGGCTGAGGAAGTAGGTGAGGGACGGCGTTTCCGTCATCTCGAACTGATGCGCGAAGCAAAGAAAAGCGTCGATGGCATCGCCCGCTTCGCTCCCCAACCGCGCCACGAGCAGCGAGCGCCCGCCGCGAGGGCCGAGCAAGGTGGCGAAGAACCCGAAGGGGCCATGATTCTTGGCAAGCTCGCGCCACGCGGCCAGTGCCTCGCATCCGCGCTTTGCCTTCGCGTCACCTGCGCCTGCGTGGCGCACCAGCGCCGCATGAAGCGATTCCTCATCGGCGCGATCGGCGGCTATGCGGATGAGATCGTCGTCGTTCAGCCCCACGAGCGGCGATTTCAGCGCCGTTGCGAGCGTGAGATCATCGTCCGGCAGCAACGCCGCGCGGCCTGCCGCCACGAGATCGAGCACAGCGATGTGCTCGCCGATATTGAGCCGGTCCGCGCCCGCCACCGGCACGCCTGCTTCCTTGAGCGCGCGGATCACCGCCTCGAAGGCAGCGCCGCGCTTTCGCACCAGCACGAGCACGTCGCCGGCGCTCCAGACGCGGCCCGTCTCGTCGCCCTTGGTGGTCCAGCATTTCACCGCCTGCGCGATGCGGCGCGCCACCACCACGGGGGGCGATTGCTGCTCGGGTTCGTCGACGGGCAGCACCCAGGCCTCGGGCTCTTCCTCCTCGGCAGGCGTTTCGACGGGCCACAGCTCCACGAGGCCGGGCGCATGCGGGCGCGCGCTCTCATGCACGGTGCCGACCGCCTTGTCTTCGAAGGACAGACCCTTGAAGTGCCGGTCGACCGCAAACGTCGCATCCACCGCCGACAGCACGGCTCTGCCCGAGCGGAACGACATGGTGAGCGACACGTCCTCGAAGGCGAGCTCGGCTTGCTTCACCTTCTGCGACCAGCTGCGCCGGGTCGTCTCGAATTCCTGCGGAGCGGCGCCTTGGAAGCCGTAGATCGACTGCTTGGGATCGCCCACCGCGAACAGCGTGCGCACACGCCCGCCCGCAGCACCCGCGCCTGCGGTGAAATCTTCGGTGATCTTGCGCAGGATCTCCCATTGCTCCGGGTTCGTATCCTGCGCTTCGTCGATCAGCACGTGATCGATGCCGCGATCGAGCTTGTAGAGCACCCAGGCTGTGTCGCCGCGCGAAAGCAACGCCAGGGTCTTGTCGATGAGGTCCTGGAAGTCGAGGGCGCCAAGGCGCATCTTCGCCTGCTCGACTCGCGTGTGTATTTCAGCCGCCAGCGTGAACAGCGCAATCGTGCGCTCGGCGGCACGGGCGGCCTTGCGCTTGTCGATGAGTGAGCACACGCGGTCCTGCTCGCGCAGCAATTCGTCTTTCAGAATCTCGCTCACATCCTTGGTAAGGAACGCCGAGCCCTTGCGGGGCGTGCCGCCATCCGTGAGGAAGACAGAGAGATACTTCGTCAGCTTCTCGGAAAGATCCCTGGCCTCGGCGGCGGCAATAAGGGAAGCGCCACGCTTCTGGTCGGTCGATTTTCCGGCGAGAAGTTCCTGGGCGATGGCAGGCCAGCTCTCTGGCTCGAGGCCGCCTTCCAGCATCATGCGCTCGATGGTTTCAAGCGTCGCATCCGAACCGAGCCCGAGTTCCTTGCGCAGCCGGGCGGGACCGTTTGGATCGTGCAGGAACGTCTTGCATTTCAGGGCCGCGTTGATCGCGGAGGCGAGCGCATCGCCCACGGCATCGACACTGATGATGTCGAGGGCCTCGGCCAGTTGTGGAAAATTGCCGCTCGCCGCATCGGCCATCACGTTGGAGGTCGCCTGCGCCAGCATCTCGTCCGTCTGGCTCTCGTCGAGCACGGCAAAGCGCGCCGGCACGTTGGCCTCGAAGGGAACGAGGTGCAGAAGCCGCTCGCAGAAGGCGTGGATCGTGTCGATCTTCAATCCGCCTGGCGTTTCGACCGCGCGGGCAAACAGCGTACGCGCGAGCTTCACCTGTTTGCGGGTCGGCTTCTCGCCTTCGAGTTCCGTCAGCTCCTGGACGAGGCTTTCATCGTCAAGCGTTACCCAGCGGCCCAAGCGTTCGAAAACCCGGATCGCCATGTTGGCGGCAGCGGCCTTGGTGAAGGTGAGGCATAAGATTCGGCCCGGCAGCGAACCGCTCAGCAGCAGGCGCACCACCCGATCCGTGAGCACCTTGGTTTTTCCTGCGCCCGCATTGGCCGACACCCAGGCGGAGGCACGCGGGTTCGCCGCGCGGCGCTGCGCGTCTTTGGTGTATTGCGGAATGACGAGATCGGTGCTCATTCGAAGCCCTCACCGCCACCGGCGCTCGCGAGCGACCATTCCTTCACGCGCGCCAGATGATCGTATTCCGAGAAGCGGCGCGCATATTTCGGGAAGGGCCGTGAGAGATAGGCGGCTTCGCCCTTGGCGTAGCGCGCGATCATCCCCTCGAAGCGGCGGCGATGTTCATCTACGATCTCTGCGACAGGGCGCGTTTCCTTGCCCGAGGGTCCGATCTCGCGCGGTTTGATCGGCTCGCGTCCGCCGGTGGTGTGGATGTAGATGAGATCCGGTGTGTCCTTTGCCTTGGGCAGGCCCTTGAAGGCGCCCTTCATCAGCATCACGGCTTCGAGCGTGAGCTGCGGCGAGAAGCCGGCATAGACCTCCTTCGCGCTTGGCGGCTGGCCGGTCTTAAAATCGATAATGGCAAAGCCTCCGTCGCGGCGATGCTCGATGCGGTCGGCGCGGGCGCGCAGAGTGAAGATTGATCCGTCCGGCAGCGGGATCGACAGCGATCCTGAGCGCTCTGCATAGACATCGACGAGCGTGGGGCGGCGCGCCTGCTCCCACACCACGAATTCGGTGGCAAGCCGTGTGAAGCGCGGCCACCATTCGGCATAGAGTTCAGGATAAGCCTCGGCGATGTCGGCAAACGCATCCGTGCCGAGCGTGAGCAACTCTTCCAGCGCGTGAGCTGGGATTGCTTTCGGATATCGTTCCGCGAAGGTTCCGAGCACATCGTGAATAATCGTGCCGCGCTCCGCTGCGCTCGGCGTCACGGCAATCGCGTCGAGAGAATCGAGCTTGAGAATGTGGCGCGCGAAGATCGAGTAGGGGTCGCGCACCAGCGTCTCGATCTCCGTGACGCTTAAACTACGCGGGAACAGCGCCGGATCGGGCTTCGGCCGTGGTCTCGGCAGCGGCGGGGCGGGCTCCGGCGTGTCGAGAATGCGCGCGAGGCGGCGATAGGTTTCGCCCGCCTTCGTCATCTGCTCCCACACGTCCTTGCCCGTGAACGCCTTGAGCCGCTGCAGGAAGCGCGAGGGCACCATGGGCGAGCCGTCGCGCTTGTGGGCGCGGGTGATCACCACGTCGTGGGTGCCCAGCGCCTGCACGAAATCGTGCGCGGTCTGGCCGATGCGCCGCTCCGGCGGCATCAGGCCGACGCGCGAGCGCATGGGGCGGTTGAGGAACGCATCGGTCACGGTACGCGGCGGCCAGGTGCCCTCGTCCAATCCGCCGAGCACCACGCGGTCGACGGAGAGAAGACGTGCTTCGAGAAGGCCGAGGATCTTCAGGCGCCGGTGCGTTGAGCGCGGCGAGGGACTTAAGGAACGCTGCTTGGCGAGCGCGTTGAAGAAGGTAGGATAATCGACAAAGCGGCCTGCGAGCGGATGGCCTTCCTCCGCGCGAATATCGGAGTGCTCCAGATCGTCGAAAAGCGCCGCGAGCGCTTCCTTGGAGGTGTCCTCGTCGGTCTCCTTCGGCGCGTCGTCAGGCCCGGTCCAGAGCAGTTCGACTGCCCGGCGATGGTGCTCCACCAGTGCCATGAGATCGAGCCTGCCCTCGCCGTGAACGGCAGGCGTAAAGGTGTCGAAGGCGACATCGAGGCGCTGCAGCAGATCGTCGGCGAGGTCCCAGTCGGCCTCCGTCAGGCGCTTCACCGGACGCGGTGCGCGGCGGTCGCTCTCCGTACGACGGCTGGCGAGCGCCGCGCGCACGCCCTCGATGCCGAGCGCAGGCGCGGGCCCGCGCAGCACGCCGATTTCGAGCACGCTCGCCGCGCGTTCGACAGTCTCGCGCGAAAAGCCGAGGCGCACGAGCGGATGCGCGAGCAAAGCGAGCAGCCGCACGGGGCGCAAATCGTCGGCCGCCGCTTCCGCCGCGAGCCGCGCGAGGCGCCCAGCCGGGGTGTCGGAGAGGGGAATGCCTGCGGAGTCTTCCACGCTCAAACCCCAGTGTCCGAGCTCCGCCGTCACACGGGCGGCGAGCGCCCGGTCGGGCGTGACGAGGGCTGCAGTTTTTCCCGGCTGCGCGATGGTTTCGCGCAACGCGATGGCGATGGACAGCGCCTCTTCGCGTTCGTCCATCGCCTCGATGATGGCAAGGCCCTCGCAGCCGCTGCGGCTCATAGCGACACGATCTTCGACTGAGATCAGCGACCAGCGATCTGTGGTATCGGCCGGCCGTAGAGCCTCGGAGAGGAGATGATTGCGGGCTTTTGCGGCTTCCGGCAACTCGCCCAGGATTGTGACAGCAGAGCGCGGGATGCGCAGGTGTTTGTCGAGGAGGCGGCGCAGCGAAGCCTGCGGATGGCTGTGCACCGGATCGGTCTCATCGTCGCCGTGGCCGCCGATGGTGGACCAGCTCTCCTCGTCGAGATCGGTGTCGAGGCCGGGCAGCACGATGGCGCCTCTGGGGAGCCGCGCGATCACACCCATCAGGTTCGCAGTGGCCGGCACCGAGCCGGTCGAGCCCGCGACGATGATCGGATGCTCCGGCCGCTCGCGGGTGAGGCGCTTCGCCTCCGCCTCCAACAGCGCATTGCGTCTTTGCGCCGGGTCGCTCGCCTGCCGCTCGGCCAGGATCTTCGGCCAGTTCTCGCTGGCGATCTGCACGAAGTGGCGGGTGATCTCGAAATACTTGGAATAATCCGCGTCGACCGCCAGTTCGAGAGCGTGCCAGTCGATGCCTTCTGTGGTGAAGGCATCCATCAGGGTCTCCAGATCGCCCGCGAGGTTCACCGCATCGGCCGGAGAAGCCGGTACCATGAAGGGTATCTCGGGCCCGAGCTGCAAGAGCGCGCGGTCCACTTCCGCCGACCAGCGCTGCACGAGACGTGTGAGGATGAGGCGGCGCTCCAGGGGCGGGATCGGCGGCTTGAGGCTCGCGGCTTCCTGCAGCGGTGTGCCCTCTAACCCCGTCAGCTCGAACTCGGCCTCGTCCGTTTCGCCCAGCGGCACGATGCGCGGCAGGAGCTGAGCCCGGCCTTCGCCACGTTCAGCGAGGAGCGCAATCAGCGCCCGGGTGGCGCGGCGGTTGGGAACATAGATGGTGATGTCGGCGAGGGCTGCGGAATCATCGGCTAGAGCATCGGACCCAAAAGTGGATTCCACTTTTGGGATCAATCCGATGCTCCCTTCTTTGATGAGCGCATCGTTCGGAGCGGAAAACCGGGGCCACTTTTCCGCACGATGCGCTAAAGGGCCAACGAGGCGACCGTCGAACAGCGCGTCCACCAGGGTCGGCAGGAAGGCGCAACCTGGAGGGATCGAAAAGACGCGCGATACGCTCGGCACTCAAAACCTCATCGCTTGCTGGCGGCAAGGCACTGTTCAGCCTCGGCAATGGCCTGCGGCTCTCCAACATGCAGCCACTGGCCATCCATGCACAAGCCGTAGAGGCGGTCCCCCGCAATGGCACGGTCGTAGAAGGCGTTGGCCGAGAACGGCCCGTCCGGCGTGCCGTGGACGAGTTCCGGCTTCACGATGGCAACGCCCGCGTAGGCGAAAGGGGCGCTGTCGTCGGAGCCGCGACGACGCAGACGACCGTCAGGATCCTGGTGAAAATCGCCGTGGCCCTCGAATCCGATGCTTGTGGATAACGGTGCGACAAGCATCAGGATGTCCATGCGCTCCGGGTCCCACGCCTGCACCAAGCGTAGCAGATTCGGCTCTTTGCCTTCGATCCAGAGCGAGTCGGAATTGAAGGTGATGAAGGGCTCGTCGCTCAACAGAGGCAAGGCCTTCCTCACGCCGCCGCCGGTTTCGAGCAACTCGCTGCGTTCGTCGGAGATGACGATGCGGGGCGTCCCGCGGGTGCTCAAGTGTGCCTCTAACATGTCGGCGAAGTGGTGGACGTTCACCACCACCGTCTCGACGCCGGCCTCATGCAGCTTGTCGAGCGCGAAGTCGATCAGGCTCCGGCCCGCCACCTTCACGAGGGGCTTCGGAAGCGTGGCCGTGATCGGCAGCATGCGCTTGCCGAGGCCTGCAGCGAGGACGATGGCTTTGCGGGGCGCGCGCGGGGAGGTCTGGGACAAGGGGCTGGCTCAGGATTCGGGAGGGGTTTCATCCACAGGCGGGATGAGCCGCGGCAGATGGGTCTCATACCAGCCTTTGAGCTTCCCCAGGGCCGGATGGGCGAGGTTGCGGACGAGGTAGGATTCGATCCGCGGCAGGTGCTTGAGGTAATGCGGCTTGCCGTCCCGCCGGTCGAGGCGAGCGAAGATGCCGAGGATCTTGGTGGCGCGCTGGCCCGCCATGATGGCGTAGGCGCGAGCGAAGGCCGATACGTCGAAGGCCGGATCGGCGGCCCTGCGGTCGCGGGCATAAAGGCCGATGAGCTTGAGTTCGAGCTCCGGCGGCACGGTCACGCGCGCATCCTGCAGGAGCGAGGCGACGTCGTAGGCCGGCGAGCCCAGCACTGCGTCCTGGAAGTCGATCATGCCAACGCGCTGCAGGCCTTCGCGCCCCGGCAGCCAGATCAGGTTGGGCGAGTGATAGTCGCGCAGGGTCCAGGTGGCAGGCGCTGAAAGGACTTCGCCCAGGGTCTCGGTCCAGAGATTGACGAATTCAGCTCGAACGGAACCTGAGAGCTGCGTGCCGATGATGTGCGGCACATACCAGTCGAGCAGCAGCTCTACCTCGATGATAAGCGCTTCCAAGTCATAGGGTGGGATCGGATGGTCGATGCCCTCGGCCACGGGCAGCACCTGCGGCAAGGTCTGGCCGTGAAGCTGGGCGAGGAGGCGCGTGGCCTCCGCGTAGCGGTTCGGGATCGGGCCGCTCTCGTCGGTGACGGGCTCGGCGCCGAGATCCTCGATAAGGAGGAGGCCCGCATCCAGCTCCTCGCCGTAGATGTACGGCGCGCTGAAGCCCAGCGCCCGCAAGCCTTTGTCCATGGCCACGAAGGCATTCACCGTCTCGGCGAGCTTGGCGATGGTCGTGTAGGGCTTGCCGCGCCGCACGGCGGGCCCGACCGGGCGCGGCGGCGAAATCATCAGCAGCGCAGTCGAGCCGTCAGGCTTCACGAGGCGCTCGTAGGAGCGGATCACCGAGGCATCGCCCGTCATGGGCTGGCGCGTGGCTTCAGCCCAGCCGCAGCGCTCCACGAGGTTGCGATAAGCCTTCATGCGCTGCAGCCGGGACGCAAAGGCGCCGGTGCCGGTGAGCATGACGAGCCGTCCCTTGCCCTGGCCGCCGGGGGCGAAATCGAGCCGGATGTCGAGATGCTCGGGTTTCAGCGCATCCTCGGCACGCTCCGGCCATTCGACGAGAGAGATCGCGTTCTCCGTCGTCTCGTCCCAGCCCAGCTCCACCAGCTCATAGCCGCCGGACAGGCGGTAGAAATCCGCATGGACAACGGGGCTGCGCAGGCCGTCATAGACCTGCATCAGGGTGAAGGTGGGGCTCGGGACCTCGAGCTCCGGATCACCTGCGAGAATGCGCACGAGGGCACGGGCGAGCGTCGTCTTGCCGGCTCCCAGGCCGCCCGAGAGGGTGACGAGATCGCCGGGCTTGAGTTCGTCTGCCAGAATACGAGCGAAGCTCTCCGTCGCCTCGTGGTGGGGAAGCGTCACGATCCATGCGGCCTGCAAAATATCCTGCTCGGGCATGAGGGCCAATCTATTCACCATCACTGTTCCTACTCGGCTGCGATGGGAGTTAGCGCAGATTGCGCGGATCGGCCATCGGACGGGGTCTCGTGCCGCTCGTTCGGGAAGATGCAGGTGACGGTGGTGCCCATGCCGGGCGCGGACGAAATGTCGATGCGCCCGCCATGAAGCTCCACGAAGGAGCGCACGATGGACAGGCCGAGGCCCACGCCGCGGTGGCGGGTGCCCAATGTGTGGCTCTCGAACCGCTCGAAGACTCGCGCCTTGACCTCCGGCGGGATGCCGCGGCCCTGGTCCTTCACCTCGAAGATCACTTCGCCGCCGCGCTTGCGGGCGGAGACGCGGATCGTCTGGCCCGGGGAGGAGAAGCCAACCGCGTTGGAGAGCAGGTTGAACAGGATCTGGCGCACGCGCTTGCCGTCGGCCACGAAGGTGCCGATGTCGTCCGGTGCGTCGATGATCAGGTTCAGCGAGGCCTCGGCGAGGCGATCCTCAAGCCCGCGCATCGCAGCCTCGATGGTGGAGCGGATGTCGACGATCTCAGGAGTCAGCTCAAGCGAGCCCGTGTCGATGGACGCGAGATCGAGAATGTCGTTGAGGATTGCCAACAGCGCCGCCGAGGAGCGCATGATGTGATCGGCGTAATCGCGCTGGCGCGGATTGAGCGCGCCCACGGTCTCGTCGCCGAGAAGCTGCGTGAAGCCGATGATGTTGGTGAGCGGCGAGCGCAGCTCATAGGACACGTGGTGCACGAACTCGTCGCGCAGGCGCGACGCGCGCTGCAGAGCATCGTTGCGCTCGGTGAGCGCGCGCTCCACGTTCACGCTTGCCGTCATGTCGGTGAAACTTAAGAGTGTCGCGCCGTCGGGCAGGGGCTGTGCCGTGCAGTCAAGCGCCGAGCCGTCGTGCCGCTCGATGCGGCAGGTGAGGCCCATGCGCATGTCGGCAAGACCCGCCACCGCGCCGCGGATGTCGATCCAGGGCTCGTCGCGGGGCGCCAGCGGACGGCAGGCCTTGATCACCGTGTCGATATGCGGGTTCGCCGCCGTCATCTCGGCCGCGAGACTCCACATGTCGGCAAAAGCGCGGTTGTGCAGTTTGAGGCGACCATCCGAGCCGAAAACCGCCACACCTTCCTTCAGGGTGTCGAGCGTCTCGCTTTGCACGCGGGTGAGCGAATGAACCTGCGAAGCCAACTCGAAGCGCTCGCTCACGTCATCGAACAGGTAGGTCACGCCGCCCTGCGGGTTTGGGTTGACGACTACGCGCAAAGTTCGCCGGTCGGGCAGGTGCCACCAGGTCTCCTGCTGCTCGACGGAGCGGTAGCCCTGCAGGAAGTCATTCTTCCACGCGCGGAAATCCGCCTGCTCGGGCAGCTTGCGCGCTGCACGTAAGCGGTCGAGCACTTCGCTGTCCGAAGGACGTAAGGAAAGAAAGGCGGCGTCGAGGCCCCAGAGCCGCTGATAGGCGGAATTGCTGAAGATGAGGTTCTGCGCGCCGTCGAAGATCGCAACCGCTGTGGGCAGCTGGTCAAGGGTGCGCACATGGGCGTCCATCTGGCGTTGCAGATCGGTGCGAACGGCTTCGAGTTCCGACACATCGACTGCGATGCCCGCGCTGCCGCCGGCCGTGGGGCGCTCGATGACGTCAAGAACCGCGCGATGGCCGGCGACCACCGCCGTCACGCGGCCGGAATAGGTAGCGCCGGAGAGGCGCTGGCGGCGCGCTTCCTCGCGGGTCGGAGCACTGAGGAGTTCAAGCGACCGGCCGATGGCATCGTCGAGATCCTTGGCCTCGACCGAGCGCAGATAGGCTTGGTTCGCCCAGAGCAGCTTGTCCTCGGCATCGCGGATCCAGAGAGGATAAGCGACGTCGTCGAGCAGCATCGTCATGGAGCGCAGATCGCTGCGCGCCGTTGCAAGCTGTCCCTGGACCTTCAGGAGCTCGGCCCGGTCCCCGGTCACGTCCCGCAGACGCAGAATGGCCCGGCCGCCGATGGTACGGCCTTCCACGTCGATGTACCGGGTGCCGGTGCAGCGCGCCGTGAGGCGGAAGGCTTGGCCCCGGAGCTTGAGCTGCTCGAGAGCGCTTTCCACGGCCGCCGCATCGGCCGGGCTGAGCCAGGTGCCGAAGGCCAGGGCCCGCTGGGCCGGCGCATTCTCGCCGATGATCGACGGATCGCCCTGGAAGCGCGGTTCGCCATCGCGGCCGTGCCAGCTGATCAGCAGCTGACGCTCCGAGCCCATGAGGAGAGCCGCGAGATCGTCGGCGCCGCGTAAAGCGTTGAGCTCATTGCGCAGGGTCCGCTCTATGCGCTCGGATCGGTTCCACTCATGGAGCAGCAACATGGACGCGATGGTCGAGGTCGCCACAAGGCCCATGAAGAGGCCGAAGTAGATGGCGTTGTGGAGATCGAAGCTGTGCAGGAAGCCGAGGAAATCGGTGGCCTTCTCGGCAATGGGCGCCAGCAGGTCGTCGGCCAGGGCGGCGTGGGAGGTTCCGGCGAGCAGGATCAAAGGCAGGGACACACGAGCCGGCCCGACGAGAAGGCTTCTCCCGTCTCCGCTGCGGTCGTGTCGCTCCCCGTGTCCGGCCATGCCGTTGCTGCCCTTTCTTCGCTGGCGGCCCGACAACCGGGCCAAGTTGGATCAATCCCCAGCTGCGCCTTCCGACGCCGCAGGGGTCAACCGTCTACGCATGAACGGAATTGCCGGCGCAGGTTCGATGCCGAAGCACAGCCGGTCGATTCGTGTTCACCTTAGACCACCCCTGACTCCGCCAGGAAGAGGGTTAACACCTGCTTAAACTTCCTTTGGAGAACCTGTGCGTAATTCGTCGAACCATATTGCAATCGGGTCACACACATGCCGGTGCGACACTCTGTCGATTCGACGACAGTCAGGCCAAGAAAAAAGCCCGGCAGAGCCGGGCTTTCGATCTTCATGAGGTTCAGGCCGATCAGTAGCGGTAGTGATCCGGCTTGAATGGGCCGGTATCCTTCACGCCGATATAGGAAGCCTGATCGGGACGCAGCTTGGTGAGCTTCACGCCGATCTTCTCGAGATGCAGGGAGGCCACCTTCTCGTCCAGGTGCTTCGGCAGGGTGTAGACCTTCTTCTCGTACTTGCCAGCGTTGTTCCAGAGCTCGATCTGGGCGAGCGTCTGGTTCGTAAACGAGGCCGACATGACGAAGGACGGGTGGCCCATGGCGTTGCCGAGGTTCACAAGGCGGCCTTCCGACAGCAGGATGATGCGGTGGCCGTCAGCGAAGGTGATTTCGTCCACCTGCGGCTTGATGTTGTTCCACTTGAGGTTCTTGAGGCCGGCGACCTGAATCTCGTTGTCGAAGTGGCCGATGTTGCAGACGATGGCTCGGTCCTTCATGGCCCGCATGTGGTCGAGGGTGATCACATCCTTGTTGCCGGTGGCGGTGACGAAGATGTCGGCGCGGGGAGCGGCGTCCTCCATGGTCGTGACCTCGTAGCCTTCCATGGCGGCCTGGAGCGCGCAGATCGGGTCGACTTCCGACACGAGCACGCGGCAGCCGGCCTGGCGCAATGAGGCGGCCGAGCCCTTGCCCACATCGCCGAAGCCGGCGACCATGGCGACCTTGCCGGCCATCATCACGTCCGTGCCGCGGCGGATGCCGTCGACCAGCGACTCGCGGCAGCCATAGAGGTTGTCGAACTTGGACTTGGTGACCGAGTCGTTCACGTTGATCGCCGGGAACAGCAGCTTGCCTTCCTTGGCCATGATGTAGAGGCGGTGAACGCCCGTGGTGGTCTCTTCCGACACGCCCTTGATCGCGCCTGCGACCTCGGCGAACCAGCCCTTCGGCTTCTCCTTGAGGAGACGCCTGATGAGCGCGAACAGGACTTCTTCCTCTTCAGCGCCGGGCTTGTCGAGGAAGGCCACGTCGCCCTGCTCGGCACGCAGGCCCAGATGGACCAGCATGGTGGCATCGCCGCCGTCGTCCAGGATCATGTTGGGAACGCCGCCGCCGTGCCAGTCGAACAGCTTGGCGGTGTAGTCCCAGTACTCTTCCAGCGTCTCGCCCTTATAGGCGAAGACCGGGATGCCCGCGGCCGCAATGGCGGCGGCGGCGTGGTCCTGGGTGGAATAGATGTTGCAGGACACCCAGCGGACGTCGGCCCCGAGAGCCTTCAAGGTCTCGATCAGCACCGCGGTCTGGATGGTCATGTGGAGCGAGCCGGCGATGCGGGCGCCCTTGAGGGGCTGCTTCTCGCCATATTCCTCGCGGACGGCCATGAGGCCCGGCATCTCGGTCTCGGCGATGGAGATTTCCTTGCGGCCGAATTCGGCCAAGCCGATGTCTTTGACGATATAATCCTGTGCCATGATGGCCTCTCTTTGCACCAGTTCCGGGTGAATTGGCGCCGTCTCTACCAGAGAGCCGCGGCAGAGGCAATCAAGATATAAAGATGTCTTTATATGTTTTCAGAAACTACTCGTCCTCGCCGAACCTGTTGGCAAGGAGGTCGTCGATGGCCTGCAGGCAGGCGAGCGCATCCGCTCCCTTGGAGGTGACGGTGATCGTGGTGCCCTGGGCGGCCGCCAGGGTGAGGAGGCCCATGATGGAGCGTCCGCCCACGGTCTCGCCGCAGCGGGTGACCGTCACGTCGGCATCGAAGCGCTCGACGGTCTGAACGAATTTGGCCGAGGCGCGGGCATGCAGGCCGCGACGGTTGATGATGGGCAGCTCCCGCGCCATGGCGCCATCGGGCACGACAACCGGCGGGCAGTCCTGATCGAGGGGCCTGTCCATGCTGGTCATTTTCCCGAGAGGACGCGGGAGGCAATGTTGATGTATTTGCGTCCGGCCTCCTGGGCATGGGACACAGCGTCAATCAGAGGCTCCTCGTCGCGCACGCTGGCAAGCTTGATGAGCATGGGCAGGTTGATGCCGGCCACCACCTCGACGGAGCTGCCATTCATGCAGGACAGGGCCAGGTTCGAGGGGGTGCCCCCGAACATGTCGGTCAGAACCACAACCCCCTGGCCCGAATTGACCCGGCACACGGCGTCCATGATGTCCTTCCGCCGTGTCTCCATATCGTCATCGGGGCCGATCGTGATCGTTTCAAGCTGCTCTTGCGGTCCCACCACATGCTCAAGCGCCGCCTTGAATTCCGTCGCGAGCTGCCCGTGGGTGACGAGCACCATTCCAATCATAATGTTACAGGTCCGAACGCTCCGAGAGCGGAGCCGCTATTTTGTGCACCGCGAAGCCAAGCGCAAGAGCAATGAGAGCAAAAGTTCATCACAGTGTCACGACCGTGTCGCAAACACCACTCAGGCAGGCTACGGCGATGTCCACAGAGACTGCTCCGGCTTGCATGCGAATGCGAGGGACCATGACGCCGCAGATGACAACATGCCCGTCCAGTTCCTCCGGGTAGCGGGCTAAGTCCTCGCAGAGGTCGATCACGAGGCGGATGACGGCCGCCGGCTCATGGGCCTGCCGGACGATTCCGACGCCGAACACCTCGATGCACCCGTCGAGCGGCTCGACGGGATGGGCGATGAGGCGGCCGTGCCGGGCTTCGATCCTGGTCCGGTCGTCGCTGACGAGACGCCCGAAGCGGCCTGCCCGGAGGGCGCGGGACACCACCTCGCGGGCCAAGGTCGACTTGCCGGAGCCTGACGCGCCCCGGATCAGGAGGCCGGCCTCCCCGACGAGCACGCAGCCGGCATGGATGGTCTGGGCATCGCTCACAGCCCGGTCTTCCCTGCCTCGCGTCTGTCGCGATCCTTGTCCTTCTTCCCTTGTTCCCTCCTGGCCCTGGCGCCCTGGATGGGAAGGCGGATGACGAAGCGGGCACCCAGACGGCGGGGCTCGCCGCTCTCATCGGGAGCTCCAAGCCGGTTCTCGGCCCGGATCGTGCCCCGGTGCGCCTCGATGATCTGGCGGGAGATGGACAACCCCAAGCCCGAGTTCTGGCCGAAGCCCTGTTCGGGCCGGTCGGTGTAGAAGCGCTCGAAGATGCGGTCGAGAGCATCGGGCTCGATGCCGGGGCCGCTGTCCTCCACCAGGATCTCCACATCGTTCCGGCGCCGGCGCATCGAGACCCGCACCGCCTCGTCAGGCGGCGAGAAGGAGCGGGCGTTGTCGAGCAGGTTGTTGAAGACCTGGCCCAGGCGGCTGTCGTGGCCGAGAACCAGGAAGGCGTCGCGATTCTTGGCCGCATTCTCGATGTTGAGCGTGATGAGCGCATCGTGCTCCTGGCGGCGCTCGTTGGAAACCGACACCACTGCCTCGAGCAGGCGCACCATGTCCACGGGCTCCGCGTCGGCGCGGGCGAGCTCCGCATCGAGGCGCGAGGCGTCCGAGATGTCGCTGATCAGCCGGTCGAGGCGCTTCACGTCGTGCTGGATGATGGACAAAAGCCGCTGGCGGGAATCGTCGCTGCGGGCGAGCGGCAGGGTCTCCACCGCACTGCGGAGCGAGGTCAGAGGGTTTTTCAGCTCGTGCGCCACATCCGCCGCGAAGCTCTCGATGGCGTCGATGCGGTTGTAGAGCGCCTTGGTCATGTCGCGTAGCGCCCCCGACAGGTGGCCGATCTCGTCGGCGCGGCCGGTGAAGTCGGGGATCTCCTGGCGCGATTTCGTGCCCCATCGCACCCGCTCGGCCGCTTCCGCCAGACGCCGGACCGGACCGGCGATGGCGCCGGCAAGGAACAGCGACAGCACGATCATCACCACGGCCGCCACCAGAAAGACCTGAAGCAGGGCGAAGCGCTCGGACGCGATGATGGCGTCGATGTCGCCTTCCTGGGTCGAGAGCAGGAGCGCGCCCTGGACCGTGCGGAAGCGCTGGATCGGCACGGCCACCGACACGATGGTCTCGCCGCGAGCGTTGACGCGCACCTCGCTCGCCTGCTGGCCCGCATAAGCCTGCTGCACCTCGGCCAAGGACTTGCCGTTGATGGGCCCGGCTTCCTCCTGCACCGGCCGTATGGTGCGCCGGAACATTTTGCGGATGCTGTTCCAGGTGCGTTCCATGGCGGTCATCGTGTCTTCCACGGTGGCCACCGGAGGAAGATCCATGCGCAGGATGTCGCCGCGGGAGTAGAACGACCGGGAATCGAGGAGGAGCATGCCCTCGCGGTCGAAGATGCGGGCGCGGGTCTTGGTCGGCGTCACCAGCCGCCTCAGGAGAGGCGCAACGCGTTCGGGATTGATGGAGAATTCGAGGGAGGAGAAGGATTCGTCGTTGAACCGTTCCGTTTCTCCCGCCTGCATCTGCAGCAGCTGATCCGGATCGATCGTGATGGTGTTGGTTTCCACCGTGGCGGAGCCGGCGATCGCGCCGGCGATGATCTCGCCCTGGGTGAGCAGGCTCTGCACCCGGGCCTCGATGAGGCCCTCGCGGAACTGGTTGAGGTAGAGAAAGCCTACGAGCAGGGCGACGAGCCCGGCCAGGTTGAGCACCACGATCCGGCGTGTCAGGCTGGACGAGGCCCGCTGCACGAGCATGCGGCCGAAGAGCTTCAGCCGGGTCAGGACACCATGGGGCACAGGCGGATCGTCGATGCCTGCTTCGGCGTGGATGGGGTCAGCCTTCATGCCACTCGCTTACGCACGACCCGATAGGATGAACCGGAGCGTGCTGTCTTTAGGTTGCTTGCGCCGTCAAAAGCGTCAGGCTTCCTTGAAGCGGTAGCCCACGCCGTAGAGGGTCTCGATCATTTCGAAACTCTGGTCAACCGACTTGAACTTCTTGCGCAGGCGCTTGATGTGGCTGTCGATCGTCCGGTCGTCCACATAGACCTGATCGTCATAGGCCGCATCCATGAGCGCATTGCGGCTTTTCACCACCCCGGGACGCGTAGCGAGCGCTTGCAGGATCAGGAACTCCGTCACGGTGAGCGTCACCGGCTCGCCCTTCCAGGTGCAGGCATGGCGCTCCGGATCCATCTTGAGCTGCCCGCGCTCCAGGGCCTTCGGGTCGGCCTCCTTGGGGGCGCTCTGGTCCTTGGGGGCGAAGCGGCGCAGCACCGCCTTCACGCGCTCGACCAGGAGGCGCTGGGAGAACGGCTTCCGAATGAAGTCGTCGGCGCCCATCTTGAGGCCGAACAATTCGTCGATCTCCTCATCCTTGGAAGTCAGGAAGATCACGGGAAGGTCCGATTTTTGCCGCAGGCGGCGCAGCAGTTCCATGCCGTCCATGCGCGGCATCTTGATGTCGAAAATGGCCAGATCCGGCGGGGCGTGCTTGAGCCCATCCAGGGCAGACGCCCCATCCGTATAGGTCTGGATGCGGTAGCCCTCCGCCTCGAGGGCGATGGAAACAGAGGTCAGGATGTTGCGATCGTCATCAACAAGGGCGATCGTTGGCATGAACTCTTCCTTAGCTTGGCACGGACGAATGTCGGCTTTTTGCCCGGTGTGACAACGCAGAAGGCCTTAAAACGTCCCCAACTGCGCCATTCTCGTGGCATAAATATGGTTTTCCCCGAGAGGATGACCAGGGTGGCCACTGATAGTGGGGTCTAAGGGGAGGCGCTTCAACCGGAGATGAACGGGCCATGACAAATCGGACAGGATTCCTCTGCGACGTGTCGCAGGTTGGTGCCTCGGGCACAGGAATGCCCGATTTTCCGCAAGGGAACCATGTCAATCATACGAAAGAACTCCCCCAAAGCCGGAAAATCCTTGAAATTGGGGCTGTTGGATGTCTGTTTTTGACGAAAATAGAATGCAATGAAACGGCTTGAGTTGACGGCCTCGTCAGCTGACCTAAAGAAGGTTCTATGTTCAAGCGAGACGGCAAAGTTTTTAGCCGCATTGTTTGATCCACCCCATGTGACGGCCATCGGACGGCGGCACATCCGGCTGCGCGGTGACTGGAAATCAGGAGACATCTTCCGTGGAAAATATCGGCGTCTTCAACAGCGCGCAGGGTGCCGAGGCCTTTGGCCTCCGCAATCTCAAACGGGTCTACTGGAATCTCGAGGCGCCCGCACTCTACGAGCAATCCCTGACGAGAGCTGAGACCAAGCTCGTGAAGGGCGGCGCGCTCCTGGCCGAGACCGGCACCCATACGGGCCGCTCGCCCAAGGACAAGTTCGTGGTGCGCGACGAGGCCACGGAAAGCACTGTCTGGTGGGACAACAACGGCTCCATCACCCCGGGCCATTTCGACACCCTGCTGGCAGACTTCCTCGCCCATGCCGAGGGCAAGGAACTGTTCGCGCAGGACCTCTACGGCGGCGCCGATCCGTCCTACCGGGTCAAGGCGCGGGTCTTCACGGAATTCGCCTGGCACTCGCTCTTCATCCGCAATCTCCTGATCCGTCCCGAGCAGGGCGAACTCGCCGATTACGTGCCCGGCCTCACCATCATCGACCTGCCGTCCTTCAAGGCCGATCCCGCCCGTCACGGCTGCCGCACGGAGACGGTGATCGCCTGCGACTTCAAGCGCAAGATCGTGCTCATCGGCGGCACGTCCTACGCGGGCGAGATGAAGAAGTCGGTCTTCACCTATCTCAACTACGTGCTGCCCTCGCAGAACGTCATGCCCATGCACTGCTCGGCCAATGTGGGCAAGGAGGGTGATGTTGCGGTGTTCTTCGGCCTTTCCGGCACCGGCAAGACCACGCTCTCCAACGATCCGAACCGCATCCTGCTCGGCGATGACGAGCATGGCTGGGCCCCGAACGGCGTCTTCAACTTCGAGGGCGGCTGCTATGCCAAGACCATCCGCCTCTCCCGCGAGGCGGAACCCGAGATCTTCGCGACCACCGAGCGCTTCGGCACGGTGCTGGAGAACGTGATCGTCGATCCGACAACGCGCATCCCCGATTTCGACAATGCGTCCAGGACGGAGAACACGCGCTGCGCCTATCCGCTCGACTTCATCCCCAATGCGAGCGCGACGGGCCGCGCGGGCATCCCGAAGAACATCGTGATGCTCACCTGCGATGCCTTCGGCGTGCTGCCGCCCATCGCGAAGCTGACGCCGGCCGAGGCCATGTACCACTTCCTGTCCGGCTACACCGCGAAGGTGGCGGGCACGGAGAAGGGCGTGAAGGATCCGGAGGCCACCTTCTCCACCTGCTTCGGCGCGCCGTTCATGCCGCGCCACCCGTCGGTCTACGGCAACCTGCTGCGCGACCTCATCGCCAAGCACCATGTGGATTGCTGGCTCGTGAACACCGGCTGGACCGGCGGCAAGTACGGGGTGGGCCGGCGCATGCCGATCCGCGTCACCCGCCGCCTGCTCACCGCAGCGCTCGACGGCTCGCTCTCCCGCGCCGATTTCCGTCGCGATCCCTATTTCGGCTTCGCGGTGCCGACCTCGGTGCCAGGCGTCGAGCCGCACATCCTGTACCCGGTCAAGACCTGGCAGAACAAGGCGGAGTTCGCCGAGACCGCCAAGCGCCTGATCGACATGTTCAACGAGAACTTCAAGCGCTTCGAGGGCCACGTGGACTCCGACGTGCGCTCCGCAGGACCGCAGACCTCGATCGCAGCCTGAGAAAAGTTATCTCTTCCTTAAAATCATGTAAAAGGCGGCCCACGGCCGCCTTTTTCGTTTGGTGCTTTCGATGACCGACACGCAATCCGTCCTTCTGGATATCCTGTCCGCGCGCCTTGGAGCCCGGCAGGTCATCCGCGACCCGGCCGCCATGGAAAGCTACCTCGTCGAGGAGCGGAAGCTTTATCGCGGCACTGCCCTGGCGGTGGTCCGCCCCGGCAGCACGGAGGAGGTCGCTTTCGTCGTTCAGGAGTGCGCGAAGGCCGGAATCGCCATCGTGCCGCAGGGCGGCAACACGGGGCTGGTCGGCGGCGGCGTGCCGCATAAAGGCATCGTCCTGTCGCTCGCACGCCTCGACCGCATCCGCGAGATCGATCCGTTCAACGCCACCATCACGGTGGAGTCCGGCTGCATCTTGAAGGCCGTGCAGGATGAGGCCGAGAAAGCGGATTGCCTGTTTCCCCTGTCGCTCGCCTCCGAAGGCTCCTGCCGGATCGGAGGCAACATCGCCACCAATGCGGGCGGCGTGAACGTGTTGCGCTACGGCAATACCCGCGACCTCGTTCTCGGGCTCGAGGTCGTGCTCGCCGACGGGCGGATCTGGAACGGGCTGAAGGGTCTGCGCAAGGATAACATGGGCTACGACCTGAAGAACCTCTTCATCGGGTCGGAGGGAACGCTCGGCATCGTCACGGCGGCAGTCTTGAGGCTATTTCCGCGACCGAAGAGCCGGACAGTAGCGTTTGTCGGTTGCGCCTCGCCCCATGCGGCGCTCGACCTCTTCGATGGCTTTCGCCGGCGCACGGGCGACCAGCTGACGGCCTTCGAGTTCATGCCGCGCTTTGCATTGGAGATTGTCCTCAAGCACGCGCCTGGCGCCGTTCCTCCGCTTGCAGGCGAGCACGAAGCCTATGCCCTGATCGAGCTGTCGTCGCCGGATTCCGAGATCGATCTGCGCGAGCGGATTGAGGCCGTTCTTGGAGAGGCCCTGGAGGCCGGCACGGTCGAGGATGCCGTCATTGCCACGAGCGAAGCCCAGGGCGACGCGCTTTGGCACCTGCGTGAAAGCCTATCCCATGTGCAGAGGCTCGAGGGCGGGTCGATCAAGCACGATGTGGCCGTGCCGGTGTCGCGGGTGGCGGATTTCATCGTCACGGCGACCCAGGCCTGCGAGCAGGCGCTGCCCGGCGTGCGGGTCTGCGCCTTCGGGCATTTCGGCGACGGCAACATCCACTTCAACCTGAGCCAGCCCGTCGCCATGGAGAAGGCGGCATTTCTCGCCCAGTGGGAACGGTTCAACCGGATCGTGCACGACATCGTGCACGGCATGAACGGCTCGATCTCCGCCGAGCACGGGGTAGGCCTCATCAAGCGCGACGAGCTCGTGCTCTACAAGGATCCGGTGGCCCTTGACCTGATGCGGACGCTCAAAAGCGCGCTCGATCCCCAGAACATCCTGAATCCCGGCAAGGTGCTGGTCCTGGAGACGGATCTGCCGTCCGCTCTGCCTGAGTCGGGCAAGGCCTGAAGGCTGTCCCTGGGAACAACGGGCGAACACGCCTTGACCCGCTGATGCCCGTGCCTAGGATGGCGCGGCCGGGCTCGAGGGTGCCGGTGAACGACGTTTTGGAAGGAAGCCCTGTGGCCTCGGTCGAGATTCGCAACATCCAGAAGAACTTCGGGCCGGTATCGGTCATCCAGGGCGTGTCCTTCGACATCAAGGACGGGGAGTTTGTCACCCTCGTCGGGCCGTCCGGATGCGGCAAGTCCACGTTGCTGCGCATGATTGCGGGGCTCGAGAACATCTCCGGCGGCGAGTTGCGAATCGGCCCGCGGGTGGTCAACGACGTGCCGCCGAAAGAGCGCGACATCGCCATGGTGTTCCAGAGCTACGCGCTTTATCCGCACATGACGGTTGCGGACAACATGGGCTTCTCCCTCAAGCTGAAGCGCGCGTCGAAGGCCGAGATCAAGGCGCGGGTCGACCACGCGGCCGAGATCCTCGGGCTGACCAAGCTCCTCGACCGCTATCCGCGCCAGCTCTCCGGCGGCCAGCGCCAGCGCGTCGCCATGGGCCGCGCCATCGTGCGCGACCCTCAAGTCTTCCTCTTCGATGAGCCGCTGTCCAACCTCGACGCCAAGCTGCGGGTTGCCATGCGCACGGAGATCAAGGCCTTGCACCAGCGGCTGAAGACCACCACGATCTACGTCACCCACGACCAGATCGAGGCCATGACCATGGCCGACAAGATCGTCGTGATGCATGACGGCGTGGTCGAGCAGATCGGCGCGCCGCTGGAACTCTACGACCGGCCGGCCAACTTGTTCGTTGCGGGCTTCATCGGCTCGCCCGCCATGAACTTCCTCAAAGGCCACCTGCAGGGAGGCCGCTTCGTCGCGCAGGACGGCACCACACTGCCGGTCGCCATTCCACCTGCGGCTTCCGACGGGCAGCCCGTCGTCTATGGCATCCGGCCGGAGCATTTCATCCTCGATGACACCAACGGCCTGCCGGCGGAAGTCGCTGTCGTCGAGCCGACCGGATCGGAGACCCAGGTCTTTGCCAAGTTCGGTGGTGTGGATGTGGTTGGCGTGTTCCGCGAGCGCGTCGACGCCAAACCCGGCCAGCAGATCCGCATCACGCCGGATCCGCGCCTCGTGCATCTCTTCGACGAGCAGACGGGCCAGCGCCTCTGATCCGCGGCAGGAGGCAATCATAGACGTTCTGGTCATTGGAGCCGGCGTTGTCGGGCTTGCCGTGGCACGGGCGCTCGCCCTGCGCGGGCATGGCGTGATCGTCGCGGAAGCCACCGGCGGCATCGGCAACGGCGTTTCTTCGCGCAACAGCGAGGTGATCCATGCCGGCATGTATTACCCGTCCGGCTCGCTTCGCGCTCGCCACTGCGTCGAGGGGCGGCGCATGCTCTATGCGTTCTGTGAGAGCCACGGTGTGCCTCATGCCAAATGCGGCAAGCTCATCGTCGCAACCAACGATCTCGAACAGGCCAAGATCGAGGGCATCTACGAGCAGGGGCTGACGAACGGCGTCGAAGGTCTCTCCTTCCTGACGGGCGAGGAGGCGCGGGCGCTTGAGCCGAACCTTTCCTGCACCGGAGCTGTGCTCTCAAGAGAGACCGGCATCGTCGACAGCCATGCGCTGATGCTCGCGCTCCAGGGCGATCTGGAGGACGCGGGCGGCGTCATTGCCTTCCATGCACCGGTCGAGCGCATCGCGCGTAACGGCACCGGCTGGAATGTGCAGGTCGGCGGTGCGGAGGCGACGGAGATCACGGTCGATGCCGTGGTCAACGCGGCGGGCCTCGGTGCGCAGACGCTCGCCCATGTGACCGAAGATTATTCAACGGAGCGCGTGCCGCCGCTCGTACTGGCCAAGGGCAATTACTTTGGCTGCCTCGGCAAGCCCGCCTTCTCGCGCCTGATCTATCCGGCGCCCGTCGACGGGGGGCTGGGCACCCATGTGACCCTCGATCTCGCTGGGCGCATGCGCTTTGGCCCTGATGTGGAATGGATCGACAGGGAGGTTTACGAGGTCGATCCCGGCCGAGCTGAGAGTTTCTACGCCTCCATCCGCCGCTACTGGCCGGACCTGCCCGACGGTGCGCTAGTGCCCGATTATTCCGGCATCCGCCCGAAGCTCACCGGGCCGGGCGAGAAGGCCGCCGACTTCATGATCGACGGTCCGGCAGAGCACGGACTGCCCTGCCTCGTTCACCTCTTCGGCATCGAGAGCCCGGGGCTGACGTCGTGTCTTTCGATTGCGGAGGATGTGACGGGGAGGTTGCGCGCATAGTTCTGCCGTCATCCCGGACGCCGCAGGCGATCCGGGATCGTAAGACAAGTAGAGTGCGGGTTTCCCTCCCCCTTGTGGGGAGGGATCAAGGGTGGGGGTGTGAGCGATAACCTATACAGGCTAGGCGCCAACACCCCCACCTCCAACTCCTCCCCACAAGGGGGAGGAGGGCCGGTTGAGCCACACTCGTCTTACGATCCCGGATCGCCATACAGGCGTCCGGGATGACGGATGTGGTTACTCCCTGAAGAACAGCAGCGTGATCAGCAGGAAGGTCGGGATCAGGATCGCGCCCGACCAGAGCAGATAGCCGAAGAAGCTCGGCATCTTCACGCCGCCTTCACGGGCAATCGCATAGACCATGAAGTTGGGCGCGTTGCCGATATAGGAGTTGGCACCCATGAACACGGCGCCCGCCGAGATCGCCGTGAGCGTCATGGCGCCTGCCGTCATCAGCTGCTGCGGATTGCCGCCGGCGAGCTCGAAGAACACGAGATAGGTCGGCGCATTGTCGAGGAACGACGAGAGACCGCCCGAGAGCCAGAAATAGGCGGCGTTGTTGGCGCTGCCGTCGGGGTTGGACACAAGAGCGACCAGAGGCGCGAAGGCGCCGTCGGCGCCGGCCCGCAGCATGGCGAGCACGGGGATGATGGTGATGAAGATGCCGGCAAACAGCTTCGCCACCTCCTTGATCGGTCCCCAGGAGAAGCCGTTCTCGATCCGATTGGCCTTCGAGGTGACTTTAAGCGAAATGACCGTGACGGCGATCATGATGAGGTCGCGCAGGGCATTCGCCAGTTCGATCTCGGTGCCGAGCACCGTGATGCGCCCCAGGTCGACCGTCGCGCTCATGAGGATGGCCGTGATGATGATGAAGATCAGCAGGAAATTGAACCCGCCCACGACGCGCACCGGATTGTCCGGCGTCGGATCAGGCCGCATGCGGCCTTCCCGGCGGTACATCACCAGATCGATCACGAAGAACAGAGCAAGCAGAAGGCCGCTGGCGAACAGCGTTTCCGGCAGCAGGTGCGTGGTGGTCCAGAAGAAGTCGACGCCGCGCAGGAAGCCGAGGAAGAGCGGCGGGTCGCCGAGCGGCGTCAGCGAGCCGCCGATGTTCGACACCAGGAAGATGAAGAATACGATCACGTGCACGTTGTGTCGACGGTCGTCGTTGGCACGCATCACCGGGCGGATCATCACCATGGAGGCGCCGGTGGTGCCGATGAAGCTCGCCAGCACCGTGCCGATGCCGAGCAGGATCGTGTTGGTGCCCGGTGCGCCATGGATGTTGCCGCGCACGAGAATGCCGCCCGCCACGGTGAACAGGGCGAGAAGGAGCAGAATGAACGGGATGTATTCCAGGAATGCTGTGTGGGCCAGCGCATGGATCGCCGTCGTCGGCCCGAAGGCAAGCGCCATGGGGACTAGCACCAGCACGCCCCAGAGAGCCGCGATCTTGCCCTGATGATGCTCCCAGAAATGAGGAGCCATGAGCGGGAACAGGGCAATGGATAGCAGGATGCCCACGAAGGGCAGGGCCCAGGCGAAGCCGAGGCTCGCCCCGTCGAACTCCGCCGCAAGGGCAACTTGGGGCAGGAGGGTCAGGGCGGCGGCAAGCGCCAAGCTCAGAGGGCGAAACATATGTGAGGATCCCCAGCGGCCGGCGGCCGGCTTATTCTTCAAGATTTAAGAACAGCTTTTATGGGAATGGCCTCAAGGTCGCAACGGCGTGGCCGTTAACCGGCTATTCACCATAAGTCAAAGATAGTACAACATCGTTACAAAGCCTTGCAGCGCTTGGGGGCCTGAAAACCGATGTGCCGCTTTCTCGCCTACCGGGGAGAACCGATCTTCCTCGACGAACTCGTCTGTGCCCCGGCCCATTCGCTGGTGCACCAGTCGCTGCATGCGGTCGAGGCCAAGACCGGCACGAACGGGGACGGGTTCGGCATCGGCTGGTATGGGGAACGTCCGGAGCCCGGCGTCTACCGGGAGGTCCGCCCGGCCTGGTCCGACGAGAACCTGAGGAGCCTGTGCGAGCAGGTGCGCTCAAAACTCTTCTTCGCCCATGTGCGCGCCTCCACCGGCACCTCGACCACGCGGGCGAACTGCCATCCCTTCACCCATGGCCGCTACCTGTTCATGCACAATGGCCAGATCGGCGGCTACGGGCGCATCAAGCGGCGCCTCGAAGCCATGATCCCGGACGAGCTCTACGACCGGCGCCTCGGCACCACGGACTCGGAAGCGATCTTCCTCATGGCGCTCGCCAACGGTCTGGCCGAGGAGCCCGTCACGGCCATGGCCAGGACGCTGAAAACCGTGCGCGGCCTGATGACAGACGCCGGCATCCAGGAGCCCCTGCGCTTCACCGCCGCCTTCACGGACGGCGAGAACCTCTGGGCCTATCGCTGGGCCTGCGATGCCAAGCCGCCAACCCTCTATTTCCGTGAGGACAACGGCAACCTGCTCATCGTCTCCGAGCCCATCGATGACAAGACGAAGGGCTGGCGCGAGGTGCCCAAGGGCTGCAGCCTCGTCGCCAAGGGCGGCAGCATCGCGGTGGAATGCCTCAACGAGGCGATGGGCCGCCTGGCCGCCTGACAGCCTCAGGCGTTCAGCCGGTTGACTGGCTGAGCGATCAGCGACTGCAGCGCGCCCTTGAGCGCTTCCATCTGCAAGTCCGTCTCGACCTGGGCAACGCTCTCGTCCGGCGCCTGAAGAGCGCGCAGGCGTGCATTCTCGGTCTCAAGCCGCTCATTCTCCGCCATCAGGATCGCCACCTTCTCGTGGGCAATGCGAAGGCGAGCCTGCGCCTCGTTGCGTTCCTCCTCGCGCAGCTGCGCCCGGTCGCGCCAGAGACGGACGGCAACGCTGCCTGGTTCATCACTCATGGCCGGCTCCTCACGGGATCATAGATCGTTGCGGGAGCGCGACTCTAGAAGCCAGGTCTTAACCGATCGTTGGCGGCAGGCTGGAGCTATGGCTCGAAGACAGGCAGGGCCGAGACGCTCTCGCCCGACAATGTCAGCCTTGCATGGCGACTATAGGCACGGTCGACCCAGTCGGCCGCGACAGACTGGTCGAGAAAAAACGGCATCAGGCGGCCCTCGTCATGAGCCTTCAGGAACTCGGCCAGGGCCGCCTGCTCGACCCGCCTGTCCTGCGCGGTCTGCAGGCTGCCGACCCGATCCTCGGAATGCTCCTCGGCCAGGAAGAAATAGGCCGGCGCGTAATCGGGATGCTTCTCGATCAGGGCGTTGAGCCTTGCCTTCCGCTCCGCGCCGTCGAACTGCAGGATGTGAACGAGGGCCGTCGCACGGGTTGGCATATCCTCGTTCAATTCGCCATAGACCTGACGCGCGATGAACCGCCCCTCATGAGCCCGCACGAGCGCCGCGTAGCGCAGATGCGGATCGACGAATTCCAGGCCCATCCGGGCCAGGGTATAGTACGCGCGGTGCGCCCCGATAGACTCGCCTTTCGCCTCAAAGAGGAGAGCGTTGTGATACAGGCCAGGCGCGGAATGCGGATCGTCGACCTGTCCTCCCCTTTGCACGAGCCCTGAAAACACCCCGATCGGATCGGCGGGCAAGAGGGGCGCCCGAGCACCGGGTGGGATCGGGGACAGCACCCCGGCCTCCGCCGTGAGCTGCTCCATCGACCTTGAAGGCTGGTCATGGGAGACAAGCCCTCCTGAACCGATGAGCACGATCAGGCAGGCGCCTGCTATCGTCAGGGATGACATGGCCAGAATCCGCAGGGGAGAGCGCTGCGGCTCCGACAGGATCTCCGCACCCGGACCGACGATCGTGAAAGCATGGACCGGGAAGGGAATGTTCTTCACCTGCCGCTCGCCGATGTCGACGAAGGGGACGGCGATGTGACCGCAGACCGCCTCATGCACGGCGCGCGAGAGGCAGATGCCCCCTGGCGAAGCCAGGGTTTCCAGCCGGGCCGCGATGTTGACGGCCATTCCCAAAAGATCGTTCTGGCGCTCGACCACCTCGCCCACCGAAATGCCGATGCGGAATTGCAACCGCTTGTTCTGGGCAGAGGTGAGGTTCTGCGCCCTCATGTAATCCTGGATGTCGATGGCCGCGCGGGTAGCCTCCACCGCGCTGTCGAACTCGCACATGATCGAGTCGCCGGCAGTGTTGAAGACGCGCCCGCGATGATGGGCCACGAAATCGTCCAGAACGTTGCGGTAGGCTGCGAGCTGCTGCAGCGTTCCGTCCTCATCCTCCGCGATGAGCCGGGAGAAGCCCACAATGTCTGCGGCGAGAATGGCGGCCACCTTCCGCTTCATCGGCGGATTCCGCGGCGCATGAAGGCTTCAGAGCGAAGCTGCGATGGTCCCCTGCATCCCGGCAAGATGAGGCCCCGTTGTTTTCATGTTACAATATAGCGCTTGCCGAAGAGGAAGGAAAGAGGCTTGTCCGGAATTCTTGTTTCTTTGGACTTTTTCTCTAGCCCGCGGCTCAGCCGTCCAGTTCGGGATAGCGCCGAAAGATGCCCTCCTCGTTGAAGGGAATACGCCGTTGGCTTGCGAGATAGGACTTGATCCGAGATCTTTCCGCTACGGCATCATGCAGGGCTGCGACACGAGGCGCCTTCTTCAAGGCGCGCCTGGCTGCCTTGGGGAACGCGTAAGACAAGCCCTCAACAGCCTGAAAGAGGGACAGGTCGACATAGGTGAGCGACTTGCCAACGAGATAGCTGTCGCCTGAGGGATTGCGGGCGAGGATGGTTTCGAACCAGTGCAGGAATTTCGGGATGCGGTCGTCCCGAAACTCCTGCGCGCGTTTGAGAGCCTCCTGCTTCTGGTCTTCGTAATACAGGCCGACACCCACCGGGTGATGGCTGTCGTGCGCCTCCGCCACGAAATCACTGATCGTGAGCTGGATCTGGTGTGTCCAGAGACCTCCAGCAGGGTCCTTGGGCGCAAGATCGTGCCGGGCGCCGAGATAGAGCAGGATCGCCGCAGTCTGGCCGATGATCGTCTCGCCATCCTTCAGGAAAGGCGGCGCGAAGGGCAGGTGATCCGCATGTTCCATCATGCGCATCATGACGGCGACACCCTCGGATTCCCGCGCCACATCGATGTAGTCGGCGCCCGCTTCTTCCAGCGCCAGCCGCACGAACTCGCCGCGTCCTTGGATCGTGGGCCAGTAGTAGAGTTCGTAAGTCATCACATGGCTCCTGGATCGATCATGAGGATGAGCGATTAAAGCCAGCCCGTGCGACGAGTTCCTTCTTCAGTCGATCTCTACCACGTGCACTGGACGGCCCGTCTGCGCGAAGGCGTCGATATTCTCCAGGGTGATCTCGGCGATGTTGGTCAGAGCTTCCTGCGTGAAGAAGGCCTGGTGGCCGGTAATCAGCACGTTCGGGAAGGTGAGAAGGCGTGCGAACAGGTCGTCCCGGATGATCTCAGCGGAATGATCACGGAAGAACAACTCGCTCTCTTCTTCGTAAACGTCGAGAGCAAGGCTGCCGATCGCGCCGCTCTTCAACCCGGCGATTACCGCGCGGGTGTCAATGACGCCGCCGCGGCTGGTATTGACCAGCATCACGCCAGGGCGGCAGGTGCGGATTGCAGCCTCGTCGATGAAGTGATGCGTCTCCGGGGTCAGCGGGCAATGGAGCGTGATAATGTGGGATTGCGCCAGAAGCTCCGCCTTCGACACGTAGTGGATTCCTAGCGCCTCCATATTGGGATTCGGGTAAGGGTCGAAGGCGAGACAATGGCAGCCGAAGCCCTGGAGAATGCGCAGTACGACTTGGCCGATCTTGCCCGTGCCGACCACACCGATGGTCTTGCCATGCAGATCGAAGCCGAGCAGCCCCTCGAGGGAGAAGTTACCCTCTCGCACGCGGTTGTAGGCGCGGTGAGTCTTGCGGTTGAGCGTGAGGATGAGGGCAAGAGTATGCTCGGCGACCGCGTGGGGCGAGTAGGCCGGTACGCGAGCGATCATGATTCCGTTCGCGTGTGCTGCCTTGAGATCCACATTGTTGAAGCCGGCGCAGCGCAGAGCGATCAGGCGTACTCCATTCTTGGCAAGGTGCTCAAGACAGGGGGCGTCAAGAGTATCGTTGACGAAGGCGCACACTGCTTGGGCCTTTCCGGCCAGCGGTGCCGTGGCTGCCGAGAGGCTTGGCTCGTAATAGTCGAGCTCATGGCGATGAGCGTTTGCCGCGTCGAGAAAGCGGCGATCGTAGGAGGTGGTGCTGAACACGGCAACGCGCATGGGAGCCTCCTGATAAGGCCTGCTCTCTCGACAAGGGAAGCTCCTGCGTCAGGGACGTTGGAGGCCTGGAGAGATCACACTGTAGCACTTTCTCTATCTGGAAGAGCGTGAATTAATGCGCTTCGTCCCAGTTCTGCGCAGCCCGCGCGTCCACGGCGAGCGGGACCTTCAGCGACACGGCCGGGAAGGGGGCTTCCGTCATCACTCGCGAGATCACCGGCAGGCTGGCCTCGACCTCGTCGTCCGGCACCTCGAAGACCAGCTCGTCGTGCACCTGCAGCAGCATGCGGGCGGAGAGGCGCTCGGCCTTGAGTGCATTCTCCATGCGTACCATGGCGCGGCGGATGATGTCGGCGGCGGTGCCCTGGATCGGCGCGTTGATCGCCTGGCGCTCCACGCCCGCGCGCTCGGAGGGATTTCCGGACCTGATCTGCGGGTAGTGGCAGATGCGCCCGAACAGCGTGGTCACGTAGGTCTTCTCGCGCACGAACTTCTTCGTGTCGTCGATATAGGTGCGGATGCCCGGGAAGCGCTCGAAATACTGCTTGATGAAGGTCGAGGCCTCCTGGTTGCCGATGCCGAGGCGCACGGCAAGGCCGAAGGCCGAGATGCCGTAGATGATGCCGAAGTTGATGGTTTTCGCCTGGCGGCGCAGGTCGCCCGTCATCTGGTCGAGCGGCACGCCGAACATGGCGGACGCGGTCGCCGCGTGAATGTCGACGCCGTTCGCGAACGCTTCCTGCAATTGCGGGATGTCGGCGATGTGGGCGAGCAGGCGCAGCTCGATCTGGCTGTAATCGGCCGAGAGGATCTTGTGGCCTTCCTGCGCCACGAAGGCCTTGCGGATCTTGCGGCCGGCCTCCGTGCGGATCGGGATGTTCTGCAGGTTCGGATCAGACGAGGACAAACGCCCCGTTGTGGTGGAGGCGAGCGAGAACGAGGTGTGCACCCGCTTGGTCTCGGGATGCATATGCTCCTGCAGGGTATCCGTATAGGTGGATTTCAGCTTGGAGAGCTGGCGCCATTCAAGAATTTTTGCCGGCAGCTCGTGGCCGGCCTGGGCCAGTTCGTCGAGCAAGGTCGCGGGCGTCGCCCATTGACCGGAGGGCGTCTTCTTCGCGCCGGGCAGGCCCATGCGGCCGAACAGGATGTCGCCGATCTGCTTCGGGCTCCCAAGCGAAAACTTCTCGCCCGCCATCTCGTGGATCTCGTCCTCGAGCCGCGCCAGCGTCTGGGCGAAATCGCCCGAGAGGCGGCTCAGGATCTGCCGGTCGACGAGAATGCCGCGCATCTCCATGCGCGCGAGCACATCCACCATGGGGCGCTCCAGCGTCTCATAGACGGTGGCGCGGCGCTCGGCCACGAGGCGGGGTTTCAGCACATGCCAGAGGCGCAGCGTGACGTCCGCATCCTCCGCCGCATAAGCCGTGGCCTTGCCGATCTCCACCTTGTCGAAGGTCACCTTGTTCCGACCCGTGCCGGCCACATCCGAGAAGGTGATCGGCGAGTGGCCGAGATGCCGGCGCGAGAGTTCGTCCATGCCGTGCGAGCCTTTGCCGGCATCGAGCACGTAGGAAATCAGCATCGTGTCGTCATAGGGGTGCACCTCGATGCCGTGGCGCTTGAACACGATCCAGTCGTATTTCATGTTCTGGCCCACTTTAAGGACAGATGCGTCCTCCAGCATCGGGCGGATGACATCGAGTGCATCGGTGACGGGAATCTGCCCCTTCACGAGTCCGCCGCCGAAGAGGTCGGATTCGTCCCGGTGCTGCAGCGGCACGTAACAGGCCTTGCCCGGCTCAACCGCCAGCGAGAAGCCGACGAGGTCCGCCAGGTTGGCATCGAGATCGCTCGTCTCCGTATCGACAGCCACATGGCCCTGCTCGCGGGCGAGCGCCACCCATTCCTTCAGGCGCTCCAGGCTCGTGACGGTCTCGTAGGCCGTCACGTCGATGGGCACGGACGAGGCTTCTGTGGCGCGTTTGCCGGCCAGCTGCGACGGCGTGCCGAGGCCCTCGATGGGTTTGCGTAAGCTTGCGGTTTCCGGCAGGTCAAGACCTGCGAAGGGATCGACCTCGCCCGAGGCCGGATCCGTCTTTCCGAAGAACGGCACGGCATCGTCGGTGGGGGCCGTCACGCCGGTTCCGTTGCCGGTCCAGCGGATCGCCTCGCCGCCCGGCATGAGGCGCGGGTCGGGCGGGATCGCGGATGGGTCGGCCTCGTAGAGTTCCGCCACGCGCCGCGTGATCGTGTTGAACTCCATGGCCTTGAGAAAGCCCACCAGAATCTTTGGATCGGGGTCCGGCACGCGCAAATCGTCGAGCGGCACCGGAACGGGCGCCTCGCAATCGAGCGTCACGAGCTTCTTCGACAGGCGCGCGATGTCCGCATGGGCGATCAGGCTCTCGCGGCGCTTGGGCTGCTTGATCTCGGGGGCGCGCTCCAGGAGGGTTTCGAGGTCGCCGTATTCCTTGATGAGCTGGGCTGCGGTCTTGAGCCCGATGCCCGGCACGCCCGGCACGTTGTCAGAGGTGTCGCCCATGAGCGCCAGCACGTCGCCGATCTTTTCCGGCGGAATGCCCTCCCACTTCTCGGTGACAGAGGCCTCATCGAGATTGCGCTCGGGCCGGTAGCCCGGCTTGCCCTTGGAGCCGGACTCGAAATCGTAGAAGCACACCTTCGGCCCCACCAACTGCATCAGGTCCTTGTCGGACGAGATGATGAGCACGTCGGCTCCGCGCGCCTTGGCCTGCTGGGTGTAGGTGGCGATCAGGTCATCCGCCTCGTAGCGCTGCAGCTCCACGGGCTCGAGCCCGAAGGCGCGGATCGCCTCGCGCATGATCGGCATCTGGACCTTCAGGTCGTCGGGCGCGTCCGGGCGGTGGCCCTTGTAATCCTCGTAGAGCTCCTTGCGGAACGAGCCCTCGGACTTGTCGAGCACGATGGCCAGATGCGTGGGCTTCAACCCTGCCGCGCCGTCGCGCATGAACTGCAGGAGCTTGGACACGAAAAGCCGCACGGCTCCCGTGGGCATCCCGTCCGAGGACCGGGAATTGTACTTCTGGTCCTGGTTCATGGACTGGAAGTAGGCCCGGAAGATGAAGGACGAGCCGTCGACGAGAAACACATGATCGCCGGCTTGGACGGGACGGGAGGACGAAGGCATCGGGTCTCGGGGGCTTGGGATTGGTCTGGGGCAAGAAATAGCGGGTCCGAGAGCGGATGGCTATGGCATTGGCTGTCTGGGTCTGCTCCGAGGCAGCGGGGAGCTGCTAAATCAAGGTTCCGTCCATGAACGCGACCTTTTCGCCTCCCGAAGCGACATCTGCCAAGATTCGTAGATTAATCGACGGTTTTTCTGAATTCAAAGAAGTCATTGAAATTTTTGATCTTTTTGGGTGACGTAGGGGATCTCTCGCTCCACAGGCCGCTTTCAAGCTTTGCCATGTGCGGCAACGCACTGTGTAGCTGTTAAAAAGCTATAACCTTGCATTATCTCTTGGCCCCGCATACTACAATATCACAAGATCAGCCATGTGATTCCATTGCAGGGCGGGCCAAGGCATTGACGCTTTCTGGGAGAAATTAACGTGACAAATGCAGTTTGGAACAACAGCGAACAACAGGTTGCCGCCAATTCAGGTATTACCCGTGAAATGGTCACGGCGCTTCCCAACGGCGGCTATGTTGTGTCTTGGCGGCAGGGTGAAAGCAACGGCGGCGGCACGATCTTCTTCAAGATCTACAATGGCCTCGGCATGCAGGTTGGTGGTGTTCACTCCCTTCCCAACGCAGGTCAGAGCCAGAACATCGCCGATATCCAGGCCATTGGGACGGAAGGCAGCTTTGCCATCAGCTGGAACGAGTCCAACCCTGGTCAGAGTAACTCTTTCAGCATCAGAAGCCGTGTTTATGACGTCAGTGGCAACATAACCAGCGGCACCAATCCGGTCATCCACGAGGGTGGGCTTGCTTTGGACGTCGGCGATACACCGTCGATGGCCCGCAATGGAGACTCAGGTTTCGTCACAGCCTATGAAACGGGAGGTAAGGTTTTCCTTGCTGTCCAGGATGACAAGGGTGTCGTGCAAAGCCGTCTTGAGATTGCGTCTGCAACGAATGTCAATCAAGTGGATGTGACCGAGATCGGTGCCGGTAAATTCGTCGTCAGCTATACGGATGGTGGAAACAGCCCAACGGTCAGGTACAAGGTCATCACTCTGGGTTCCCCGGTTCCAGATGCCAGCATAAGTGCCGGAGCTGGGAATGATGCTGACGTGGTCGCCTTGAAATTTCCTGATGGCAGTTTGACCGGTGATTTTGCGGTGACCGTCCAGAACGGAATAAACGTTCGGACAACCTTCTATTCGTCGACTGGGGCGCTCGGCGAAACCGTGAGCATCACGACACAGGGCTTAGCTGAATTCGATTACGTTCATACAACAGCGCTCAGGGGCGGTCGCGTTGCGGTCGTCTCTTCGCAATTCACTACCGAGAATGGAGAACGCACCGATAATGGCGACATCTTCCTCACGATCGTGAGTCCGGATGGCACGAAAACCACCTACCCAACTCCTCTGAATTCGCGTGCCGCTTTGGATAGATTTGGCCAGCAATATACGCCGACGGTCAGTGAAATGACGGACGGCCGTATCGTTGTGGCATGGCAGGACCCGAGCAACAACTCGATCACCAAGGTCATCTTCGATCCGCGCGTGAGCGCCGTGAATGTCATAAAAGGCACCGAAGGCAGGGATCATTTTGTCGGGACGGAATACGACAACGACGAATTGGAAGCCCAGGGTGGTGCGGACTACCTGGATGGCGGCGCCGGCTTCGATTATGCTTCTTACAGAAGTTCCGGCGAGCTGGTGATTGCCAGCCTCGCGAATCCAGGCGGGAACACAAACGATGCGGCAGGCGATACCTATGTCAACATCGAGGGCCTGATCGGATCCGCCTGGCACGATATTCTAATTGGCAACGGCTCGGCTAACCGGCTCTGGGGCCTGGATGGCAGGGATACGATTGACGGCGGCGCGGGCAACGACTCGCTCCTTGGTGGCAGAGGCGACGACCGTCTCTATGGCGGCGCGGGCGCCGACAGCCTGAACGGCGGCGAAGATGGCGCTGGGGAGGGGAATCATGACATTGCCTCCTACGAGAATGCGGCTAGGGGCATCGTCCTCAACCTGTCTGATCGACGCGAAGATCAGGGCGATGCCGTCGGTGATGTGTTCGTCGATATCCAGGCTTATGTCGGCAGCGCCTTCAATGACAGGATGGTCGGCACGGATGGCTATGACGAGTTCTTCGGCGGCCTTGGCGGCGACAAGCTAGAAGGTCGCGGCGACAACGATTATCTCGCTGGTCAGGATGGCGACGATACGTTGGAAGGTGGTGCCGGAGCAGACGCCCTCGATGGCGGCACAGGCTTCAACTTTGCTTCCTATGCCCTCGCTAAAGCGGGAGTCGTCGCTGACCTTAGCAAAGCTGTCCAGGATGATCCTAATGGCAGCGAAGCCCTTGGCGATAGATATACTTCGATCCAGGGGCTGATCGGCTCGTCTTTAGCCGACACCCTCATTGGCAATGATCTCGCCAATGTCCTTCGCGGCGGCGGAGAAGCAGATACTCTCTCTGCGCGTAACGGTTCGGATACGCTTGATGGCGGCGCCGGGAGCGATTTGCTTTATGGAGGCGAGGGCTTGGATTATGCAAGCTACGCCAGTGCCGGCGCGGGCGTGACAGCGGATCTAAATAATCTAGCAGGGGCGGAGTTCGCGCCGAGAGCTTTCGCCGGCATCGTCGGAACTGGCGACGCCGCGGGCGATGGTTACAACAGCATCGAAGGCCTGATCGGCTCCGCCTTTAATGACGTGCTTATCGGCGATGCGGGCAACAACCAGCTTCGAGGTGGGGCCGGCAGCGATGTTCTCATCGGCGGCGCCGGGGCCGATGCCCTGAGCGGCGATGACGGAATCGACACGGTCGATTACTCCGGTGCCGGAAATAGCGTGACGGTCAACCTGGCGGCCGGCCGCGGCGCAGGCAGCATTGCCGAGGGCGACACCTATGCCAGCATCGAGAACGTCATCGGCTCGCAGTTCGCGGACGTTCTCCACGGCAACGGAGCTGCAAACGTTCTCCAGGGCGGCAACGGCGACGATGTCTATCACGTCAGCGCCGGCGATGTTGTCATTGAGGGCGCTAGTGCGGGCAACGACAAGGTCGTGGCCGATGTTAACTACACCCTCGGCGCCAATGTCGAAGCCCTCGAGGGAACAGGCGGCGGCGCTCTTGTGCTGACCGGCAACACGCTGAACAACACGATCATCGGCAATGGCGCCGGCAACTGGATCGACGGCGGTGTCGGTGCCGACACGATGATGGGCGGGGCGGGAGACGACATCTACGTCGTCGACAATGTCGGGGACGTAGTCGAGGATTATCTCGGCAACAACTCCATCGTGACGACAGTGCAGCTGAACCTGAGCAACGTACGCGGTAACTTTGCCAGCATCACCGCGGCCGAGGGCTTCACCTTCAACGTTGAGGGGACCAGCGGCAACAACGTCCTCAAGGGCAATGCGGTCGCAAACACCCTGAAGGGCAATGGCGGCAACGACACGATCTACGGCATGCTCGGCAACGACAAGCTCTACGGTGGCACGGGGCGGGATACCTTCGTGTTCGACACACGGTTGAACAAGACCCAGAACGTGGACAAGATCTACGACTTCAAGTCCAGGGACGATAGCTTCCACCTCGACAACGCGATCTTCACCAAGCTGGGATCCGGCACGGCCGCTCGTCCGAAGATGTTCAAGTCGGACATGTTCGTGGAGGGCACACGCGCCAAGGACCGCGAGGACCGGATTGTCTACGACAAGAAGTCCGGCAATCTCTACTACGACAAGGACGGTACCGGTGGCTCGGCTCAGGTAAAGATCGCCACCCTCACCAACAAGACGGACCTCAAATATAACGACTTCTTCGTCATATAAGCGGACGAGAACGTCTCAAGCATGTGCCGCCCGGTGAAAGCCGGGCGGCATTTTCATGCGAGGCTCAAGATGTGGTTGCTGGTACTTCTCAGGCAGCCTTCAGCCGCGCCAGATCCAGATCAAGTTCGCGCAAAGCCTGCATCACCACGCCCTCCGTCAGGAGGTCCATGGAGGATTCAACCACCTGAATCGTAGCGAGCGCGCGCAGTTCCGGGATGGTCTGCGATCCGAGCGCCGCCTCGAAGGAGGGGCGCAGCAGGTCCATGGCGCGGGTGCCGGGGCCGCAGATCACGATGTCGTCGGGCTCGAGCGTCTGGATCAGGATGCCGACCGCATCGCCCAGCACCTCGCCGGCGGCATGGAACAGGTTGAGCAGGGCGGGGTCGCCCGCTCTCGCCTGTTCCACGATGGCCCCCATGGCCTCCTCGCCCGGCAGCAGCAGGGTCGGGGCCGGGCGGTGGTCGATGAGCTGCGCGTCCCGGTGCAGGGCGTAGTCGGCGAGATAGGCCTCGATGCAGCCGCGCCCGCCGCAACGGCATTGCGGGCCGCTCCGGCGAAGCCTCACGTGGCCGAACTCGGAGCCGCCGAAACGGGCCCCGCGATAAAGCTCGCCCTGGATGAGAAAGCCGAGGCCGACGCCGTCGCCCACCATCAGGCAGGCGGTGCGACCGGAGCGCAGGTCGGCATTGCGCTGCGCGATGGCAAAGGCCATGGCGCTGGCGTCGTTCTCCATGAGCACCGGCTTGCCGAGACGCTGGCCCAAACCTGCGGCCAGCGGCAGGTCGCGGGTGCCGAGCACCGGGCTCCAGGCCACGATTCCGTCGCGGGTGTCTACATAGCCCTGGCAGGCGAGGCCCACCGCCTTCACGTCCCGCGCACCGCTCTCCTCGGCAAAGGCCGCGATGGTGTGGGCCAGCACGTCCATCAGCTCTTCGCCGCCGAGATTGCGCAAGGGGCGCTCCACGTGGCGGCTCGCCCGGGTGCGCCCGGCGCTGTCCACGAGACGCAGCTCGATGCGGTTGAAGCCGGTCCAGACGCCCACGACGGAGCCTAAGGTCTCGGCGAAGTAGAGGCGGGTCTTGGGCCGGCCCCGGAGCAGTCCCGGGCTCTGATCCGGGCTGTCCTCCGCCACCAGGATGCCTTCGTCGAGAAGGTTCGCGGCGAGCTCGGACACACTGGCCGGACTCATGCCGAGATGCTGGCCGATCTCCACCCGCGCCATCGGTCCTTCCCGGCGCAAGGCATCGAGCAGGCGCCGCCGGGCGGTTTCGCGGGGAGAGAGGTGGAGCAGGGTCATGGGCACACTTTATTCACAGCTTGAATAAATCAAAACTGCGAGCAGCGCATATGAGACCAAAATATTAGGTGGCAGGCGCTTGAAGGTGGCGCTGCCTCGTATAATTATTTCCGCGCTCGAACAATAATGCATGGCAGGTTGAGCCACGTCCGTCGGCCCTACGGGCCCGACAGCTGCCATGAACGCGGCGCTTTCCAAAGGTGGCGCTGCCCAGGAGGAAAACCGATGCTTTCGAAGAAACACGTTCTTATCTCGCTTGCCGCTCTGGCCCTGTCCGCCGGCGCCGCCTTCGCTCAGGGCAAGGGCCCCGTGGTCGGCGTCAGCTGGTCGAACTTCCAGGAAGAGCGCTGGAAGACCGACGAAGCTGCCATCAAGGCTGCCGTCGAGAAGGCCGGCGGCACCTATGTGTCGGCCGATGCCCAGTCGTCGCCCGCCAAGCAGCTCACCGATATCGAGAGCCTCATCTCCCGCGGGGCCAAGGCGCTGATCGTGCTGGCGCAGGATGCGGACGCCGTCCGCCCCGCCGTCGAGAAGGCCGTGGCCGAAGGCATCGCGGTCGTGGGCTATGACCGCCTCATCGAGATCCCGCAGGCCTTCTATCTCACCTTCGACAACGTCGAGGTTGGCCGCCTCCAGGCCCGCGAGGTGCTGAAGCTGAAGCCCGAGGGCAACTACGCCTTCATCAAGGGCTCGGGCTCGGATCCGAACGCCAACTTCCTGTTCCAGGGCTCGATGGAAGTGCTGAAGGCCGCCATCGATTCCGGCAAGATCAAGAATGTCGGCGAGGCCTACACGGACGGCTGGCTCCCCGCCAACGCGCAGCGGAACATGGAGCAGTTCCTCACCAAGAACAACAACAAGATCGATGCGGTGATCGCCGCCAATGACGGCACCGCCGGCGGCGCCATCGCGGCCCTCGGTGCGCAGGGTCTTGCCGGCACCGTGCCTGTGTCGGGCCAGGACGCCGACAAGGCGGCGCTGAACCGCGTGGCGCTCGGCACCCAGACCGTGACGGTGTTCAAGGACGCCCGTGAACTCGGCCGCAGCGCGGCGGAGATCGCCCTGCAGTTGGCCGGTGGCAAGAAGCTCACCGAGATCCAGGGTGCAAAGTCCTGGAATCTGGGACCGAAGAAGCAGAACATGACGGCTCTGTTCCTCACGCCGGTTGCGGTCACGAAGGACAACCTCGACGTGGTCATCAAGGCCGGCTGGGCCTCGAAGGAAGTTGTGTGCCAGGGCGTCAAGGCCGGCACAGTGAAGGCCTGCAACTAGCACCAGAATTGTCATTCCGGGGCGCGCCTCTGGCGCGAGCCCGGAATCCATATACACGACGTTGCAAGAGGAGGCACTCAGCGTTGCGCCTCTTTCTGAACCGTTAGCGGTTATGGATTCCGGGCTCCGCTGCGCGGCCCCGGAATGACGCTTTTGCAAAACGAGCTATTCCGATGACCGCACCCGTTGCCACTGCCGCCCCGCCGCCGAGCGCTGCGTCCGGCTCGCTCCTGTCGAAGCTTGAGATCGATTCCCGCATGCTCGGCATGCTGGCGGCGCTCGCGGCGATCTGGATCGGATTCGATCTTCTCTCGGGCGGCGTCTTTCTCACCCCGCGCAACCTCTGGAACCTGTCGGTCCAGACCGCCTCCGTGGCGATCATGGCGACCGGCATGGTGCTGGTCATCGTCACGCGCAACATCGACCTGTCGGTGGGGGCGATCCTCGGCGTTGTCGGCATGATCATCGGCGTCGCGCAGGTGCAGTGGCTGCCCGCTTATCTCGGGCTCGAACATTGGCTGACGGCGCCGCTCGCGGTGCTGCTGGCCATGGTTGTCGGCGGATCCATCGGGCTCTTCCAAGGCTGGCTCATCGCCTATCTCGGCATTCCCTCCTTCATCGTCACCCTGGGTGGCCTGCTGGTGTGGCGCGGCGCGGCCTGGTGGGTCACGACCGGCCAGACCATCGCGCCCATGGATACCCGCTTCAAGGCCTTCGGCGGCGGCGTGGAAGGCGCGCTCGGCGCCACCACCACCTGGGTCATCGCAGCTGTCGCCTGCGGGTTGATCATCATCGCGCTCGGGTTCTCGCGCCGCCGCCGCCTGCGCTTCGGCTTTCCTGTGCGGCCGGGTTGGGCCGATGCGGTGATCGCCGCGCTTGCCTGCGGCATCGTCCTCGCGGCTGCTGCCATGGCCAATTCCTATCCGCTGCCCGCCGGCACCGCGCGCCGCTGGGCGGAGGCCAACGGCATCGCATGGCCTGAGGGTGGGTTGTTCATCCCGCATGGTGTCGCGCTGCCGGTGCTGATCGCCATCGTGGTCGGATTGGTGATGACCTTCATCGCCACGCGCCGGCGCTTCGGCCGCTACGTCTTCGCCATTGGCGGCAATCCGGAGGCGGCGGAGCTGTCGGGCATCAACACCCGCTGGACGCTCATGAAGGTGTTCGGCCTGATGGGCCTGCTCTGTGGCATCTCCGCCTGCATCTCGACCGCGCGCCTCAATGCAGCGACAAATGCGGCCGGCTCCCTTGACGAACTCTACGTGATTGCCTCCGCGGTCATCGGCGGCACGTCGCTCGCCGGCGGTGTCGGAACCATTGCGGGCGCGATGCTCGGCGCCCTCGTCATGCAGTCGCTGCAATCGGGCATGGTGCTGCTCGGCGTCGATACCCCGCTGCAGAACATCGTCGTCGGCGCGGTGCTCGTCCTGGCGGTATGGGTCGACAACCTCTATCGCCGCCGGATCAAGTAAGGATCAGCGCATCATGCAACCGAACGGAACGACGCCTCTCGTCGAAATGCGCAACATCTCCATCGCCTTCGGCGGCATCAAGGCCGTGGACGGCGTGTCGGTCGATCTCCGCCCCGGCGAGGTGGTGGGCCTGCTCGGCCACAACGGCGCCGGCAAGTCGACGCTGATCAAGATCCTGTCCGGAGCCTACAAGCCCGATGCGGGCGAGATCTACGTGAACGGCGAGCACGCCGACATCTCGACGCCGCGCGATGCCAAGGGCTACGGCATCGAGACGATCTATCAGACGCTCGCGCTTGCCGATAACATCGATGCGGCGGGCAACATCTTCCTCGGCCGCGAGGTGCTCACCCCCTACGGCACCCTCGACGATGCCACCATGGAGGCCGAGACCCGCAAGGTGATGGCGCGGCTCAACCCGCATTTCCGCCGCTTCAAGGAGCCAGTGAAGGCGCTCTCCGGCGGCCAGCGGCAATCGGTGGCGATCGCGCGCGCGATCTACTTCAACGCCCGCGTGCTCATCATGGACGAGCCGACGGCCGCGCTCGGACCTGCCGAGACCCAGCAGGTGGCCGATCTCGTGCTGCAGCTGAAGAAGGAGGGCATCGGCATCTTCCTCATCAGCCACGACATTCACGACGTGTTCGGCCTCGCCGACCGGGTGAGCGTAATGAAGAACGGCAAGCTTGTCGGCTCCACCCATGTGCAGGACGTGACGCAGGACGAGGTGCTCGGCATGATCATCCTCGGCAAGTGCCCGCCGGGTGCAACGCCGGGACCGGGCGCGAGTTAAAGCCTTTTAGCGTCATCCCGGACGGCGTGAGCCGATCCGGGATCGTCGGCAGTATCAAGTGCCACTCTCGTCACACGATCCCGGGTTCTGCTGCGCAGCTCCGGGATGACGACTCTACCTTTCGATATTTGTGAGGATTCATGACCCAGACCATTTACGGCTCCCTGAAGGGCAAGTCCGTTCTCATCACCGGCGGCGCCAGCGGCATCGGCGAGGGCATCGCGCGTTCGTTTCATGCTCAAGGGAGCAAGGTTGCCATCCTCGACTATAATGCCGAGGCCGGCCAAGCGCTGGTGAAGGAACTCGGCGAGGGCGTGCATTTCGAGCACAGCGACGTGCGCGACATTCCCGCCTTTCAGGTTGCCATCCGGCACGCGAGTGACGCCATCGGGCCGATCACGATCCTCGTCAACAACGCGGCGCGGGACGACCGCCACACCATCGATCAGGTGACGCCGGAATACTGGCGAGAGCGTTTCGCCACCAATCTCGATCACCAGTTCTTCGCAACGCAAGCCGTCCTGCCGGACATGGAAAAGGCGGGCGGCGGCTCGATCATCAACATGGGCTCCACGAGCTACATGGTGAGCGACGATTCCTTTGCGGCCTACAAGACCGCGAAATCCGCCGTGGTCGGCCTCACGCGTGCGCTGGCGCGCGAGCTTGGAGACAGGAACGTCCGCGTCAACTGCGTGGTGCCGGGCTGGATCATGACCCAGCGCCAGATCGATCTCTGGCTGACGCCGGAGGGCGAGAAGGAACTGCTCAAGCGCCAATGCGTGAAGCGCAAGCTCGTGCCGCAGGACATCGCCAATTTCACGCTGTTCTTAGGCTCCGACGATTCCAGCGCCATGTCGGCGCAGACCTATCTGGTGGACGGCGGCTGGGTTTGATCTCAGACCCATGATGCGTCATCCCGGCCGAGCGGAGCGAGAGCCGGGATCGCTATCAGAATAAGGCGCCATTCTCGTCGCACGATCCCGGGTTCCGCTGCGCGGCCCCGGGATGACTGTTTGAACTTATGCCCGCGACCCAGCGCCAACGGCAGGCGCCACATCGTTCATCTCCACATCCTTTTCGGCTACTGTCTTCATCGTATCCCGCCGCACCACGAAGCACAGGATCACCAGTGGGATGCCGATGCTGGCGGTGGCGGTGAAGAGGAGCGGATAGCCGTAGGCGTCCACCACTGCGCCTGACGCCCCACCGATGAGCTTGCCCGGAAGGGCGTAGAGCGAGCTTAAGAGCGCGTATTGCGTGGCGGCAAAGCCCGGCGAGGTCAGGCCCGACATGTAGGCGATGAGAGCGGAACCGGCGAAACCTGAGGCGAAGTTGTCGATGCTGATCGAGAGGATGAATAACAGCTTGTCAGCTCCCTCGAAAGCAAGCCACGCAAACATCAGGTTCGACGAGGCGGCAATGACGGCGCCGATCAGCAACGTCCACCACAGGCCGAGCCGTGTCAGTGCCAAGCCGCCTGCGAAAGCACCGGCGATACCAACCCAGATGCCGTAGAGCTTCGATACGTCGGCGATGTCGGTCTTGGAGAAGCCGAGGTCGATGTAGAGCGGGTTCGCCATGACGCCCGCAACGAAATCCGGCAGGCGGAAGCAGGCAATGAGCGCGAGGATCGGGATCAGGATCAGCCCCTTGCGTCGGAAAAGATCCGTCAGCGGCTCGATGATCGCTGCGCTGAAGGGAAGGTGCTCGCGCGCGGCGCTCTCGTTGCCGCGCGGAGCCAGGAGAGTGCCGATGACGCCGACGCCCATGAGAACGGCCATGGACAGGTAGGCACCGCGCCAGCTCACGAATTCCGCGATGTAGAGCGCGCCTGCGCCCGCGCAGATGAGAGCCAGCCGATAGCCGAGCTGGTAGGAGGCTGCCATCATGCCCTGCCGTTCGGTGGAGGCCACATCGATGCGCCAGCCATCGACCACCACGTCCTGCGTGGCCGACGCAAAGGCGACGAGGAGCGCAGACGCGATGGTGAGGGGAAGGCTCGTCTGCGGATCACTGAAGGCGATGCCGACGATGCCGAGGGCCGTGACGATCTGCGCGAATGCCATCCAGCCACGCCGCCGCCCGAGAAGGCTTGCCAGACCCGGCACGTCATAGCGGTCAACGATGGGAGCCCAGAGGAACTTGAAGGAATAGGCCAGCGCCACCCAGCTCAGCATCCCGATCTCGGTGCGCGAGATGCCCGCCTCCCGCAGCCAAGCCGACAGGGTGCTGAAGACCAGCAGGAAGGGCAGGCCCGAGGAAAACCCCAAGGGCAGCATGAGCGCGATGCGCCCGTCGGTCAGGATATCGCGGAGAGAGAGACGGCGTTTTTCTGCGGCAGCCATGAAATCATCTTGCAATTATGAGAGGCCGTCACATTGGCACAAGGCGCTGCCGGTGCCAATCAGACGCCGTCCTCGTCCTTCTCGACGGCTTTGCTGAGCTTGGTGAGGAACTTCTCGAGCGCCTTCTCCGGCGGGCAGTCCTTCTCCATCAGAACCTGTAGGCCCCATTGCTCCAGGACGGCCTGCTCGACGGGGTTGGCGCGCAGCATGAACACGTAGGATTGCGGCCGGTCACGCTCATAGCCCGACCCGGCCCAGGTCTTCCAGAGTCGATGCATCAGGAAGCGGATGTTGAGATCCGTCATGCTGTAGCCGATGAACAGGATGGTCTTGCCAAGCGAATCCGAGCGGAACTTGATGTCCAGGGGTGACTCGAAGGACAGCCGCTCGAGGTAGTCGGTTTCCGCGATGACGATGGAGCCGTCGTCATCGAAGTCCCCATGGTACTTCACGATCTGCGGCGTGCCTTCGCGGATTCGGGCGATGTCCTTGGCATTGACGATCTTCACGTAGCCCTTGCCGTGCAGATCATAGGCGGTCTCGAGGTTACGGTCGAAATTGGTGGTGTAGAGAATGGGAAAGTCGAGCTTGCAGATGAGCTCGTGAACGCGGGATTTCTTCAGGGTGTCCTCGGGAATGGTCCAGTTCCGGTCCATCCAGCTGCGCAGGGGGCCGATGCTGCCCTGCTTGAGCCGGTAATATTCCGCAAGCGTCAGGTGGTTGAGGTCCGTTCCCTTGAAATCGGACAGATCGATCTTGAGCTCGTCCGCAATATGCTCGATCAGGGTGCTCCAGGAGGGCAGGCCCACGGTCATGGAGACGCCAGCCCCGGCGAACAGGATCGCCTGCTTTGTCCTGATTGCGGAAACCAGATCCTCGAGCACGCCACCCTCCTCCAAAGTGTCTTGCCCTTAACGCACAAACCTGCCCTCAAGCTTCATTATGGGTCGAGGGGCAACTTGAGCGTTTAGCGTGTTGTCATAGGTTGAGCGGCGTCGAACAGGAGAGAGCAGGACATGGCAGGCTATAAGATCAAGCAGGTCGAAACCCTTTATGAGGGCTGGCGCAAGCTTATCAAGCTGACCATTCAAATGCCGGATGGCCGCACCATGGCGCGGGAAATCCTCAACAGCGCCGATGCGGCGGCGGTGCTTCCTTATGATCCAGAGGCCCGCAAGGTCATCCTGATCCGCCAGTTCCGTGCGCCTGTCATGCATGTGAAGGGGCAGCCCAGTCTCCTGGAAGCCGTGGCCGGGCTGCTCGACGAGGATGAGCCGGAGGCTTGCGCTAAGCGCGAGGCTATGGAGGAGGCGGGTCTTCGTCTCCGGAACCTGGAAAGAGTGGTCACCGCCTGGTCGACCCCGGGCATTACGACGGAGCGCCTGCACCTGTTCCTGGCTCCCTACACCAGTGCCGACCGGGTGGAGAAAGGCGGTGGGCTCGCGGACGAGCACGAGGACATTGAGGTGCTGGAAATCGGCCTCGCCGAGCTTATGGCGACGCTGGAGCAGGGCGCCATCACCGACATGAAGACGCTGGTCCTGATCCAGGCTTTGCAGCTCAGGCACCCGGCACTGTTCGGCAACACCTGAAAATTTTATGCACCCAGGCGCTGCCCATGCCAGCGCAGGTGGTCCTCGATGAAGCTCGCGATGAAGAAGTAGGAATGGTCGTAGCCTTCCTGGCGGCGCAGGGTCAGGGGCTGATCGGCCCTGGCGCAGGCTTCCTCCAGCAGCTGAGGCTTGAGCTGGCTATCGAGGAAGCTGTCGGCGGTGCCCTGATCGACCAGCAGGTCTGGCAGGCGTGCGCCGCCTTCGATCAGCGCGCAGGCATCATAGTCGCGCCACGCCGAGCGGTCGAAGCCGATATAGTTCGACAGCGCCTTCTCGCCCCAGGGGCAGTTCATCGGCGAGGCGATGGGCGCGAAGGCCGAGACCGCCTTGAAGCGATCCGGATTGCGAAGCGCGATGGTGAGCGCGCCGTGTCCACCCATGGAATGACCGGTGATGCCCTGGCGGCTCATGTCCGCGGGCAGGTTTTCCGCAATGAGTTCCGGCAACTCGCGTTCGATGTAGGAGCGCATGCGGTAATGCTTCGCCCAAGGGGCCTCGACCGCATCCACGTAGAAGCCCGCACCCAGGCCGAAATCGTAAGCGCCTTTCGGATCGTCGGGAACGCCCTCGCCACGCGGGCTGGTATCGGGGGCGATCAGCATCAGGCCGAGCTCCGAAGCAACCCGCTGCGCGCCCGCCTTCACGGTAAAGTTCTCCTCCGTGCAGGTGAGGCCGGAGAGGAACCACAAAACCGGCACCTTGGCGTCTTTCGCCTTCGGCGGAACGAACACGGCCAGCCGCATGGGCGTCGATGTTTCACGGGAAGCATGGCGGTAGACGAATTGCGTGCCGCCGAAGCAGCGCGATTGCGAGACGGTCTCGAAGCTCAATGCTTTCTTCCCTGATCAGTAGACGATAACCGAGCGGATCGACTTGCCCTCGTGCATCAGATTGAAGGCGGTGTTGATCTCGTCGAGCGGCATCTTGTGGGTGATCAAGTCGTCGATGTTGATCTTGCCCTCCATGTACCAGTCCACGATCTTCGGCACGTCCGTACGCCCGCGCGCGCCGCCAAAAGCCGTACCCTTCCACACGCGGCCGGTGACGAGCTGGAACGGCCGGGTGGCGATCTCCTTGCCCGCTTCCGCCACGCCGATGATGATGCTCTCGCCCCAGCCGCGATGGCAGCATTCGAGCGCCTGGCGCATCACATCCGTGTTGCCGGTGGCGTCGAACGAGAAATCCGCGCCGCCGCCCGTGAGATCGACGATCGCCTGCACGACCTTGTCGTTGCCGATCTCCTTCGGGTTGATGAAGTCGGTCATGCCGAATTTCTTCGCCATCTCGACCTTGGCAGGGTTGATGTCGACGCCGATGATCTTGTCGGCGCCCACCATGCGGGCGCCCTGGATCACGTTGAGGCCGATGCCGCCGAGGCCGAACACCACCACATTGGCACCGGGCCACACCTTTGCGGTGTAGAGCACCGCGCCGATGCCAGTGGTGACGCCGCAGCCGATGTAGCAGATCTTGTCGAAGGGTGCGTCCTCGCGCACCTTGGCCAGCGCGATCTCCGGCAGCACGGTGAAGTTGGCGAATGTCGAGCAGCCCATGTAGTGGAACACCGTCTCGCCGTCACAGCGGAAGCGACTGGTGCCATCCGGCATCAGGCCTTGTCCTTGAGTCGAGCGGATGGCTGTGCAGAGATTGGTGCGGCGCGACAGGCAGGATTTGCAGTTGCGGCACTCGGGCGTGTAGAGCGGGATCACGTGGTCGCCGGGTTTGAGCGTGGTCACGCCGGGGCCGACCTCGCGCACAATGCCTGCACCCTCATGGCCGAGGATCGCCGGGAACTTGCCCTCGGAATCGAGACCCGACAGGGTATAGGCGTCCGTGTGGCACACGCCGGTCGCCATCACCTCCACGAGCACCTCGCCGGCTTTCGGGCCTTCGATGCGAATGGTCTCGATGGTGAGCGGCTTGCCAGCCTCCCACGCCACGGCGGCCCTGGTTTCCATGCTCGTGTCCTCGGTTGTGATTCGACAGGGGACTATGTGAACCCGGGTGTCAGAAGGTCAAGTAAAGCCCTCGCGAAGCCCTGAGACTTCTCAAGGATGTCCGCGGCCCTTATGTCTCACAGTATCGACAGGAAGGATCCCAGAGTGCCAGACGTTCGCGCCGCCATCATCCCCGTGACGCCATTCCAGCAGAACTGCACCCTGCTATGGTGCGAGAAGACCAAGAAGGCGGCCGTGGTCGATCCCGGCGGCGACCTCGACCGCATTCGGGATGCCATCACGCAGAGCGGCGTGACAGTCGAGAAGATCATCCTCACCCACGGCCATATCGACCATGCGGGCGGCGCGGCCGAGCTGCGGGAGCATCTCGGCGTTCCCATCGAAGGCCCGCACGAGGCAGACCGCTTCCTGCTGGACCGGCTTGCGGAACAGGGCCAAGCCTATGGCTTCGAAGCGCGGCCCGTCACGCCGGATCGCTGGCTGAATGAGGGCGACACGGTCGCTGTCGGTGATCTCACCCTCGACGTGCTGCATTGCCCCGGCCACTCGCCCGGCAGCGTCGTGCTCGTGTCGAAGGACCAGCGCTTTGCGCTTGTGGGCGATGTGCTGTTCCAGGGCTCCGTCGGCCGCGTGGATCTTCCCGGAGGCGACGGCAAGGCGCTGATCCGCTCGATCAAGGACAAGCTCCTGCCGCTCGGCGACGACATTACCTTCATCTGCGGCCACGGCCCCATGAGCACCATCGGCCAGGAGCGGCAGACCAACCCATTCCTGCAGGGTGAAGGGTTGATTTGAGAATTGTACCCACTGTCGTTCCGGGGCAAGCGATAGCGAGAGCCCGGAATGACAGTGGTGCTGTGGAATCAAAAAACGGTCCGGGATTGCTCCCGAGCCGCTCTTTTTGCCCCTACGGCTTATTGCTTACTCCGCAGCCTGGATCATCACGGCGCCCTTGAGGCCCATGCGGTCCGCCACGCCCAGGCCATAGGCCTTGTCGGCGAGGTAGAAGTGCACGATCTGGCGCTTCACGATGTCCTGCGGCACGCCCTGCATCGCTTCCGCGATGTTGTCCATGAGCCGGCTCTGCTCGTCCGGGGTCATGAGGCGGAACAGGTCGCCCGGCTGCTTGTAATCGTCGTTGCCGGCGCGGTGATCGTAGCGGTCGACATCGCCCGAGATTTTCAGCGGCGGCTCCGCGGCGCGTTGCGTCTGCACCGGTCCGCTGAAGGAGTTCGGCTCGTAATAGGCCTCGCCGCGATTGGGGATGTCGAACAGCATACCGCCGTCGGCATGATAATGCTGCACCGGGCAGCGCGGCCGGTTGACGGGCAGCGTCTCGTAATGCGTGCCGACGCGGTAGCGATGCGCATCCGCATAGGCGAAAATGCGGCCCTGCAGCATCTTGTCCGGCGAGAAGCCGATGCCCGACACGATGTTCGACGGCGAGAACGAGGATTGCTCCACTTCCGCGAAGTAGTGCTGCGCATTGCGGTTGAGCTCGAGCACGCCGACCTCGATCAGCGGATAATCCGCATGCGGCCACACCTTGGTGACGTCGAACGGATTGTACGAGGTCTTTTCCGCATCCGTCTCGGGCATGATCTGCACGCAGAACTTCCAGCGCGGGAAGCTGCCGCCTTCGATCGCATCGTAGAGATCGCGCTGGGCGCTCTCGCGGTCCTTGGCGACGACGGCCTCGGCCTCGCGGTTCGTCCAGGTCTTGATGCCCTGCATGGACTTGAAGTGGAACTTCACCCAGAAGCGTTCCCCTGCCTCGTTGATGAACGAGTAGGTGTGCGAACCGAAGCCATGCATGAAGCGGTAGCCCTGCGGCAGACCGCGGTCCGAGAACAGGATCGTCAGCTGATGCAGGGTCTCGGGGCTGAGCGACCAGAAATCCCACATGGCGGTCGGCGAACGCAGGTTCGTAGCGGGGTGGCGCTTCTGCGTGCGGATGAAGTCGGGGAACTTCACCGGATCGCGGACGAAGAACACTGGCGTGTTGTTGCCGACGATGTCCCAGTTGCCCTCGTCCGTATAGACCTTCAGCGCAAAGCCGCGCACGTCGCGCTCGGCATCGGCCGCGCCGCGTTCCCCGGCGACGGTCGAGAAGCGCAGGAACACTTCCGTCTGCTTGCCGATCTCGGAGAAGACCTTCGCCTTGGAATATTGGGTGATGTCGTTGGTGATGGTGAGCGTGCCGTAGGCGGCTGAACCCTTGGCATGCACCACGCGCTCCGGAATGCGCTCCCGGTTCTGGTGCGCGAGCTTTTCGATAAGCTGGTAATCCTGCAGCAGCAGCGGGCCGCGGGAGCCGGCGGACAGGCTGTTCTGGTTGTCGGCGATCGGAGCCCCGGCCGTGGTGGTCATTGTCGTTGTTTTTGTCATGGTCGTCCCTGTTAAGCAGGCGGACCATGCCGGGAATGGGCGATCAGGTCCAATTGGATTGATTACAAGGAGCGATCAGATATTCTTATCGCATGGTTACGCTCCGGCAACTCCGTTATTTCGAAACCCTGGCCCGGACGAAGCATTTCGGCATGGCGGCCGATCAATGCGCCGTCACGCAGCCGGCTCTCTCCATGCAGATCAAGGAACTGGAGCGGGAACTCGGCGTGGAGCTGGTCGAGCGCCGGGGCAACACCATTGCGGTCACCCCGGCCGGGCAGGAGATCGCGGCACGGTCTGAGGCAATCCTCAGCCAAGTGCGGGAGCTTTCCGATTACGCGCGCCAGCGTCAAGGCGTTCTCACAGGGTCGCTTCGGCTCGGGATCATTCCCTCGGTCGCGCCCTACCTGCTGCCGGATATCCTGACTGAGGTCACGAAGCACTATCCGCACCTCGACCTTCAGATCCGCGAGACGCAGACGAACGCCCTTGTGGAAGAGCTGATCCGGGGCGAATTGGATGCCGTGCTCGTCGCCTTGCCGGTCGAGCCACCGCAGCTCGAAACCATGCCGCTCTTCGAAGACCGCTTCCTCATCGCCGTTCAAAGTGAGGCGGCTCCTGGGTGGAGGGTGGGCGATCTGCGCAGCCGCATCGGGGAGGAGCGCCTATTGCTGCTGGAGGAAGGGCACTGCCTGCGCGATCAGGCGCTTCAGTTCTGCCAGATCGCCAACATGCAGGCCCGCAAGGCGCTCGGCGCGGCCTCGCTGACGACGATCATGCAGATGGTGGCGGCGGGTCACGGGATCACGCTGCTGCCCGAGCTCTGCGCCAAGACGGAGGTTGACCGGCAGCGGGTGGCGCTCATCGCGTTTCCCGAAGAACCGCCCATGCGCATCGTCGGACTCGCCTGCCGCCGCAGCTCCTCGCGCAAGAGCGACTTCACGGCGCTTGGAGAATTGATCAAGTCGCTCAGGCGCGAGGCGGTGAGTGAGGGACAGCCCGCAAACGCCTGATGTGTCATCGCACAGGCTGCAAGAAGTCCTTCCAGAAATGAAGAAGGTCTCCCTGTTGATGCCGGAAGACCTCTTTTAAAGCCGGTGAACGTTCAGCAGCCGGTGAGCTTCACGCGCTCCACTTCGAGGCCGAAGAGGGGACGCACGCGGGTGCCGAGGACGTTGCCGGCAAAGGCCGCGACGAGCCAGACCCAGCCGTGCAGGCTGCCAGACGCAATCCCGGAGAAATAGGCTCCGATGTTGCAGCCATAGGCGAGACGTGCGCCGTAGCCGAGAAGCAGGCCGCCGGCAACGGCAGCCACGGCGGAGCGCAAGGGAACCTTCCAGGTGGGAGCGAAGCGTCCGGCAAGCGCTGCGGCCAGCAGAGCACCGAGGATGATGCCGAAATCCATCACCGTCGTGATGTCGTTGAAGATGCTGCCGGTGAGCTCGGCCTGACGAGCTGGCGTGGACCAGTAGGGCCAGCTCGCTACATCGAAGCCGATGACGGCCGCGATCTTCGAGCCCCACAGGGCAAAGGCCGATGTCACGCCCCAGGGACGGCCCGCGAGATAGAGCGTCACGAAGTTGAGCAGCGCCAGCGCCACTGCGCCTGCCACGATTGGCCAGGGGCCACGCAGGAAGCGAGCGAGACCCTGGCGCGGCGACGCATCGGCGGTGATCAGACGACCGTGACGGCGCTTCTCGACGACCACCGTGACGGCTGCGATAAGGGCAAAGACCGCGAGTTGGAAGGCAAGGGCCGTCCAGGGACCCCAGGCCTTGATGATCGAAATCGCCGGCAAGCTCGGCAGCGCCACCCACCAGTGCAGGTGCGCAGCGCCGATGGCGGAGCCGGCGATGAAGGCTGCCAGCGTAATCAGCATGCGGGTGGAGCCGCCGCCGACCGTGTAGAGCGTGCCGGAGGCACAGCCGCCGCCGAGCTGCATGCCGATGCCGAAGATGAAGGCGCCGAAGACGACACCGATACCCGCCGGCGAGACGTTGCCTGCGACCGGCTGTCCGAACAAGGTGCCCGCGGCGAGAACGGGGAAGAACAGCACGGACGCGATGGCGAGCATCACCATCTGGGCGCGCAGGCCTTCGCCGCGTCGATCCGCAATAAAGACGCGCCACGCCGAGGTGAAGCCGAAGGCTGCATGGTAGAGCACGAGGCCAAGCGCTGCGCCGAGCACATAGAGAGCCGCCTGACGGGGATTGATGATGGCACCCAGCAAGGCTGCGCCGCCGATGATCCCGGCCGCGGCCGTAAAGCTCGCGGGAGCGTTGATGTTCAGGCTCGCGCGGTTTCCTGCGGAAAGAGGCGATGCCACTGCAGAGCTGGACATGGGGGTTCCTAAAGCTGCGTGGAGGGGAAGCGCAAGGTGCCTCGTGCGCCTTGCAAAACCAAGATGGCGTTCGTTATAAAGAACGTCAAGATGTGTAATTAATTCAGTAATTACATATTTTCAACGTGATTATAGGGCTGGGCTTTCGTCGTGCGATCCTTCACGAAGCGCTAAGAGCCTTGCCTTCCTGCAATGAGGTATGACCTGATGACGATCCAGCCTGACGTCCCCGCCACTATCGGCAACACGCCGCTCATCAAGCTCCGTCGCGCCTCCGAGATCACAGGCTGCACGATCCTCGGCAAGGCCGAGTTCATGAACCCCGGCCAGTCGGTGAAGGACCGGGCGGCGCTCTTCATCATCCAGGATGCGGTCAAGCGCGGCGCGCTACGCCCGGGCGGGGTCATCGTCGAGGGCACGGCGGGCAATACCGGTATCGGCCTGGCGCTCGTCGCCAATGCCATGGGCTTCAGGACGGTGATCGTGATTCCGGAAACGCAAAGCCAGGAAAAGAAGGACATGCTGCGGCTGGCAGGCGCCGAGCTGATCGAGGTGCCGGCGGTGCCTTACGCCAATCCCAACAACTACGTGAAGGTCTCAGGCCGTTTGGCGGAGCGTTTGGCGAAAGAAGAGCCGAACGGGGCCATCTGGGCGAACCAATTCGACAACGTGGCGAACCGGCAGGCGCATATCGAAACCACGGGACCGGAAATCTGGGAGCAGACGGACGGCAAGGTCGATGGCTTCGTCAGCGCGGTCGGCACCGGCGGCACGCTCGCCGGCGTCGGCATGGCGTTGAAGGAGCGCAACCCGAAGATCACGATTGCGCTTGCCGACCCGATGGGCGCTGCGCTCTACAGCTACTACACGACTGGCGAACTGAAATCTTCGGGCACTTCAATTACCGAAGGCATCGGTCAGGGCCGCATCACTGCCAATCTTGAAGGCGCGCCCATCGACGTGGCGTTCCAGATTCCGGACGAGGAGGCACTGCCGATCATCTTCGCTTTGCTGGAGCATGAGGGGCTCTGTCTCGGTGGATCGTCAGGCATCAATGTTGCGGGGGCGATTCGGCTCGCAAAGCAGCTCGGGCCCGGACACACCATCGTCACCGTGCTCTGCGATTACGGCACACGCTACCAGTCCAAGCTCTTCAATCCGGAGTTCTTGCGCACCAAGAACCTGCCCGTTCCCGCATGGCTTGAGACGAGGAGCACGATTGATCCGGGGCTCGTGTAGCGCAGGAACGTTGCATGCCTGCATTCATGCGCCGCGCCAGAGTGACTCTGGCGCGGCGTCTCTTCATTAAGCGGCCGAGGACGTGCTCGTCTCCGCGCTTGAAGGCGTACTGGTCGCCTCCTCAGAGCGCTGCTGAGGGCGGCTGAGATTGGCGGGTGAGCGGCCGCCCGTCGAATGGGTTGCAGCAGTCGGTGCCTTCGCATGAAGCGAATGCAGATCGGCCTGGATGCTGTCGATCAGGTCGACGAGCCAGGTCTCTCCGTTCTGGATGCGCTCGCGCAATGCGGATTTGGCGATGTCGAGCTTCGCCGAGACCTCCATCGTGTTGCGCGACGGCAGGTCGCTGAAATCCTGCTCGATCGTGGTCAACTCGCGCAACAGCTCATCCCGCAACGGCCGCTGCTCCTCGACCATGATCAGGGGCGAGTTCAGCATGCCGCGCAAGGCAGCCCACCGCAGGCCGAGGGCGCTCACCGATTGCGTTCCATCGAGTCCTGACATGTTTTGGGATTCAGCCACGGTCATTTCCTTTTTGCGAAAGCTCAGAATCGAGTGGTGCAGGAAGGAGCATGGTTGTGGCGTGAATCAGGCAGCGGCCGGCAAAAAGCCGCTTGAGATCGCGCTATTTCGAATATGGTTATCGAATTCAACGGATAAAGAAATACAGTGTCAGTGCTGCGCCGACCGCGATCACGAGCCAGCGGATGCTGCTCGCCGGCAGACGCCGGCCGAAGACCACACCGAGATAACCGCCGATCACGGAGGCTGCGCCGACGATGATCATCTCCGGCCAGCTCACGAGACCCGCTGCGATGAACAGGATAACGGCCACGAGCTGGATCAGCGTGGAGCAGAGATGCTTGGCGGAGTTGATCAGATGGAAGTCGTCGCCCTCGGTAATGGCGAGCGCCGCCAGCATGACAATGCCCATGCCCGCGCCAAAGAAGCCCCCATAGACGGCGACACCCGTCTGGAACGCGAGGCCGGCGGCCCAGGCCTTCGTGGAGGGATGATGGCCTTCCTGTTTGCCGATGGCGCGCGCGAGCGCAACGATCTTCGGACTTGCGGCAAAAAGCAGGGTTGCGAAGAGCAGCAGCCACGGCACGAGCTGCCGGAAGGCATCGTTGTTCGTGACGGTAAGAATATAGGCGCCACCCAGGCCGCCGATGAGGCTGACGACGCCCAGGGCCGCGAAGCGCCGGGCATTGGCCGCAAGCTCCCGCCGGTAGGCCCAGGCGCTTGAGAGATTGGCCGGCGTGACGGCCACGGCGCTGGTCGCATTGGCAACAATGGGGGGAAGACCGGCAGCGACGAGAGCCGAAAAGGTGAAGAAGGTGCCGCCGCCCGCAATGGCGTTGACGAGGCCGGCCGCAAGGCCCGAGGCGGCCAGCAGCGCCGCAGTGGACAATTCCATGATGATCAGTCTGGTGGTGTAGATAGGAGGGCAGAATGTTTCGAGGTGTCAGCCATAGGACGGACGCCCGGCGAGCGCAATCGAAGCCCTCGTCAAAGGGGCAGGATCAAGCGGCGGAAATCTGCTTGTAGAACACGGTCGTGTCGCAGAACCCGCCCTTCGGCCAGAGGGCATAGTTCGGGATGACACCCGACTTCACCCAGCCGACCCGCTCATACAAGCGCTCCGCATCGCCGCCGGTCACCGTGTCGAGCACGAGCACGGTCTTGCCGGCTCTTGCGGCTGCTTCTTCGGCTACACGCATCAGGGCGCCGCCGACGCCCTGCCTCCGGGCCTGGCTGTGTACGAGCATCTTGGCGATGTCGGCGCGGTGAGGCTGGTTCTCCGGCTGTTTGAGGATGACTTGGACAGTGCCGATGACCATGCCGGTGGCTGGGTCCTGTGCGACAAGGAGGATCCGCTCTCCAGCAGCGGCGCCCTCGGCAACCCCCTGCCAGAAGGCGTCGGCCCTTTCCCGGGTCAGGGGCGACATGAAGCTGACCGAGGCGCCGCCTTCGACGCAATCGATCAGCACGGCCGACAGGGCGCCGATCTGTTCTCTAGCCTCCTGCGGGGTGAGCGACCGGATGGTGACGGGTTCTCTCATAGACTCTGTCTCATTGGTAAGGGGTGGAACCGGCGCGTGGATCGGTGGCGAGGGCTACCACGTAACGGGCAGGGGCATCGGTCAGGTTGCGGAAAAGGGTCAGCTGGTCGAGCCGCATGGAGAGGCAGTCGCCGGTACCGAGGCGATAGGTCTCCTCACCGAGTGTGAGCTCAATGGCGCCTTCGATGATCCAGATCTGCTGATGAACGGTCGCGGCTCGGTGGCCGGTGTCATAGGCCACCCGCGCGCCGGGCGGGAGCACCACCTCCACCAGCTCGATCGAGGAGGGGAAGCGCGGCGCGGACAGGTTGCGCCGCATATAGCCGCTTTCCGGGTCGCGCCAGACCTGCTGGTCCGCCCTGCGCGACAGGGGAGAGGCAGCTGCGCTCTTCTGTTCCGCGAAGAGGGACGCCAGGGTCACGCCGAGGCCCGCAGCAAGCTTGTCGAGAACAGCCGCTGTCGGGCTGCTTTCGCCGCGTTCGATCAGGGAGATCATGGAACGGCTGACGCCGGTGCGCTCCGCGAGGCCATCGAGCGTCATGCCGGCTCCCGCTCGGAGATCGCGCAGGCGCGTGGCAAGATGCATGGCTAAGGCTGACGAACTTTCCATAAAAATAGAATGGCTCTCCAATATATTGGAGTCAAGGCGCGAGGAGGGGCGTTCCGGAGTGGTAAATTCCGAAAGAAAGGGCTCGCCAAGAAGCTTGGCGGCCCCTATGGCTGCGGTTTGCTGTGGATCACGCAGGGGCAGTCCATTGCCCTCGGCAGAACAAAAGAAGATTTTCAACCTATGTCGAACGTGATCCCTCTCGCCCCCCGCCTGAAGCCGGGCCGGTCCGTTGCCGCTGAGGCAGAGGAGAGGGCTGCGCTCGCCGCCGATCTGATCGAACTCATCGAGCGGGTTCGAGAGCTAACGGAGCACGTGGCCATTCTGCCCGGCCCTCCCTTGCAGATCCAGCAGACAGCGCAGCAACTGCTCGATGCCGGGACCGCCCTGGAGCGTGCCGTGGATTCGCTCACTGAGGGCGGCGAGTGGGTGCCGTTCTAAGGTTCGGGTACCTCCCCGCCTTCGTCCACTATCGCAAAGCCTCCAGCCGTTCCCGGGCCTGAGCCATGCCCAGGGCCTGTGCCTGCGTGTAGAATTCCCGCGCCTTCGCCGCGTCACCCCTGATCCCCATCGTACCGAGCTTCGAGAGCACGTTGGGATCGAAGGTTTCAGCCAGCTGGAAGGCCGCACGGGCATTGCCGCTCGCAAGCGCACGCTCCAGAAGAAGACGCGCGCCGCTCACGTCGCCCGTGCGGAGGAGCTCCCCGGCGCGGGAGACGAGCCGGTCGTCTGCCTTTGCGGGTTCGGCCGTGACCAAGGGTTCGCCCCTGAGCGGTGGCGCGCTCGTCATGGGCAATGGCTGGATGCTGTCCGGCAAGGCCGCGACGACGACTGGAGTGGGAGCCCTGACGGGCAGTGCCGAAGTGGCGTCCGGCGCTGTCGGCAGGCTTTCGGGAGGCAAAGGTTTCGCCGCCTGAGCTGCCGGTGTTGGAACAGGCTCCGGCTGCGGCGAAGCCAGGGGAGGCTGCGCGCCTGTTGCCGCAAGCCGGAACATCACAGGAGCGGGACCGGGCTGACGGGGCTCCTTGAAGGCCCGCAGTTCATCTGTTGCGGCGGCCAGCTCCTGCATCAGAACATCGTCCCGCATCTGGACGCGTGCGAGAGCCTTTTCCAGGTCGGCCGCCCGGGCAGCTGCCGAGGCCGCGCTCTCGTCCTTGAGAGCCTTCAGCTCGCGCAAATCTTTGAGAGCGGCCGCGAGCTGACGCGCCATCAGATCATTCTGCTCACGCTCCTGCCGCAGGCGATCGTCCGACGCGGCGATGTCTGCAGGAACGGAGGCCTGCTCCTTCGCGGCCTGCAAGGTTCGGTACTCGTCCGTAAGCCTTTGCAGTTCCTGCCGGAACGTTTCGCTGCGCTCCTGCTCGCGTCGCAGAGCGTGCTGCATCTCGGCAGACTTTATATCCCGAGAGGCTGTGTCCGACTCCACCCGAGCAGCCAGAGCGTTGTGCTCCTGCATCAGGGCCGTCATGGTCTGTGAGATCATGCCGCCGTAGGATCGCTCCTGCTCGAGAGCCTCCTGCAGTTCGGCCAAGTTGGCACTGCTGATGTCAGCCGTTGTCGTGCAGGCCCCTGGCAGGGCCGCCGCAGGAGATTGCATCAGGGATGATGGATGGACAGAAGCTTGAACGTTGAGATCCTGCAATGCTTTGAGCAAGTCCGGATTGCTCACGTGGTCGGAGAGAACGATGGCAAGGGTGCCAACCTCGATGGCTGTGTTGAGGCTGGTCTCGGCCGCCTTCAGGTCACCCTTGCGGATCGAAGCTTCGAGATCCGCCGCAAGCTGACGCCGATCCTGTGAGGTCAGCAGAAGCGGCAGAAGCTTTCCCAGATCCTTCCGCGCAAGGCCGCTGTCCAGTGGGCTGCCCGCCAGCTCCGCATCGGGATCAATGCGAGGGGGCGTCTGTGCGGCTGCGGGAAGGACGAGCGAGAGGCCAAGAAAGGTTGTGGTCAGCAATTCAGGAATGAAATGTCTCGATTGAAATGATCTGTACCCAATCACGTCGGACCTCCTTCTATGATCGCCGAAGGCTTGAGGAGCAGCCTTCGGCTTCGGGTCCTGCCTGCGATGTCAATCCTGCCGGGTCGCTCTCCGAAGCGCTCTCTCCCGGTCGCCCTGCCATGCCAGAAACTCGCGGAACAGAACTTCGCGTTCCTGTGCCGAGACGTTGATCCCCCGGTTGTTCATGAAGAACTCAAAGCTCTGGACCTGCGGGGAGGGATTGCGGGCAGCAACGGCACGATCCAGCCAATCCTGCGCCGGCTTGACGCGCTCCCAGCCGGGCACGTCGGCCGCGAGATTGACCTCCTTCCATTTCGGATGCCGTCCGGGCTGCAGGAACTCGTCGAACCGGGAAAAGAACGCGTCCACGAAACGCTTCACGCGGTTGTAGCGGTCGGAGTTCTCGGGCCAGTTGAACACCGCGAGCAAGCTGCCGACCGCCAGGGTCTCGACCGGCTTGGCCGTGTCGACAAGTTGGGGATAGTCGGAGTTTGCAAAGCGTGCCGGGAAGTAGCTCTCGGCAATCTCGCCCTCGAACGGAATCGGCAGAAGATGGAAGCGTCCGTCGGTCTGGAATTCCGCAATGGCGCGTACCGGCCGCCCGGCTACGTAGACGGCAGCCTGGATCTCGCCGGACTTGAGCTTCGCATAGGACGAGGCCTGATCGAAGGTCGTGACCTCGGGCTTGATGCCGAGCTTGTCGAAGATGAGGCGCGAGGTCAGGTTGGTGCCGCTGCCGGCCTTGTCGATGTTGACCTTCTGGCCGTCGAGCTGCCGGATGTCCGTGATCTGCCGGCTGGCGATGATATGGACCTCCTCGTTGTAGAGGCGGGTGATGAAACGCAGGCGGCGAACGGCGTTCTCCTGAAGCTTCTCTGCTTTGAGCTGCTCGCGGGCATCCATCTGCACGATGCCGATGTCGACGCCGCGCAGGAACATGATGTCACGAAGATTCTGCAGTGAGCCGCGGCCGATCATCGGCAGCACGCGCAGCTCCTCGCCATCGAGCACGTTGGCGAGGTCCGCCGCGATGCGAATGTAGGTGCCGTCCGCGCCGCCGGAGATCACCCCGAGCGTGCCAGAATTGGCGCGGGACGGGTTGAAGGCCGGCGAGGTCTGGGCTGACACGGCCACCATGCCGGATATGAGGAAGGCCGTCACAGCTGCCGCCCGGGCAAATGAATGACTGAAACGATGGCGTATGGAAGAGAAAAGCGAAACTCGACCCGACATTCTTGTCCTCCCCGGAGGTGCCTTGTGGCTGTTTGTCGATTCGATCGTTTCGTTTTCCAGGGCTTATGAATTGAATAAAAGTGAGACGATGAAAAAACAAAACGAAAGAACGGTCATCGTATGCTTGTGAAACCCATGGTCAATTGTGCTTTGCGTCCGGATTAGTACTCATGAAGAGATAGAGAATAATCAAAAAGAGATAGGTTTTATCTTTATATTCCTTGTGGGAGCTGAATTTCTTATCGTCCATTTCGGTTCATGAATGGGCCTTCGCGCCGGATCGGCTGCGGCATTAAGAAATTTATGAGCGCCCGGCGCCTCCTTTAACCGTCCGTTAACCATAAGCGGTCGAAATCATACGGCATTAAAGGAATCTGAACTCCCGTGACCATTGCCGTTCGAAATCGTCCGTCTCTTCGCTTCCGCGGCAGGTCCTTCATGGCCCTGGTCCTCGTGCCCGAAGTGCCGCTGAGGGACTGGCTCGAGGATCTCGATGCCGTTTCCGAGCGCTCCCCCGGATTTTTCACCGGGCGTCCCGTCATTGCCGACGTATCCTCCCTGAAGCCGTCGAAATCCGAGCTGAAGTTCCTGCTGGCGGCCTTCAAGATGCGCAACATCCGCGTCATCGGGCTGGAGGGCGCCGCGCCTGAAAATGTCGATGCCGACATGCCGCCGCAGATCAGCGGCGGAAAGCCCACGGGCGACATCGACGTGCCGGATGCGGCCAACGCGGCCATGGCCGCAGCGGGCTCGCCCTTCGGCGATGCGCCCGTGCCGGAGAAGTCGCTCCTCATCGAGGGCTCCGTGCGCTCGGGCCAGTCGATCCTGCACCCGGAAGGCGATGTGACGGTTCTGGGCTCCGTCGCCTCGGGCTCGGAGATCGTCGCAGGCGGTTCGATTCATGTCTACGGCTCCTTACGCGGCCGGGCCATTGCCGGATGCACGGGCAACGGCAAGGCCCGCATCTTCTGCCGCAAGTTCGAAGCCGAATTGATTGCAATCGATGGCCTCTACAAGACCGCTGACGATCTCGGGGGCAAGTTCTCCGGGCAGCCCGTGCAAGTGAACCTGGATGGCGATTCCATCATCCTGAAAACAATGGATTGAAAGAAAGAGAGACGACAATGGCCAAAGTCTTGGTCGTAACTTCAGGCAAGGGTGGCGTTGGCAAGACAACGTCTTCGGCGGCTCTGGGCGCGGCGCTGGCGCATGGCGGCGACAAGGTCGTGGTCATCGACTTCGACGTCGGCCTGCGCAATCTGGATCTCGTGATGGGAGCTGAGCGCCGCGTGGTGTTCGATCTCATCAACGTGGTGCAGGGCGATGCGAAGCTCAATCAGGCGCTCATCCGCGACAAGCGGCTTGAGAACCTGTCGCTGCTTCCCGCCTCGCAGACCCGCGACAAGGACGCGCTGACGGAAGAGGGCGTCGCTCGCGTTCTCGACGAGCTGCGCCAGAAATTCGACTGGATCATCTGCGACAGTCCGGCCGGCATCGAGCGCGGCGCCACGATGGCCATGCGCCATGCGGATGTGGCCGTGGTCGTGACCAACCCGGAAGTGTCTTCCGTGCGCGACTCGGACCGCATCATCGGCCTCCTCGATTCCAAGACGGAGCTGGCCGAGAAGGGTGGGCGCATCGAGAAGCACCTGCTGCTCACCCGCTACGACCCCGTTCGCGCCGAGCGCGGCGAGATGCTCAAAGTGGAAGACGTGCTGGAAATCCTCTCCATTCCGCTCATCGGCATCATCCCCGAGAGCGAGGAGGTTCTGCGGGCGTCGAACGTCGGCTCGCCGGTGACGCTCAACAATCCTGCCAGCGCGCCGGGCCGGGCCTATTTCGATGCCGCGCGCCGGCTCAAGGGCGAAACCGTCGAACTCACCATCCCGACCGACAAGAAGGGCCTGTTCGGCAAATTGTTCGGACGGAGGGCTGCATGAATCTCCTGAGCTTCTTCAACCGGCGCACCTCCGCGCCCGTGGCGCGGGAGCGCCTGCAGATCCTGCTGGCGCATGAGCGCGGCGTCGTCGGAGGCAAGCCCGATCTTGTCGCCCAGCTGCGGGAGGAGATCCTGGCCGTCGTCCGCCGCCACGTGATGGTGGATCAGGACAACGTTCAGGTGAAGATGAACCGCGATGCGGACATCTCGACGCTCGAGATCGAGATCGAGATCCCTGCTCCGGTCGCAGCGCGCGCCTGATATCATCATCCTGTCGAAGTGAGCGGCCCCGGTCATGCGGGGCCGCTTTTTTATGGCTGCGGCTTGCCCCAGACACCGATCTTGGCTTCACGGGCCTTGTCGGCTGCGGCCTTCAGCTCCGGCGTCGCATCGTTGGTCGGACGCCCGCCACCATTGAACAGCACGACCCGCGACAGATCCTGGTTGCCAACTTGGCACCGGTAGACATCGTTCGAGCCGGCCGGCTCGCAGGCCACCTCGCGGCCGTTGAGATAGCCGGTCAGGTCCTCCGGCTTGCCGCCGCCGGGTGCCCATTCGACGCCGAACAGACGCACCACCTCTCCCTTCAGCGACAGGGTGGCCGTATCGATTACGTCCGGCACGCCGCGAAGCGAGGCCGACGATGCCGTCGAGCCGGTGGTCGACGGCTCGGGATCCTGGAGAGGGCTCGCCGTTTCAGTGCTGGCCACAGCAGGCGTTGCCGCACTGGCCTGAGGAGCGGGTGCATTGTCGCCCTGAAACAGGAAGGCGCCGACGCCGAGAAGGGCGAGAACCGCAACGGCCCCGAGTGCAAGGCCTGGGCGCAGCCAGGAGCGCGTGTGCATCCCGCCAAAGACGGTCTGCTCATGCTCGGCTGCCAACGGGGCCGGTTGTTTTCCGGGTTCGGCTCGCGAGCCGGACTTTGGCGCAAGAGGATTCTTGAGGCTGCTTAACGTGTTGCGGGACCATTCGTGAATGCGCAGCTTCCCGGGTCGGGGATTCTGAAGGGGAGCGGGCTCTGCCGGTAATGAAGGAGCTTCGGCTTCGGGCTTCGGCGCGTCGCCCTGCAGTTTGAGCCAGTCCCGCTGCGGCTTCTCACGCTTTTCGGGACGTTGCTCCGTTTGAACACGGGCGGTCGCATCGGGCTGCGCCGATCTGAACAGCACCCCATACCTGCCCCGAAGCTCTTCCAGGAGATCCTGAAGGGTGAACTCCCTCTGCTGCCCGTCCTTTTCGATCACCCGAGGCTTGCCATCCTGATCGATGACGGTGAGTTTCAGTGCTCCATCCACCTCCGATGGGCGCAACGAGGATTCAATAATGAGTTCCAGCGCGCGGCGGGCGTCATCGGTCGGGCTGATGGTGTCGAGTTCTGCGCGAATCGCTTCGCGCATTCTCTCACGCATCTGGGTCCAGTTGCGGCGTGGATCTACGGAAGGATCATGGGTGGTGGTTTCGTCAATCATTCGAGGCACCCTCCAGGGCAAGATTTCGCTTGCGCTCCTGACCGAGCAGCGTGCTGTGCTCCGCCACGATAACGGGTCTGTCGCCGATGAAGTGGACAACGAGCTGCAGGGCGCCCGTGCCCTGTGAGGCCCGCCGACGCCTGGGGTGGGACGCCGTGAAATCGAACACCGCATGCACCGTGCAGATCTCGCCTGCCGGATTGCACACCGTGCCGACCCCATCCTCGCGCGGACGATAGTCCCGCGCCGGCCAGCGCCGCACGAAACGGCGCTTTTCATCGAACAGCCGCTTCATCGTCACCTCGCGCCCGTGAAAGAGCACGCGCGGCGCATAGAAGGCGGCTGTCGATTCGAGAGCAGAATCATTTGGGGCCGACCATGATGTGAGGTAGTCGACGGCGAATCGTTTGGCCGTGGCGGCCCGGGCCTCCCGCTTCTCGCCTGCGGGATCCTGCCTGGGCTGAGCGGTCGTCGCAGGCGGCGGGGTGGCAGGTGAAGGAGCGGACGGAACCGCCTCAGGCTGCTGCGCCTGGCGGGTCGCCGGCACATCCGGACGGACGATGGGGGTCTGCGGTTGAGCCGCTTGCGTCGGCGGTGTCGCAGGCGCTGGCGAAGCCGCCTGCGGCGAGGCCGCGGGAGGAGCCGGTCTGACGGGTTCGGGCGCCGGAGGCTGGGGCGCTGGGGACGGCGCCGTTGCACCCCCCGCCGGAGGGTCGACCCAGGGGCGTCCTGTCTGCGCCGCTGCCATGGGACCCACAGCCATCAGCAGGGTCAGGAGAGCGGATTTCGTTACGAGCGGCCAGCCGATCTTCATGCGTTTCCAAAGGCCTCTTCTCGAGAAAAGGTAACGGGGGAAAAGCGGGTGAAAGGCGTCCGGGTTCCATGAAAATCCTGGCCGGAAGCTCCGGCCAGGATGGATCGCAATAATTCGGTGATGAAATGAATTCGGTTAAAAAGCGTTGGTCAGAGCTGGGCCAGGGTGACGGAACCCACGCCCGAGATCCCAAGCGCCTGCGCGGAGGCTTTCGAGAGGTCGATGACACGGCCATGGGCGTAAGGGCCGCGATCGTTGATGCGCACCACCACCGACTTGCCGGTCTTCTTGTTCACCACCTTCACCTTTGTGCCGAAGGGCAGGGTGCGGTGGGCGGCGGTCATGTCGTTGGTGTTGAAGGTTTCGCCACTCGCGGTCTTGCGTCCCTGAAAGCCCGGTCCATACCAGGAGGCGGGCCCGCTCTGGATGACCTTGTCGGAGGCGTTGGCGGGTTCGGCCCGTGCGACAGGAGCAGAGATAAAAGTCGTTCCGGCGATGAACAAGCTTGCGAGTGTGAGCGTTACCTTGCGTTGATCCACGATGCATTCCCTTGTTTGTTGTGTAGGGTGTGCAAAATGAAGGCTAATGGGGCAACAATAAGACGTTCTACATGATAGAACATCGATTGTTGTAGCCTCAGTCAGTGCAGGCAGGCCGATTATCGTTTAGAATTATATTATAACAGTTTGTAGATATAGCCTATAAAATCTGCTTAATCCTAAGAGATCATAGCAATTACTGACGTGCTAAGAATCCGCGGCGTTCGGTTTGACGTGGCTGGATGGAAGAGTTGTCAGCCACAGGGCAAGAGCCAGAGCCGCCACGAGCAGAGCGGTAACGAGGCCGGCAACTCCGGGCCATGCCGCACAGGCCCAGAACACGCCGCCCAGGGTGCCAATAGTGCTGGATCCGAGATAATAGCAGAACAGGTAGAGCGCCGAAGCCTGTGCCTTCGCGCTCACGGCCCGGCTGCCGACCCAGCTGCTGGCAACGGAATGGCCGCCGAAGAACCCGAACGTCACGGTGACGATCCCCGCAATAATCAGAAGAAGATGATCAAAGAGGGTCAGCGCTACGCCTGCCAGCATGATGACGATCATGACCCAGAGCACCCGCTTGCGTCCGAGTCGGTCGGCCAAGCCTCCGATCCAGGCCGAACTCCAGGTACCGATGAGGTAGGCTGCAAAAACGGCCCCAATGGCGCTCTGGCTCAGAGAGTAGGGTGGTTCGGTCAGGCGGTAGCCGAGATAGTTGTAGAGCGTCACGAAGCCGCCCATGAGCAGGAACGCCTCGGCGAACAGCGCACGCAGCCCCGGATCCCGCAGGTGCTCGCCCATGGAGCGCAGCAGCTCCACTGGACGAGCCCGTCGCGGTTGGAAATGGGCCGAGGCCGGCAGGCTTCGCCATGCGGCGAAAGCTGACGCCAGACCTATGCAGCCGATGAGCCCGATGGCGAGACGCCAGGAGCCCAGATCCGTCAGCACGCCACTGATGATCCGCCCGGACATGCCGCCTACAGCATTGCCGCCGATAAAGAGTCCCATGGCGAGGCCGATGGATTTCGGATCGACCTCCTCGCTGACATAGGCCATGGCGACGGCCGGCAACCCGCTCAAGGTGATCCCGATCAGAATACGGGCGGTGAGCAGGCTGATCCAGTTGGGCGCCAGGGCGGACAGGATGGTCAGGAGGGCCGAGAGCAGGAGCGAGGCCACCATGATGGGCTTGCGGCCTATGACCTCCGACAGGGACCCGGCCACCAGCATGGCCACGGCGAGAAAGCCCGTGGAGAGCGAGAGGGACAGGCTGCTTACGGCAGCGCTTACGTGGAACTCCCGCGAGAATTCCGGCAGCAGGGGCTGAACGCAGTAGAGGATGGCGAAAGTCGAAAAGCCGGCGGCAAACAGCGCCAGGTTCAGGCGGCGAAAGGCCGGTGTTCCGCTCATCAGGCGGCTCGGTTTCTCCGGCGAATGATCCGTCATCTGGTCTTCCCGCGCCTGCCAGGCTGGCCAGGCATAAGAGCCCTGAACTTCCGTTATTTCATGCTCATGGCGCAAGTGTAGGTGCGTTTCTCACGTCAACCATTCGCTCAAAGCATGTGATATGTGCCGAGTTTGCACTTCTCTGCCGGCGAGAACAGTATTGTATGAGGGGGCAATACCCTCCAGACTTGAGACCCTCAGGCTCGTCGCGGCCCCCGCGCGAGCCTCATTTTTTGAGCGCGTCATGACCTCCTCTCCCGCCGCTCGGGCGAGCGCTCCTCCCCTGGAGCCCTCGAACCCGCCGGCTTCCTCGCCGCTGCGGGGCGTGCTGTTCCTGATCGCCTCCACCATCGTGTTCTCCGTGGCAGACGTGATTACCAAGCAGCTCGCCTCCACCCTGCCGCCGCCAGAGGTGGCGTGGATGCGGTATGCGACCTTTGCGATGGTTATCCTCCCTGTCGCGCTCCTCAAGGGAGGGCCTGCGCTCCTGCGGTCCAGGCGTCCGAAGCTACAGGTGCTCAGGGGGCTCGGCATGGTGGGCTCCTCGCTCCTGTTCATCGAGAGCCTGCCCTACCTACCGGTGGCCGACGCAACCGCCATCTTCTTCGTCTCACCCATCCTGATCATGGCCCTGTCGGTTCTCTTCCTCGGCGAGACGGTGGGCTGGCGACGCTGGAGCGCAGCGGTAGTCGGATTTATCGGGGTCATGATCGTCGTTCGGCCCGGAACGGGAGCGTTCCAGTTCGCCGCGCTCCTGCCGATGATTGCTGCTTCAAGCTGGGCCGTGGGTGCCGTCGTGACCCGAAAGATCGTCGGCGACCATGCGTTCACGACACTGGCCTATTCCGCTCTCGTCGGCACCCTCGTGCTGAGCGCACTGATGCCGTTCAACTGGGTCACGCCGGATACGACGGAGATCGGCCTGGGCTTAAGCATGGGCGTGCTGTTCGCCATCGGACACTGGTTCATCGTGCTTGCCTACCGGCATGGCAATGCATCGATGATCGCGCCGTTCTCCTATGTCCAGCTCATCTGGGCCGGCAGCCTCGGCTATCTGGTGTTCGGGTCGGTTCCCGATGCCTGGACGATCACCGGTGCTGGGATCATCGCGCTCAGCGGCCTCTACACGGCCTATCGTGAGCGCGTGCGGGCCATGGAGAAGAAGTTTTCGGCCTGAAAGGTCGGGCGCTGCGTCAAGCCCTCGAGTGGACGACGCGAAGGCGCGGGCGCGCCGTCCGGCTGAGGAAGTTGACCTCGATGAAATCCGCGTCCTCGGAGCCTTCGACGAGCCGGTAACCGAACTGCTCCACCAGCGCACGCACTTGTCCTAAGTTGTCGCGCGAGATCTTGCGGGTGAATTCGGTCAGATCCTGGCTCATCAGCGCCGCCACGATGCCGATCTCGACACCCTGGTCGAAATCGGCGCTGCGCGCCGGAAAGCGAAGCCGCATACCCTCAGCGAGATGGATGTGGTGCATGGGATCCTGGTCAGTTCACGTCCTGTCGGGCGGTGTTTATCGGGCCAAAAATCCTACCGGTTGCTTAAAACAAGCCGGATGGCTCCGGGGAGCTTGAGGCGTGGTTAATCCTTCGTGCAGATCCTCGGCATGGATCCCGAAGCTGAGCTTTGCATTAATCCCGTACAATCCTCCCCCTGCGGCATGAGCAGGTGCGGCAGGACGCGAGGCAATGCAATGAGGCGCAGCATGAAGCAGCTTTTGGTGGGAATGGCATTCGCCACAGGCTTGGTGGGGCCGGCGGCTCTGGCGGCGGACGCGACGACGGTTGTCGGCGTGCAGTCGAGTCGGGTTCAGATGACGCGCCCCATCGCGAGGCTTGCGGACCAAGGGCTCGGCTATTCGGTGCTGCATGACGTGCCGGGCGTTCCGCAACAGGCCTACCGCGTGCATGTCACCTGCGCCATCGATGAGAGCTTCATGCAGACCTATTGCCCGACGCAGGTCTATGTCTCCGCCTGCCCCCGGGCCCGTATTACCTGTGCGGGTGGAACGCAGGAGGTTCGAGCGCTGCGCCTGAAATACTGAACGGCCTCGAGGTTTGCCGCGCGGGCTGCTGTGGACTAGAACGCTCTCGTTCACCGACAGGCCAACAGTTTGCACACCACAACACGAAGCGGCGTCTATGGCACGCCACCGGCCGAACTGGCCGAAGCACCGGACAGCGCTACCCAGTTCTCGCCCCTGATCCCTGGTTCGGAAAAGCTCGAGGATCAGCCCGAAGGCACCTTGAACGACATGCTCGTTCTGGCGCCGCCCGGCACCGTGGAGCGGCGCTACACCACCGCGCTGGCGCTGCGGGCGCTCGCCCCTGGCGGTGCCTTGACGATCCTGGCTCCCAAGGACAAGGGCGGCTCGCGGATCGCCAAGGAACTCATGGCATTTGGGTGCGCAGTCTCGGAGACCTCCCGGCGGCACCACCGCATCTGCATCTGTGAACGGCCCTCGCGGCTGACCGGCATCGACGAGGCACTGAATGACGGCGGGCCGCGCCTGGACGAGGCGTTGGGCCTGTGGACCTGGCCCGGCGTGTTCAGCTGGAACCGCCTCGACCCCGGCAGCGTGCTGCTGGAGCAGAACCTGCCCGCGTTCAGCGGCCGGGGTGCGGATTTCGGCTGCGGCATCGGCGTTCTCGCCCGCACGATCCTGGCCTCTCCGAAGGTCGAACATCTGGCAATGCTCGACATCGACCGACGCGCCGTCGAGATGACGGCGCGCAACATCACCGATTCGCGCGCCGAGATGCGCTGGGCCGATGTCCGGAACGGTGCCGGTCTCACAGGGCTCAACTTCGTGGTCATGAACCCGCCGTTCCACGATGGCGGCGCCGAGGACCAGAGCTTGGGACAAAGCTTCATCCGCCGGGCAACGGAGGCCCTGCGGCCCGGCGGCGTGCTCTGGCTCGTCGCCAACCGGCATCTGCCCTATGAGGGGGTTCTGAAGCCTCTCTTCCGGCGCGTGACCCTGAAGGCGGAGGCCGGAGGCTATAAGATCTACGAGGCCATGAAATGAGCAAGGCACCGACCCTGCGCCTCGACCGGCTCCTGGCCAATCTCGGCTATGGCTCCCGTCGTGAGGTGCAGCAGCTCGTCTGGGCCGGACTTGTGACCCTGGACGGGGAGGTGATCGAGGATTCGGATCAGCGTATAGCCGTGACCCGCGATCTTTCGGAACGGATGCGGGTCCAGGGCAAGCCCCTTGATCCGCCGCCGGGCCTCATCCTGATGCTGCACAAGCCGTTGGGGGTTACCTGCTCGCACAAGGAGGCGGGACCGCTGGTCTATAGCCTGCTGCCCGACCGCTGGCGCCGGCGGGATCCGGCCCTCTCGACCGTGGGGCGTCTCGACAAGGAGACGTCGGGGCTTCTGCTGATGACCGACGACGGCAATCTCCTGCACCGCATCATCTCGCCCCGCGCGAATATCTCCAAACGCTACCACGTGACCCTCGACCGGCCGCTGAGGGGGGACGAGGCTGAGATTTTCGCGGCCGGAACCCTGATGCTGGAAGGCGAGGATAAGCCGCTCCTGCCAGCGCAGCTGGAAGTGCTCTCCCCGACCAGCGCCCATGTCACAATCACGGAAGGGCGCTACCATCAGGTCCGGCGCATGTTCGCCGCCGTGGGCAACCATGTCACGGTCCTGCACCGAAACCGGATCGGATCTCTGGACCTGCCGGAGGATCTAGAGCCAGGACAGTTCCGGCTGCTCGGCGGGACTGACCTCGCGCTAATCCTTCCGCCGACCGGATCCTCGTCGGGCCAAGCCTCGTGAGCGGAGAGGTTGCCCTCAAGCCCGTAATCGGGTAGGGAAAGTGAAGGCCCACCGCCTCAAGCACCCGTAGCTCAGCTGGATAGAGCGTTGCCCTCCGAAGGCAAAGGTCACACGTTCGAATCGTGTCGGGTGCGCCACTTCTCAGCTCCTGCAGAGCAAGAGGTCAGGCGCGAGAGGTCTACTTCCCAAGACGGCGAAGAGCCTACTGACCAATGAAGGCGGATGCCAGGATCGTTGTGGCGTAGGCTGAGATGACGAAGAATGGGCCGAGCACGGAAGCCGACACAAGCAGGACAAGCGAGTTCTTGAGGATACGCATCGTGAGGCTCCTTCACCTTGGAGCCTCGACCTTAAGAGCGATAGGGTTAACTACAGGCTAACCTTGGCAGACAAATTGATGGTCAGGAAAGGACCCTCGCATGTGCCGGAAGATTGGCTCCACGCGAGGGTCTGATTACGATCAATCGCAGCGGCGAACCCGCCGCGTTACAGAGCCGCCCCAGCGATCCTCTTCCACGATCGTGACATTCCGGCATCTCTCTTCATAAGCACCGTAGCGACGCTCATTGCGTCGAGCGTCGCGCCGTCCCTGCTCATACGCACGCTCGGCGTCCCGACGCTCACGCCAGCGCTCGCGCCGCTCGCGTTCCTCCTGCTGAGGATCGCGAACGCCGATCTGAGGGCGACCATCGGGGCCAATGCCGAACTGAATGGTCGGCTGAGCGATCGAAGGCGTGCCGACGAAGAGACCAGAACCAAGGGTGGCAACAACCAGAAGAGCAAATTTTCTCATGGGTTCAATTCCTTAGATAATCGCGACGTAACGTCCGATGACTAAGGCGGTTCCAACCCATGGCCGCATCGCGGCACCTTGCCTCACACGCTTAGGGGAGTTCAGATTATGCTCCTGAATGATGGGCTGCCAACGAGATCGCAGATTCTCAGGGAAAGAAATTTCAAATTCGAACCATGCCTAACGTGGCAACTCCTCCAACGACTCAGGCTTTGATGCGCTCACGGAACTGGCGCTGAGTCGGTAAGTCAGAGGACTTCGATCGTGTTCCTACGCCGGACGTCTGGCCTGCACGGGCCTGTTGCTCCCTGGCAGTGAAACAATCCTGCCCCGTGATCGAGCGGTACGGCTTGCCTAAGGGATCGATCGTGATCTGACGGCCGGAGATAGGATCGAAAATCGTCATCAAAGCCTGCTCTCGTCGAGGCGCAAGGATCTCGCAGCCTGCATGAGACAAACGATCCAACCTAGGATCCGTTCGGATGACGCATCCTGCAGTGTGCGCTCCGGCACTAGGATAAGCTCCGGGCCTCAGCGGTATTGCGAAGGGTTACGTCGCGCGATGATCCAGACCGCGTGGACGATGCCGGGAATGTAGCCCAGGATCGTCAGCAGGATGTTGAGCCAGAACTGACCGCCCAGGCCCACGGTGAAGAACACGCCGACGGGTGGCAGAAGAATGGCGAGGATGATGCGAAGCAGGTTTCCCATGGGCTCAGGTCTTGGTGAGATCATGAGTGGAACGGGATCGCGCCTCTCCTGTTCCACCTAACGTCATGCAATCGTGACGCCGCCATCCACCACCACGGTCTGTCCTGTCATGAAGCTCGATGCCGATGAGGCCAGGAAGGCGGCCACAGGGCCGATCTCGTCGGGCGTGCCGATCCGGCGCAGAGGCGTCTGGCTGTTGCGCTGCTCCAGGGCCTGCGGGTCTTCCCACAATGCGCGGGCGAAATCTGTTTTCACCAAGCCCGGCGCGATGCAGTTGATGCGCACGTTCTGCGGGCCCCATTCCACCGCGAGATTGCGGGCAAGGGCAAAGTCCGCCGCCTTCGAGATGCCGTAGCCGCCGATCACGCCCGTACCGCGCAATCCCGCAATCGACGAGACGATCACGACAGCGCCGCCGCCCCGCTCGGCCATCTCCGGCATGACGAGATTGCAGAGCCAGAGATTGCTCTTCACGTTGGCGCCCATGATCTTGTCGAAGGCCTCGTCGGTGAGGCTGCTCATGGGACCGTAGACCGGATTGACGGCAGCGTTGCAGACCAGGATGTCGACCTGCCCGAGGCGCTCCCGTGTATTGGTAACGAGCGCTTCGACTTCAGGTTTACGCGAAATGTTGCAGGGAACGGCGATGGCCTCGCCGCCCTTCTCTCGAATGCCCTCGACCACCGGCTCGCAGGCCTCGATCTTGCGGCTCGACACCACCACCTTCGCGCCGAGCGATGCCATGGTTTCCGCAATGGAGCGACCGATGCCGCGGCTTGAGCCAGTGACGATGGCCACCTTTCCGGACAAGTCGAAGGGATTGGTCATGCGGCAGGTCCTGCATTGTGCGGCCGGTCGGCCGGCTTGTACTTCGCGAGCTCGATCTTGGCGACAGTCTCGCGATGCACCTCGTCAGGGCCATCCGCGAGTCTCAGCACGCGGGCACGGGCATAGGCGTAAGCCAAGTGGAAGTCCTGACTGACGCCACCGCCCCCGCAGACTTGAATCGCGCGATCCACCACCTTCTGCGCCACGTTCGGCGCCACCACCTTGATCATGGCGATCTCGGCACGGGCTGCCTTGTTGCCGACTTCGTCCATCATGCGCGCGGCCTGGAGAGTCAGCAGGCGCGCCTGATCGATCTCCATGCGCGACTCGGCGATCCAGTGACGCGTCACACCATGATCGGCTACCTGTCTGCCGAAGGTGCTGCGCGACAGGGCCCGCTTGCACATCGTCTCCAGCGCGCGCTCGGCCAAGCCGATGGAGCGCATGCAATGGTGGATGCGGCCAGGCCCGAGCCTGCCTTGAGCGATCTCGAAGCCGCGCCCTTCGCCGAGCAGGATGTTGGAGGCGGGCACGCGCACGTTCTCGAACAGAACTTCCGCATGGCCGTGCGGCGCGTCGTCGTAGCCGAAGACGGTGAGCGGACGGACCACCGTCACGCCGGGCGTATCCAGCGGCACCAGGATCATCGATTGCTGCTGGTGCTTGGGCGCATCCGGGTTCGTCTTGCCCATGACGATGGCGATCTTGCAGCGCGGATCCATGGCGCCGGAGGTCCACCACTTGCGCCCGTTGATCACGTATTCATCGCCTTCGCGGCGGATCTCGGTGCGGATGTTGGTGGCGTCCGACGAGGCCACCTCCGGCTCGGTCATGGCAAAGCATGAGCGGATCTCGCCCTCCATCAGGGGCTTGAGCCAGCGCTCCTTATGCTCCTCCGTGCCGTAGAGAATGAGGGTCTCCATGTTGCCCGTGTCGGGCGCCGAGCAGTTGAACGGCTCGGCTCCTATCGGCGAGCGCCCCATGATCTCGCACACCATGGCGTATTCGAGATTCGACAGGGAATCCGGATAGTGGCGCTTGGGGAGAAACAGGTTCCACAACCCTTGAGTCTTGGCGCGCTCTTTCAGATCCTCCATGACCGGCACCACGCCCCAGCGGTTGGGCATGGCGTTGAGCTGCTGCTCGAAGATCTCTTCCGCCGGATAGACATGAGCTTCCATGAATTCCGTGACGCGGTGGCGCAAGTCTTCGGCCCGCGGGCTTATGGGAAACAGCATCGACGCCTCCTCAGGCTGCGATCAGGCCGCCGGGTTCGGCAAGCTTGGAGAGATGATGATCGGCATCGCCGAACAGGGTGTCGAGCATCGTCACGCGCTTGAAGAGATGGCCGACCTTGTATTCCATGGTCATGCCGACGCCGCCATGCAGCTGGACCGCCTGCTGCCCGACGAAGCGGCCGGAGCGGCCGATCTGCACTTTCGCGGCCGAGATCGCCTTGCGGCGCTCTTCCGCATTCTGCTCCTGCGCCATCATGGCGGCAAACATCGCCATGCTGCGTCCCTGTTCGAGGGCGATGAACATCTCGGAGGAGCGGTGCTGCAGCACCTGGAACGACCCGATGGTGGTGTTGAACTGCTTCCGGGTCTTCAGGTAGTCGACCGTGAGTTTGAGCATCTCGTCCATGGCCCCGATGGCCTCGGCGGCAAGCGCCGCGATGGCGATGTCGGTCACCTTTTCCACGACGGGCAGAGCGCTTTCCGGATTGCCGATGACGTTTTCCGCATCGACGCGCACCGATTCCAGAATCACCTCGGCGGCGCGCTGCCCGTCCTGCGTGGGATAGCCCCGGCGAGAGAGGCCAGGTGCATTCGCATCGACGAGGAAGAGGCCGATGCCCTCGCGGTCGCGGCGGGAGCCTGCAACGCGCGCGGTCACCAGGATCTTGTCGGCGCTGTCGCCGTGCAGCACGACGCTCTTCTGCCCGTTGAGGATGAAGCTGCCGCCGTCGCGCTGCGCTGTCGTTCCGACATCGAAAAGGTCGTAGCGCGACTGCCGCTCCGTGTGGGCAAAGGCGAGGCGCAGATCGCCTGCAGCAACTTGAGGCAGGTAAGCCGCCTTCTGCTCCTCGCTGCCGCCATGCTGCAGCAGGCCTCCGCCGAGAATGACGGTAGGGAGATAAGGCTCGAGCGCCAGAGAGCGTCCGAAGGCCTCCATGATCGCCATGGTTTCCACGGGCCCACCGCCGAAGCCGCCATGGGCTTCGTCGAAGGGGAGGGCGAGAAGGCCGAGCTCGGCATAGGCGCTCCACAGCGCCCGGCTCCAGCCTTCGGGCTCCTTGGCATAAAGCTGGCGGTTCTCGAAATCGTAGCGGTCCGCCATCAGGCGATCGACGCTGTCCTTCAGCAGGCGCTGTTCTTCGCTGAGATCAAAGTCCATGTCGTGTCTCCTTGTCATTCCCGGCCGGAGCGCAGCGGAGGGGAAGAGAATCCATCAATGTCGAACGTGCGGGTGGATCCCCTTCCCGGTCCTCTCGGACCGCCGGGGATGACATTCCTTGTCAGAACCCCAGGATCGCCTTGGCGATGATGTTCTTCTGGATTTCGTTCGAGCCGCCATAGATCGAGATCTTGCGCCAGTTGAAATAGGTCGGCGCGGCAGCGCTCGCCCAGTCCGGTCCGTCGAGGGGCTCGTTGCGGCCCTCCTCCTCCGGGTGGTAGGGCATGGCGAAGGGGCCGACGACCTCCATCAGGAGCTCGGTGGTGGCCTGCTGAATCTCCGAGCCCTTGATCTTGAGGATCGAGGACGCCGGATCGGGCTTGCCCTTCTCGCGTCGGCTCTCGGCCGCCACCACGCGCAGCTGCGTCATCTCGAGCGCCTTCAGCTCCACCTCCACGGCGGCGAGCTTCTCGCGGAAGCGGGGGACATCGATCAGCGGCACGTCACCGATTCGCTCCAGGCTCGCGAGTTCGCGCACGCGCTTCAGGCGTGCCTTCGAGATCCCGATGCGGGCGATGCCGACGCGCTCGTTGCCGAGCAGGAACTTGGCGTAGTCCCAGCCCTTGTTCTCCTGGCCGACGAGATTTTCGACCGGCACGCGCACATCGTCGAAGAACACTTCGTTGACCTCGTGCCCGCCGTCGATGGTCTGGATCGGCCGGACGGTGATTCCCGGCGTCTTCATGTCGATGAGAAGGAACGAGATGCCCTCCTGCTTCTTCACGGCAGAATCCGTGCGCGCCAGGCAGAAGATCCAATCCGCATGCTGGGCGAGCGTGGTCCAGGTCTTCTGGCCGTTGACGATGTAGTGGTCGCCGTCGCGCTTGGCCGTGGTCTTGAGCGACGCGAGGTCGGAGCCGGCGCCCGGCTCGGAGAAGCCCTGGCACCACCAATCGTCGAGATTGGCGATGCGGGGCAGGAAGCGGCGCTTCTGGTCCTCGTTGCCGAAGGTGTAGATCACCGGGCCGACCATGCTGACGCCGAAGGCCAGCGGCTCGGGAGCTGGCGCCTGCTGCAGCTCGTCACGGAAGATGTATTGCTTCACCGGGCTCCAGCCGGTGCCGCCCCATTCCACGGGCCAATGCGGCACGGCCCAGCCCTTGGCATTGAGGATGCGGCTCCAGGTGACGAGGTCGTCCTTGCTCGGATGATGACCTTGAATCATCTTGCGGCGGATCGAGTCGGGCAGGGCGGTGCGGAAGAACTCGCGAACCTCGTCGCGGAAGGCGAGCTCCTCATCGGTGAAGCGCAGATCCATGGGCGATATCCTCTAGACCGAAAAACCAAGGGAACGGGGGCGGAGGGTCATGACGTGGCGTTCTCCGCCTTGCGTCGCTCGGTGTCGCGCAGCTCGATCTTCGACAATTTGCCGACGGAGGTGCGCGGAAGCGCGTCGCGGATTTCGAGAGCGGCCGGCATCTCGTGCTTGCCGATCTTGTCGGCCAGGAACGCCTGCAGCTCTTCCAGGGTGAAGCCGGGAGCGCCGTTCCTCAACTTGACGAACACCTTGGCGGCCTCGCCCCGATAGGTGTCCGGAATGCCGATCACGAGAGCCTCCTCCACCTGCGGGTGCTCGTAGACCGCCTGCTCGATCATCTGCGGGTAGACGTTGAAGCCGCCGGAAATGATCATGTCCTTGCGACGGTCGACGATGAAGAAGTAGCCGTCCTCGTCCATGTACCCGATGTCGCCGGTGAGAAAGCCGTCCGGGGTGAAGGCCTCGGCCGTCTCTTTCGGCTTGTTCCAGTAGCCGCGGCAGACGTTGAGACCCCGGACGCGTAGCTCGCCGGTCTCGCGCACCCCGAGCACTTGGCGGGGATCGTCGAGGGACACGATGTCGAGTTCGACGCCCGGCATGGGGATGCCGATGGAGCCCGGCTTCGGCGGTCCTTTCAGCGGCAGGTTCGTGCCGGCAGGAGACGTTTCCGTCATGCCCCAGCCGCCGAGGAGACGCTGCCCCGTAAGACGATGGAAGCGCTCCCCGACCTCGACCGGCAGGGGCGCTCCTCCGGAGCTGAGATGGATCACTGAGGAGAAGTCGCGGTTCTCGAGACCCGGATAGTTCGCCAGCGCAATCCACATGGTGGGAACACCCGGAAAGGCTGTGGCGCGCTTCACTTCGATGTCGCGCAATGTGGTCTCGGGATCGAAGCGCAGGCGCAGCAGGATCTCGTTGCCGTTCCGGATCTGGCGCAGCAGGATCGTAGTCAGCGCGTAGATGTGGAACAGCGGCAGGGCGCAGATCACCTTCTGCTCCCTGGGGCGCGTGTTCAGCTGCGGGCCGAACCACGCTTCGTACATGGCGACCGCCGCCGTCAGGTTGCCATGGGTGAGGATGGCGCCCTTCGGAGTGCCGGTGGTACCACCCGTGTATTGCAGCAGCGCGATGTCGCCCGGCGCGATGGCGGGCCATTGCGCGGGCAAGGCAGCATCGCGCGTGAAGGCCTCGAAGGTGATGATGTCGGGCCGCTCGGGAATCGGCATGACGGGCGCCGGGCATGGACCCCAGACGGCATCTTCCCCGATGATCAGCCGATCCACGTGCCCGGCATCCAGGAGCTTGAGCGCCATGGACAGCATGCTGGCGAGATTGGTCGTCACGAGAATGCGCGCGCCGCTGTCGTGCAGCTTGTGCGCCAGTTCCCGTTCGGCATCGAGCGGGCTCAGATGAGCGAGACGGATCCCGGCCTTCGCGGCGCCGAAGAAGGCATAAGGATGATAAGGCGTGTTCGGCAGGTAGAGCGCGACCGCTTCCGGGGCATCGGCGGGCGAGCGGAGAAGGGCGGCGGCGAATGCATCGGCCTGACGGCCGATCTCGGTGTAGCTGATGTGCCTGTCCCGGTATTCGATGGCAGGCTTGTCGCCATAGGCCGCCACCGCGTCGTCAAGGAGCTTGGGCAGCGTCGACGGCACGATGGGAGCATCCCACCGAACGCCGGGGGGATAGGAGGGCTCCCAGGGAAAGGCCGTCCGGCTCATGATGCGTCCGTCCCATTCATGGTGACGACGATCTTGCCAAGAGCCTTGCGCCCACTCAAGGCTGCGATGGCCTCGCCCGCACGATCCAAGGGCACGCGCTCCGAGATAACTGGTTTGATTTTCCCGCCTGCGTAGAGATCGAGAAGCTCCCGGAGATTGGCTGCATTGGCTTTCGGGTCGCGCTTGGCGAAGGCGCCCCAGAACACGCCGACGATCTGGCAGGATTTCAGGAGCGGCAGGTTGAGAGGAAGCTTCGGGATCCCGGCCGGAAATCCGACCACGAGAAAGCGTCCCTCCCAGGCAATAGCGCGCAAGGCCGCTTCCGAGTAATCGCCGCCCACGGGGTCATAGATCACGTCGGCACCGTTTGGGCCGCAGGCTGCCTTGAACTGCTCGGCCAAAGACTTGATGCCATCCCGGTCGAAGGGACCGGGCGCATACACGATGCTCTCATCGGCGCCATGCCGTTTCGCAAGCGCCGCCTTCTCGTCCGAAGAGGCGGCGGCGATGACCTTCGCGCCCATCGCCTTGCCGAGTTCCACGGCTGCGAGCCCGACGCCTCCGGCTGCGCCCAGAACCAGCAGGGTCTCGCCTGCCTTCAACTGAGCCCGGTCCTTGAGAGCGTGATAGGAGGTGCCATAGGTCATGACGAAGGCGGCGGCCTCGTCAAAGGGCATGGCGTCCGGCATCGGAATGCAGCGGTCGGCCGAAAGGGCGAGCTTCTCGGCCATGCCGCCCCAGCCGCAGGAGCCGATCACCCGGTCGCCGGCTTTCAGGAAGGACACGCCTTCGCCAACCGCTTCGACAATGCCGGAGACCTCGCTGCCCGGCGCGAAGGGGCGCTCGGGCTTGAACTGGTAGCGGTCCTCGATGATCAGCGCGTCGGGATAGTTCACCCCGCAGGCCCTGACGGCCAGCAGGACTTCGCCCGGCTTCGGACTGGGCTCGGCCACGGTTTCCAGCACGAGCGTCTCGGGTCCGCCCGGCTGTTTGCTGAGTAGGGCCAGCATCCTTCGCTTCCTCCCCAGAAAGCGTGCACTATGTGTTGGAGGTAGGGTATCCCGGCCGTTTCCAGATGCAAGCCGATTTTTCGAAAAACTCTGGCGGCGTGAATTTTCCTCATATTTTCAAATGGATTTGGGGTAGACAAAAACATACCGCTTTTGTCATTAATAGCACCAACAAGGTCAGGAGCGCTCGACGCCGCCGGCGTCGGGTCGCTTGGAATGAAGGGGCTGCAACCGCCCCAGCGATCCAGGGAGGATCCCAAGATGCGTGAAGCTGTCATCGTTTCCACGGCCCGCACCCCCATCGGAAAAGCTTATCGCGGCGCCTTCAACGACACCCAGGCCCAGGCTCTCGGCGGCCATGCCATCGCCGAGGCCGTGAAGCGCGCCGGGATCGATCCGGGCGAGATCGGCGATGTCGTCATGGGCGCAGCCATGCAGCAGGGCTCGACCGGGTCGAACATCGCCCGTCAGGCCGCTCTCCGCGCGGGGCTGCCGACGACCATTGCCGGCATGAGCATGGACCGGCAATGTGCCTCGGGCCTCATGGCCATTGCAACGGCGGCGAAGGAGATCGTCGTCGACGGGATCGACATTGCGGTGGGCGGCGGCCTCGAATCGATCTCCCTTGTCCAGAACGAGCATGCGAATCGCTACCGCGCCAAGGATCCCGCGCTCGTGGAGACGGTTCCGGCGCTTTACATGACCATGCTCGAGACGGCCGAGACTGTGGCCGACCGCTATGGAATCTCCCGCGAGGCGCAGGACGAATACGCCCTGCAGTCGCAGCAGCGCACCGCGCAGGCCCAGGCCGAGGGGCGCTTCGCGGCCGAGATCGTGCCCATGACGACCCGCATGGTCGTGGTCGACAAGGCGAGCGGCGCCACCTCCCAGCGGGAGATCACGCTCGCGCAGGACGAGGGCAACCGCCCGCAGACGCGGCTCGAGGACCTGCAGGCGCTGAACCCCGTCTTCAAGGATGGGTTGCGCGTGAAGGAAGGCCGCTTCATCACGGCCGGCAACGCATCGCAACTGTCGGACGGCGCCTCGGCGTCTGTTCTGATGGAAGCGGGGGAGGCCGAGCGCCGCGGGCTGCAGCCGCTCGGCGCCTATCGTGGCATGGCGGTGGCCGGGTGCGATCCGGACGAGATGGGCATCGGGCCGGTCTTCGCTGTGCCGAAGCTGCTCAAGCAGCATGGGCTGACGGTGGACGACATCGACATCTGGGAGCTCAATGAAGCCTTCGCCTGCCAGGTGCTCTATTGCCGCGACCGACTAGGCATTCCCAACGAGAAGCTCAACGTAAGCGGCGGCGCCATCTCCATCGGCCACCCCTATGGCATGTCAGGCGCGCGCATGACCGGGCATATCCTCATCGAGGGCAAGCGTCGCGGCGCGAAATACGGCGTCGTCACCATGTGTGTCGGTGGCGGCATGGGTGCTGCCGGTCTTTTCGAAATCTATTAAGCATCAACGTCGAACGAATCGCGATCTGGGGAGGAAAGCAGCATGGACACCGCCGCCGAGACCACGTCCGCAACCCGCATCAATCCCGTCGTCGAGCTGAGACGCGACGGCGAGATCGCGGTGCTCGCCATCAACTCGCCTCCCGTGAACGCGCTCTCCGCGCAGGTGCGCGAAGGCATCGTGGAGGGCATCAGGGCAGCGGGAGCCGATTCGGCAGTCAAAGCCGTGGTGCTGCATTGCGAAGGCCGCACCTTCTTCGCCGGTGCCGATATCAGCGAATTCGGCAAGCTACCGAAGCACCCGATGCTGCCCGAGGTCGTGGACTTCATCGAGGCTTCGGCGAAGCCGGTGGTCGCCGCTCTACACGGGACGGCGCTCGGCGGAGGTCTGGAGACGGCGCTCGCCTGCCATTACCGTGTGGCCGTGCCCTCGGCGAAATGCGGCTTTCCGGAAGTGAAGCTCGGATTGCTGCCGGGCGCCGGCGGCACGCAGCGCCTGCCGCGTCTCGTGGGGCCGGAGCGGGCCATGGAGATGGTCACCTCAGGCAGCCCGATCTCGGCAAAGGCCGCGAAGGAGATGGGCATCGTCGATGAACTCGTCGACGAGAAGGATCTTCTGGCCAGCGCCATCGCGTTTGCGCGCAAGGTGGTTGCGGAGAACCGTCCCTTGAAGAAGGTGCGCGACCTCGACGACAAGATCGCGGCAACGCGCGGCAAGCCGGAGATTTTTGAAGGATTCCGCAAGGCGAATGCCCGCAAGTTCCGCGGGTTCCAGGCGCCGGAATACAACATCCGCTGCATCGAGGCCGCCGTGAACCTGCCCTTCGACGAGGGCATCAAACTGGAGCGCCAGCTGTTCCAGGAGCTCGTGAGCGGCGAGCAATCGGCCGCCCAGCGCCACGTGTTCTTCGCCGAGCGCCAGGTCTGGAAGATTCCGGATATTTCCGACGACACGCCGACCCTGCCGGTGAAGAAGGTCGGCATCATCGGCGCCGGCACCATGGGCGGCGGCATCTCGATGAACTTCGCCAATGCGGGGCTGCCCGTCACCATCGTCGAGGCGAAGCCCGAGGCGTTGGAGCGCGGCCTCGGCGTCATCCGCCGCAACTACGAGAGCACGGCCAAGAAGGGCCGCATGAGCATGGAGGACGTGGAGCGCCGCATGGGGCTCCTCACCGGCAGCCTCAACATGCAGGATCTGGCCGATTGCGACCTCATCATCGAGGCCGTGTTCGAGAACATGGCGATCAAGAAGGAGATCTTCACCAAGCTCGATGCCATCGCCAAGCCCGGTGCGATTCTCGCCAGCAACACGTCCTATCTCAACGTGAACGAGATCGCCGCGATGACGAAGCGGCCGGAGCATGTGCTGGGCATGCACTTCTTCTCGCCGGCCAACATCATGCGGCTGCTCGAGGTCGTGCGCGGCGAGAAGACCGACAAGCGGGTGATCGCCACCGCCATGCAGCTCGGCCGCCAGATCGGCAAGATCGCCGTACTGGTGGGCGTCTGCCATGGCTTTGTCGGCAATCGCATGCTCGAGCCGCGCCAGCGCGAGGCTAACCGCCTGATTCTCGAAGGCGCAATGCCGTGGGATGTGGACCGCGTGCTCTATGAGTTCGGCTTCCCCATGGGCCCCTTCGCCATGGCTGATCTCGCCGGCCTCGACATCGGCTGGTCGCGCGAAACCTCTAAAGGCGAGACCGTGCGTGAGATCCTCTGCGAGCAGGACCGCCGCGGCCAGAAGACGGGCGCGGGCTTCTACGATTACGACGAGAACCGCAATGCCAAGCCATCCGAGCTCGTGGAGCAGATCATCCTCGATCTCTCGGCGAAGAATGGCATCACGCGCCGGAAAATTTCCGATCAGGAGATCCTGGAGCGCTGCGTCTATACGATGATCAACGAGGGCGCGAAGATCCTGGAAGAGGGCATCGCCATCCGCTCCTCCGACATCGATATCGTGTGGATCAACGGCTATGGCTGGCCGGTTTATCGCGGTGGTCCGATGTTCTATGGCGAGCAGGTGGGGTTGGGCAAAGTGTTCGACCGACTGCGCGCCTACGAGGCACAGTATGGAGCAAACTTTAAACCTGCAGCACTGCTCGAGCGCCTCGTCGCCGAAGGTAAGGGCTTTCGCGATCTCTGATCAGGAATTGCGCCTGCCATGAACGACACGGCTCCCAATCCGCGGCGCCAGACGCTGCTTGCGTCGCTGGCCGGCACGCGCCCTAACGCGCCGGACTGGTTCAGGCAGGCTCTGGCGGATGCGCCGGAGCGGGGCTTCGTTGAGGCGGCAGGCGCTCGGATCGAAACACTCACCTGGGGCGAGCGCGGCAAGCCGGGGCTCCTGTTCCTTCACGGCAATGGGGCCCATGCCGATTGGTGGAGCTTCATCGCGCCGTTCTTCTCAAACGAGTATCGCTGCACCGCCCTCTCCTGGTCGGGCATGGGCGGGTCGGACCGGCGCGAGCGCTATTCCTTCGACATCTTCGTCCAGGAGGCGATGGCGATCGCCGAGGCGACGGGCTTGTTCGAGAGCGACACCAAGCCTGTCTTCATCGGCCATTCCTTCGGGGGCTTTCCCATCATCGAGGCCGCCGCGCGGCACGGGGAGCGCCTGGGCGGCGGGATCATCATCGACACCCCGATCTTCTCTCCCGAGCGTCGCAAGGAGCGCAAGGAGAAGGGGGCCGCCTGGGAGATGCGCCCCCACAAGATCTATCCGACGCTGGAGGCCGCCCTGCAGCGTTTCCGGCTCGTGCCCGCGCAGCCCTGCGAGAACCTTTTCATCGCCGACTTCATCGCCCGAACCTCGCTGACGCAGGTCGAGACGCCCGAGGAATCCGGTTGGACTTGGCGCTTCGATCCGTATCTCTGGCGTGATTACGAATGGGAGGATCCGGCGCCGGCCCTGTCGGCGCCGAAATGCCCGCTCGCGGTTCTGCTGGGAGCCCGTTCCACCCTGATGCACGAGGGGGACATCGCACGGATGCGGAAGCTCCTGCCGCCCGGCACCCCGGTGATCGACATTCCCGAGGCTTACCACCATGTGCCGATCGATCAGCCTCTCGCGCTGATTACGGCATTGCGCGTCATGCTGGCCGGCTGGGCCTCCACTTCCGGCGAGAATATGCCGATGAACAGCGGTCTGGCATAGATTTCCGCTGCCGTTTCCCGCGTGACTCCTGAAATCCAGCGTTCAAGCTCCACTGCAGCGTTGATGGCGCTGTCGACCATGTGGGCGGCCACGAAGGGGTCGAGCGGACGGATCGAGCCGTCCACCATACCGTCGACCACGAAGCTGCCGAAGCGCTGGGCCAAGCGGTCTATCGTCCGCTTCGTCTCGCCCCGCAGGCCTTCCGGCAGGGCGCTGAAGGCGGAGATGCGCAGCAACGGGCCCTGATCGGAGAGCTGGTAGCGGATCAGCTCGCTCGTTGCGGCGCACAGGCGATCCCAGCCGGTTTCACCGTCCGATTCTGCAGCTTGCTGGACCTGCCGCACCACCGCGAAGGTGCGCTCGAAGCAGGCGGTCACGAGGTCGTCCTTGTTGTCGTTGTGATGGTAGAACGATCCCTTGGTGACGTTCAGCCGGGCTGAAATCTTTTCCACGGAGGCGCCCCGATAGCCCTGCTCGTTGATCAGGATGGTGGCCGAACGCAGGAATGCCTCGGGCGAGACCTCCTCAACGGAGGGCCAGGTCATCTGCGGCAGCACCGTGGGGCGCCACGCCGATTGCGGCCCGGCAAGCCCGTGGATCAGGATATCGCTGATCCTGTCAGCAACGCGCCGATAATCCTGGGGCTCGTAATGGTCGATCCAGTGCCGGACGCCGTGCATGACCGAGATCAGCAGGTGGGCCCTGGCATTCTTCTGGGCCCGGCTTAAGGCCGGCGCGCCGTCGAGATCGTACAGGCTGCGCAGATGCCGAAACATCTGGTTGTAGGTATCGAACACCAGCTCCACATGCGGACTGGTCAGGGACCGCATGTCGCTGAAGCTCATGAGCGGCGGCCGGTCTCCCGAGGCGCTCTCCGCCAGCCTTTCGCAGTAAAGCCGCAGGATCGCCCGCAGGCGCTCGTCCGGTGTCTCCCGCTGCAGGGCGGTGGCGATGAGCGCATCGAGCGCTTCGATGGAGCGCAGGAGGCAGGCGGTCGCCAGCTCCTCCTTCTTGCGGTAATAATAGGTGACGCTGTTGGTGATCAGTCCGACGCTCTGCGCCACATCGGCCAGGGTCGTCCCCTTCAATCCCTTTTGATTGAAGAGCTGGACGGCCCCATCGAGGATGGCCTGTCGCTTCTGCTCGTAGCGCTTGGTCTGGCGCGGGAGAGCGTTGGAGGTCGGCGTCATGGCAGTCTTGTGGCTCCTGGCCCGAGGGCAGGCTCAAGGCCGCCCATGATTGAGCTCCTAGCATGAATTGGTGCCGGGAGCGATGCCGCGCGTGCAACAGTTCGACTGTACCGGTTATTCTAAGAGGGTGTCGAGCGCGAATTCCTATCCGCCCGAAGTCGGTGCAATTCTGCTTCCATGATCCGTTGACGAGGCCATATTCTCGTGTCAGTCTCCTCCCAGACACAGGACAGGGCCAATGAAGCCTTGCCGGCGGGGCGGCCCTGAAAAGGACCGTACCGTTCATTCGAGAGGAAACGATCCGAGGAGCCCGGTTCTTCCGGTTTGAGGGTCTGGTGCCGCAAGTCACAGTCCCTCGTTCCTGCCCCAGCCAGGCAGGGAATCGCGGTCGAGCACGGGAGCCCGGAGCCCAGGAGGAGGACGCGGCTCCTTGAACATCTTTTTTCAGCAGCTTCTGAACGGGCTGACGCTCGGGAGCGTCTATGCGCTCGTGGCGCTTGGTCTCACGCTCGTCTACGGGATTCTTCACATCCCCAACTTCGCCCATGGTGCTCTCTACATGGTGGGAGCCTATGTGGCCTTTTATCTCGTGGGCTCGCTCGGCGCGAACTACTGGGTCGCCATGGCCGGAGCGGCGCTCGTGGTGGCTCTTCTCGCGGTCCTGTCGGACCGGCTCATCTTCCATCGCCTCAGAAACGCGCCGCCGCTGCACGACATGATCGCGGCGATCGGCCTCCTGCTGTTTCTGGAAGCAGGCATTCAGGCGATCTGGGGTGCGGAGTTCCATCGCCTCGCTCCGCCTTATCCGCAGATCGTGCGCCTCTTCGACCTCGTTGCGCCTGCGCAGCGTTTGATCATCATCGCGGCGGCGTTCGGCCTGATGTTCGTGCTCCATCTCTTCCTGACGCGCACGCTCACCGGCTCCACGATCATCGCCATGGCGCAGAACCGCGAAGGCGCCTCCCTCGTCGGCATCGACGCCACGAAGGTGTCGGTCCTCACCTTCGTGATTTCCGGTGCGCTTGCGGCGGTGGCCGCGACGCTCTTTGCGCCAATCAACCTGATCTATCCCTCCATGGGCCATCTCGTGATCATGAAGGCCTTCGTGATCATTATCCTGGGCGGCATGGGCAGCATTCCGGGCGCCATTGTCGGCGGCTTGGTGATTGGGTTCGCCGAGAGCTTCGGGGCCTTCTACGTCTCTACGAACTACAAGGACATCATCGCGTTCGCGCTGCTCGTCCTGATCCTGTCGTTCCGGCCCCAGGGCCTCTTTCCCACGGGAGCCCGGGCATAATGTCGAAGACCTGGCAAAAGCCTCTTCTCGCCGTCCTGCTGGTGTTGGCCATCGTGTTCCCGATGATCGCTGCGAACGACTACTACATCTACGTGATGTCGCTCGCCTACATCATGGCGATCGCAGCAGTGGGCCTCAACCTCATCCTGGGCTATACGGGTCAGCTCAACCTGGCGCATGCGGGCTTCATGGCCATCGGCGCCTACACGGTCGGCATCCTCACAGTCGATTATGGGGTGCCGTACTGGATCGCCTTCGTTGTCGCCGGCGCGTTGAGTGCGATCATCGGCTTCTTCGCCGGCCTCCTCTCGCTGCGGCTGAAAGGGCACTTCTTCTCGATTTTCACGCTCTGCGTCGGCTTCATGATCTATCTCATCATCGAGAAATCGGATGCGCTGACCCATGGAACGGTGGGCATCATCGACATTCCGGCCCCCACCGGCATCGGCCCGATCCGTTTCGACAACACCTGGTCGCAGTACTATCTCGTGCTGTTCTTCCTCGTCGTGAGCCTGTGGCTGATGAGCCGGATCGTGCATTCCCTGCTCGGCCGTGCCTTTATCGCCATCCGCAACGGTGAGGACCTTGCCGAGACCCTGGGCATCAACCTGATGCGCACCAAGGTTCTGGCCTTCGTGCTTTCCACCTTCTATGCCGGAATGGCCGGCGCGCTTTATGCCGGCTTCGTGCGCTTCATCGGTCCGGCCATGGCGCTGGAGAGCCACACCTTCGACATGATCGCCTTCATCCTCGTTGGCGGTATCGGCACATTGTTCGGGCCATTGCTCGGGGCGATCCTGCTCACCTGGCTGACGCAATCCCTGCAGTTCCTGCAGGATTTCCGAATGATCGTGTTCGGCCCGCTCCTGATCCTCTTGGTCATGTATTTCCCGCAAGGCCTCATCGGCTATTGGCGCGAAAGGCAGGCGCGGCGGGCGGCAGCCTCCATGCAGGACAGGCGCCTCAAGCGGTCCGTGATAGGCTCGCAGCATGAGGTCAGCACCAATGCTTGAGATTCAGGGGCTGACAAAGCGTTTCGGCGGGTTGACGGCGGTCCGCGATGTGACCACCACCTTCGAGAAAAACCGCATCAACGCGATCATAGGCCCAAACGGCGCCGGCAAGACCACCTTCTTCAATCTTGTGAGCGGCTATCATAAGCCGACCACCGGGCGCATCATCTTCGACGGGCAGGACGTGACGGGCCTCAGGCCCGACCACGTCGCGAAGCTCGGTGTCGCGCGCACCTTCCAGTCGACCACTCTGTTCGACAAGGCGACGGTCCTCGACAACCTCATCGTCGGGCATCGGCTTCGCACCACATCCACCTTCTGGGACGTGGTGCTCAATACGAAGCGTCTGAAAGAGGACGAGCATCGCTGCCGTGCCAAGGCCGAGGAAGTGCTCGACTTCGTCGGCCTCTCATCGGTGGCGCATCATCTGGCGGCGGATATTTCGCAGGAGGAGCGCAAACGCGTCGCCTTCGCTCTGGCGCTCGCCACCGACCCGAAGATCGTGCTGCTCGACGAGCCCGCCGGCGGCGTCAACCCGGAGGAGACGCTGGGGCTGGCCGAGCTCATCCGCAAGATGATCCGCAAGGGACTGACGGTCTGCCTGATCGAGCACAAGATGGACATGATCATGAGCCTTGCCGACAAGATCGTGGTGCTCGACCACGGCGAGATGATCGCTCAAGGCACGCCGGCGCAGATCCGGTCCGACCAGCGCGTGATCGAAGCCTATTTGGGAGCTGATTATGCTGCGGCTTGAGGGAGCACAGCTCAATTACGGCAGCTTCCGGGCGCTCGACGGAATCTCGATCCATGCGGAGCCCGGAGAGCTCGTGGTGATGCTGGGGGCCAACGGCGCCGGCAAGAGCTCGCTGTTTCTCGCCATCAGCGGATTGCGCAAGCTCACCCGCGGCAGCATCTGGTTCAAGGACCAGAACATCGCCGGGCGCAAGCCGTCTCAGATCGTCCAGTCGGGAGTGGTGCATTGCCCGGAGGGGCGCAAGCTCTTCCCCGAAATGTCCGTGCGCAAGAACCTGCTTCTCGGCGCTTATGTCCATCGCCAGGACAAGAAGGAATCTGAGAAGATTCTCGATCAGGTCTTCGAGATGTTCCCGATCCTGCACGAGAAGCGAAACGACATGGCCGGGTCCTTGAGCGGCGGCCAGCAGCAGATGGTGGCGATCGGCCGCGCTCTGATGGGGCGGCCGCAGGTCCTGCTGCTGGACGAGCCGTCGCTCGGCCTTGCCCCCCTCGTGGTCAAGCAGGTGCTCGGCGTCATCAAGGCGATCAACGACAAGGGCACGACGGTGCTGCTCGCCGAGCAGAATGCCTATGCGGCCTTGCAAATCGCCCACCGCGCCTACGTCATCGAGAGCGGCCGGATCGTCATGGAAGGCGACCGGGACACCCTGCTCAACGATGAGCGTGTTCGGAAAGCCTATATCGGCGCCTGATCCGGCGCCGGTTGTGGAAGCCTGCGAACCTCAAACGGTTCGCCAACAGAGAGACAGGAGCCGGTCACGATGGAACTCCTGCCCCATGAAGAAAGAACAAGAGGAGAGGAAAGCAAATGGCTCTTTGGAAACACCTGGTTTACACCGCAGGCGCAGTGACGCTCGCGGCTGGTTTCGCGTCCGTCGCATCGGCTCAGGAAAGCGTCAATATCGGCTATACCGGCCCGCTCAGCGGCGGCGCCGCGCTCTATGGCAAGAACACCCTGGTCGGCCTCGAAATGGCCGCGAAGGAGATCAACGACGCCGGCGGCTTCGATGTCGGCGGTAAGAAATACAAGTTCAACATCGTAGCGCTCGACGACAAGTATTCGCCCAGCGAAGCGGCCGTGAACGCCAAGCGTCTGAAGGCGCAGAACAACACGCCGATGGTCTTCACGCCCCATTCCGGCGGCGCCTTCGCGATCCAGGCCTTCAACGAGCAGGACAACTTCATCCTCGGCGCCTACACCAGCGTGCCGAATATGACGGAGCGCGGCAACAAGCTCACCCTGCGCATCCCGCCGTCCTTTGCAGGTTACGTGCAGCCCTTCATCAACGTGCAGATGAAGACCTTCGGCAAGAAGCTCGCCATGGCCGGCGGCGACCATGACTACGCGAAGGCCTGGGCGCAGCTCTTCGGTCCGGCATGGACGAAGGCCGGAGGCCAGATCGTGGCCGAGAACCCGATGTCCTACAACAAGGACACGGACTTCTACAGCGGCGTGAGCCGCGTGCTGGCCGCGAGCCCCGACGTGCTGTTCATCGGCGGTGCCTCCGAGCCCACGGCTCTCATCGCCAAGCAGGCGCGCGAACTCGGCTTCAAGGGCGGCTTCGCCGTGATGGATCAGGCCAAGCTCGACGAGATGGCAGCCGTCACCGGCGGCATGGACATGCTTGAAGGCTCGGTCGGCGTCCTGCCGCTGATCTATGACAAGCGTCCGGGCACGGAAGCCTTCATCGCGAAGTTCAAGAAGCAATACGACCGCAACCCCGGCACTGAGGCGTCCTATCACTACTCGACGCTCAACGCCGTGGCCGAGGCCATGAAGCTTGCCGGCACGGTCTCCGACCCGAAGGCGATCCATGGCAAGCTGAGCGAAGCCTATGGCAAGCTGCCGCCGGAGAGAAACCCGGCGCGTATCACCAGCGTCGATGATCGCGGCGGCACCAACGCCAATATCGTGGTGGGCGTCGTCAAGGGCGGCAAGGTCGAGACCGTCGAGGCGGCAAGCCTCGGCCAGTAAATCTTGATGGCAGGGCCAGCTTCAAAGCTGGCCCTGTTTCTTTCGCAGAGGGGCAGTCGATCCGCATGGATACAATCCCATTCGACATCCGCGCTGCCGGTATCCGGGAGCGGGTGGCCCTCCAGGGCTTCATGCATCTCGTCGGCGCGCAGATCGACGAGCTGGCGCCCGGCTCCTCGACGATCTCCGTCACCCGTCGGGACGATCTGCTCCAGCAGCACGGCCTGTTCCACGGCGGCGTCACGGCCTTCCTGATCGACAACGGCACGACCATTGCGGCCGCGACTGTTCTCAAGCCGGGGCAGGGTGTTCTCACGGCCGAATACAAGCTCAACCTGTTCTCGCCGGCCGACGGGAGCCGCCTCATCTGCCGCTCGCGGGTGGTCAAGCCCGGCAGCCGCATGATCATCGTGGCGGCGGACGTCTTCACCGAAAAAGACGGACGCGAGAAGCAGACGGCGGTTGCGCTCGCGACGATCGCGGTCCTCGACCAAGCCTCGATGCCGCCCCTGCGTGAGACTGGACAAGTCGCAAGCGGCCGATAAATTCCTGACAATAAGCAAAAAACGGAGGGAAGAAACGATGTTGAAGGGAATGATGATGGATCGGCAGCTGTCGATCCCGGCAATCATCGATCTGGCCGCGGAGGTGCACGCCAACACCCAGATCGTCTCGGTTGCCACTGAAGGTGGCATCCACCGCACCGCCTACAAGGACATCCACAAGCGCATCGCCCAGCTGGCGCATGGTCTGCGCGCGATCGGCGTCAAGCCGGGTGATCGCGTTGCAACCCTCGCCTGGAACGGCTACCGGCATTTCGAACTCTACTATGCGATTTCCGGCATCGGGGCCGTATGCCACACCATCAATCCGCGCCTCTTTCCCGAGCAGCTCGTCTACATCATCAACCACGCGCAGGACACGGCTCTCTTCTTCGACATTACATTCGCGCCGCTCGTCGCAGCCCTGCGGCCGAAGCTGCCCCAGAACATCACCTTCGTGGCAATGACCGGCCGCGAGACGATGCCGGCGCAGGAGGGACTCGACGGTCTCCAGTGCTACGAGGATCTGCTCACCGGCCAGCCGGACACGATCACCTGGCCAGACCTCGACGAGAACACCGCGGCGGCGCTGAGCTACACCTCCGGCACCACGGGCGAGCCCAAGGGCGTGCTCTACTCGCAACGCTCGCAGGTGATTCACGCCATGACGTCGGTCATCGGCGCCTCGCGCTATTTCGGCATGGGCAAGAAGATCCTGCCCGTGGTGCCGCTCTTTCACGTTAACGCCTGGGCACTGCCCTATTCGGCGCCTCTCTCCGGCACTTCGTTGATCTTCCCCGGCGCGAAGCTCGATGGCGCGAGCCTGTTCAACCTCATGGAGGCCGAGAAGGTCGACAGCAGCTGGGGTGTGCCGACCGTGTGGCTCGGGCTTCTGCACGAGATGAAACAGAAGGGCCGCAAGCCCGAGGGCCTGACCGACGTGATCATCGGCGGCTCGGCGGCTCCGCAGCCGATGATCGAAGCCTTCGAGCGCGATTACGGCATCAGCGTCTGCCATGGTTGGGGCATGACAGAGATGAGCCCGATCGGGACATTCGGCATGCTGAGCCCGGACATGGAGCAGCTGCCGCTTGAGGAGAAGGTCGCGCTCAAAGTCCGCCAGGGACGGCGCCTGTTCATGGTCGACATGAAGATCGTCGACGAGAGCGGCAAGGAGCTGCCGAAGGACGGCGAGATCTTCGGCGAGCTCTGCGTGCGTGGACCGTCCGTGGCCTCCGGCTACTACAACAACGAGACCGCGACGACACAGGCCCTCGATTCGGAAGGCTGGTTCAAGACCGGCGACGTGGCCAAGATCACACCCGACGGCTTCCTCCAGATCGTGGACCGCACCAAGGATCTGGTGAAGTCCGGCGGCGAGTGGATCTCCTCCATCGATCTCGAGAATGCGGCCCTGGGTGCGCCGGGAGTTGCCAACTGCGCCGTGCTCGCCATGCCGCATCCGCGCTGGGGAGAGCGGCCGCTGCTCGTGGTGGTGCCGAAGCCCGATGTGAATCCTGCGAAGGACGACATCCTGGCCTATCTCACCACCAAGGTGGCAAGCTGGCAGGTGCCCGACGACGTGCTCTTCGTCGAGGCCATTCCGCTCACGGCCACCGGCAAGATCTCCAAGCTGGAGCTACGCAAGATCTTGAAGGATTACGTCCTTCCCACGGCCGCGTGAGCGCCCGATGACTCAGGATTACCTCGGCTCATTGTTCTCGGTCGCGGGCAAGACGGCGCTCGTGACCGGGGGCGCCACCGGGATCGGCCGCATGATCGCCGAGGCCCTCGTGCGGGCCGGCGCGGGGGTGCTGATCGCCTCGCGTAAGGGCGAGGCGTGCGAGGCGGTCGCACGGGAGCTGAATGCGCTCGATGCCGGCGGTACGGCGGAGGGTTTCGCCGGCGATGTGGGGACGGAAGCCGGCGTGGTGGCGCTGGCCTCCGAGGTGAAAGCACGCACGGCGCACCTCCACATCCTCGTCAACAATGCGGGCAAGACCTGGGGCGAGCCGCTGGAGCATTTTCCGCATAAGGCGTGGGGCGGCGTGTTCTCCGTCAATGTGGCGGGTCTGTTCACGCTGACCCAGCAGCTGCTGCCCCTGCTTGAGGCGGCAGCCGGCGACGACGATCCCGCCCGCATCGTCAATCTCGGCTCCGTCATGGGCGCGGCTCCCATCGGCGACAACGCCTATTCCTATGCGGCCTCGAAGGCCGCCGTGCACCACCTCACGCGGATCCTCGCAAAGGAGTTCGCCCCGCGCCGCATCACAGTGAATGCCTTTGCTCCGGGGCCTTTCCAGAGCCGCATGACGGCTTTCGCCACGGGCGACGAGCACAAGCGCGCCCTGGTCGCTGCCAGCGTGCCTCTCAGTCGTATCGGCCGGCCGGATGACATTGCGGGAGCGCTCCTGTTTCTCTGCGGTCGTGGCGGGGCTTACACGACAGGCGCCATCATACCGCTGGACGGCGGCATCGGCGTAGAAACCGGGCACAAGATCTTCGGCGAGGCGTCGCTATGAACGTGCATGCGCCGCTGTCCGTCTCCATCGACGACCTGAGGAGCCGAATTGGCCAGGAAGTCGGCGTCTCGTCCTGGAAGGTGATTGATCAGGACAGGATCGACCGCTTCGCGACTGTCACGGAAGACCTCCAATTCATTCATGTCGATCCCGAGCGCGCCCTCACGGAGACGCCCTTTGGCGGCACCATCGCGCATGGCTTTCTCACCCTGTCGCTCCTGTCCGCCATGGGCCAGGAGGCGCTGCCGGTGATCAGGAACCGCACCATGGGCATCAACTACGGCCTGGAGCGTGTCCGCTTTCTCGCGCCTGTGCCGGCGGGAGCGCAGGTGAGGGGATGCTTCACCCTGTCCGAGGTCTCCATGCGCTCGGCCACGCAGGCCATGCTGCGCTACCACGTGACCGTCGAGATCGAGGGTGCCGAGAAGCCGGCCCTTGCGGCCGACTGGATTACGCTTGCCGTGCTCGGTTGACAGTCCATGACAGCGCAAGCAGCCCATCTCGACACGGAGCGCCTCGGCCCCTATCTCGCGGGGCATGTTCCAGGTTTTGGCCAACTGGTCGGCGCCGAGAAATTCGCTGGTGGCCAATCGAATCCGACCTTCCTGATCGCGTCGACCGAAGGCCGCTTCGTGCTGCGGCGCAAGCCACCTGGAACGCTGCTGAAATCCGCCCATGCGGTCGACCGCGAGTACCGGGTCATGGCGGCGCTCGCCCATACCGACGTGCCCGTGCCGCGCGTCCTGCATCTGTGCGATGACGAGACGATCATCGGCTCCATGTTCTACGTCATGGATTATGTGGAGGGGCGCATCTTCTGGGACGGCAGGCTGCCGGATCTCCCGATTGCGGAACGCAGCGCCATCTACGATTCCATGAATGCCGCGCTCGCCGCGCTGCACAGGGTCGATCCCGCGGCGGTTGGTCTTGCCGATTACGGCAAGCCGGGGAGCTATTTCGAGCGCCAGATCGCCCGTTGGACAGGCCAATATCGTGCCTCCGAAACGCACCCCATTCCGGCCATGGACGACCTCATCGCATGGCTGGAAGGCAACATGCCAGAGGATGACGGGCGGGTGAGCCTCGTGCATGGGGATTACCGGCTCGACAACATGATCTTCGAGTCTGCGGGAACGCGCATTCTGGCGGTGCTGGACTGGGAGCTGTCAACGCTGGGCCATCCCTTGGCTGATCTCGCTTATCAATGCATGCAGTGGCGGCTGCCCTCGGAGGGGGCGTTCCGTGGCTTGGGTGGGATTGACAGGAAGGCCCATGGCATTCCCACAGAAGCCGAGTACGTTGAGCTCTACTGCCGGCGGACAGGGACCGAAATGATTGGCCACTGGCCCTTCTATCTCGCCTTCAGCTTCTTCCGCCTCGCCGCCATCCTGCAGGGCGTCTACAAGCGCTCCCTGGACGGCAACGCGTCAAACCCGGAGCGCGCGCGTCTTATGGGTGAGGCCGTGCCGATGATGGCCGGAATGGCCCTGGAGGTCGTTGGAGCCCGCTAGATTCTCAGCGGTCCCACTTGATGTTGAGCGCGCTGGTCACGAGTCGGTCGACGAGGACAGGAGCATCGGCGGCCATGCGCTCGATGCCCGCCACGGCCTGGCGCGTCATGCGTCCGTTCAGGAACGCGTAGTCCATCACGATGGCGCTGACGAGTGCGATCACGGTCTTGAAGGCGCGCGAGGCGAGATCGGACCAGGTCATGGGGCCTCTCAGAGAAACGATGTTCGCCTCATGCCCGAAAGGCTTAGGCAGATCAAGCGACAGACGGTCTCACGCCTGCTTCAGCATCCACTCATGGTCCGGGTCGTTGTGGAACTTCCAGACCCGCTTCGGGCCGGCCATCACGTTGAGATAATAAAGCTCATAGCCGTGCGGCGCGCCGACCGGGTGATAGCCTTTGGGCACCAGCACCACGTCGCCGTTCGCTGCCGCCAGGGTCTCGTCCAGTGAGCGATCGTCGGTATAGACCCGCTGCAACGCAAAGCCCGAAGGCGGATTGAGGCGGTGGTAATAGGTCTCCTCCAGCAGCGACTCCTGCGGCAGCATGTCCCGGTCGTGCTTGTGGGGCGGATAGCTCGACCAATGGCCCGAGGGCGTGATGACCTCGACCACGAGCAGGCTCTCAGCCGTCTCCGTTTCGGGCAGGATGTTGCGCACATGGCGCGTGTTGGTGCCCTTGCCGCGGGTTTCCTGCCCCACCTGATCGGGACCGATCACGCGGGCCGGCAGCTTGCCCTCGGCGGGTGCGGTGCAGACGGCAATCTCGCAATCCGTCTCGGCCGTCAGCGACCACTCCGAGCGGGCGGGCGCGTAGAGCGACCATGGATCCGCCTCAAACGGCGAGGAGCGCCCGCCGATCGTGCCGAAATCCTGCCCCGCCGCGCTTACCTGTGCCTTGCCGGAGAGCAGAACGATGCAGACTTCCCGGTCTCCTGTCGCTTGTTTCAGGCTCTGCCCGCTTTTCAGCCGGTAGACCTCGAACCCCACATAGGTCCAGCCGGCCGATTGCGGCGTGATCGCGTGGATGCGCCCTTGTCCATCGGGCGCCGACGGTTTGACGAGAAGCTTCGACATCGCATGTCTTCCTTATCGCAGGCCGGCTTCCTTGAGGTACCGGGTGAGATTGGCATAGCCCATCTTGGCATAGGTGAGCGGATGCGCCTTCTTCGGATCCTGCTCCGCCTCGATCACCACCCAGCCGCTGTAGCCCGGCAGTTCCTTGAACACGGAAACGAAATCCACCATGCCATCGCCCGGCACGGTGTAGACGCCCTCGATGACGGAATCGAGGAAGCTCCAGCCCTCGGCCTTCGACTTCTCCATCGCGCTTTTTCGCACGTCCTTCGTGTGCACATGGCTGATGCGGCTGCGGTAGCGGCGGGCGAGCGCCGCCGGATCCGCGCCGCCCCAGGTGGCATGGCCCGTGTCGAGCAGCAGGTGAACGGCCTCGCCGGTCGAGTTCATGAAGGCGTCAATGTCGGCTTCCGACTCGACGATGGTGCCCATGTGGTGGTGATAGACAACACGCACGCCTTCCTGCATCGTCCGCTCCGCAACTTCAGTGATGCGGCGGCCGAACTCGGCCCAGTCGCCGTCCTTCATCACAGGGCGCTGCGACAGGGGCTTGGAACGGTCGCCATGAATGGCGTTAGAGGTCTCGGCGAAGACGAGCACGTTCGAGCCCATGGCCTTCAACAGGTCGAGATGCGGGCGCAGCGCCTTCATCTCGGCGTCGGCATCACGCGTGAGAAGCTCGGCGGAATACCAGCCGGACACGCAGGCCATGTTGAAGGGCGCGAGCGCCTTCTTCAGGGCCTCCGGCTCGCGTGGAAACTTGTTGCCGAGCTCCATGCCCTCGAAGCCGGCCTCCTTGGCCTCGGCCAGGCACACCTCCAGCGGCGTCTCGCCGCCGAGTTCGAGCATGTCGTCGTTGGACCAGCCGATAGGATTGGCCCCGATGCGGATCGTCATTTCTCTTTTCCTTGTTAGTCGCCCACCCGCTGTGCAGCGAGGGCTGTTTCGTAGTCCTTGCGGGCGGTTTTCACCTGATCGCGTGACGAGACCTCCGGCACTGCCACATCCCACCAATGGCCGCCTGCATCCGTGGAGGCGAGAGGATCGGTGTCGATGACGATCACTGTGCTGCGTTCAGCGCTGCGCGCCTTTCTCAGCGCATCCTCCAGCCCGCCGATACCCTTCACCTTCACGGCCTGCGCGCCGAGGCTCGCAGCATGGGCGGCGAAGTCGATGTCGGGCAGGGTCACATGGTTGGTGTGCTGCAGGAGATTGTTGAAGCTCTCGCCGCCGGTGGCGAGCTGCAGTCGGTTGATGCAGCCATAGCCGCGGTTGTCGAGCAGCACGATTGTGAGCTTCTGGCCCAGCATCACGGAGGTGGCGAGTTCGGAATTCATCATGAGGTAGGAGCCGTCGCCCACCATCACGATCACCTCGCGGGAGGGATCGGCCATCTTTACCCCGAGTCCGCCGGCGATCTCGTAGCCCATGCAGGAATAGCCGTATTCCAGGTGGTAGCCCAAAGCTGTGCTCGCCTTCCAATGCTTGTGCAATTCGCCCGGCAGGCCGCCTGCTGCGCAGACCACAACGTCGGTGGGCTGCGAGGTACGTTGCACAGCGCCGATCACCTGCGCGTCGGACGGCAGTTCCGTATTGGTCGGATCCGTGTAGCGTGCGGCGGTGTCGAACCAGCGGGTCTTTTCTTCGCGCGCCTTCGCGATCAAGGATTCCGGCGCCTTCCAGCTGCCGAGCGCCCGGCTCAGCTCCTCGAGGCCCACACGTGCGTCAGCCACGAGCGGCATCGCATTGTGCTTGGTGGCGTCGAAAGCCTGCACGTTGAGGCCGACGATGCGCCGGTTCTGGTTCTTAAACAGGGCCCAGGATCCCGTGGTGAAATCCTGCAGGCGGGTGCCGACCGCAATCACCACGTCGGCATCCTCCGCAAGCGCATTGGCGGCGCCTGTGCCGGTGACGCCGACCGCACCGAGATTGGCCTGATGATCATGGGCTAAGCTCGACTTGCCGGCCTGCGTCTCGCCGACGGAGAGACCGTGCTTCTCGGCTAAATCCGCCAGCGCCTTTTCTGCGCCGGAATAGAGCACGCCGCCGCCGGCCACGATGAAAGGCTTCTTCGCGTTGCGGATGAGATCGGCGGCCTGCGCGAGTTCCGCCTCGTCGGGACGGATGCGGCGCGGCGTCCAGACCTTTTCCGCAAAGAAGCTCTCCGGATAATCGTAGGCCTCGGCCTGCGTGTCCTGGCAGAGCGCCAGTGTCACCGGGCCGCAATCGGCAGGATCCGTGAGCACGGCCATGGCGCGCTGGAGTGCCGGGATGATCTGTTCTGGCCGCGCGATGCGGTCGAAATAGCGCGACACGGGCTTGAAGCAGTCATTGGCCGAGACGGTGCCGTCGGAAAAGTTCTCGATCTGCTGCAACACAGGATCGGGCCTGCGGTTGGCGAAGACATCGCCGGGCAGAAGCAGCACCGGCAGGCGGTTCACATGCGCTACGGCTGCGGCTGTCACCATGTTGGTGGCGCCGGGGCCGATGGAGGTGGTGCAGGCCATCATGCGGCGGCGGCGCGAGGCCTTGGCGAAGGCGATGGCCGCGTGGGCCATGCCCTGTTCGTTATGGGCACGGAAGGTGGGCAACTGGTCGCGCACGCCATGCAGCGCCTCGCCCATGCCGGCCACGTTGCCGTGGCCGAAGATGGCCCAGACGCCGCCGAAGAGCGGCAGAACCTGTCCGTCGATCTCCGTCTTCTGCACCGTCAGGAATCGGGCGACGGCTTGCGCCATGGTCAGGCGGATCGTGCTCATGCGTGTTCCTCTTGAATGGCGCCGACCTTGGCGGAGGGGCGCAGCCTTCTCAAGTTGGTCTTCAGGATAACTGGACTGCTACTAGAACTCATGCCGCGTTCGCGCGGACGGAGGCCTGCTGCCACGCATCGACGAGGCGCTGGAACCGGGCGGCCATGTCGTTGACAGCGGCTTCGTCGGTGATCTCGCCCTTCAGCCAGCGCCGTGCGGCCTCGTTGAAGATCGTGCGGCCGACGGCGAAGCCTTTCACCTGTGGCTCCCTGGCGGCTGCCGCGAAGGCTGCTTCCAGCTCGTTCTCCGGCGCTTCGAGGCCGAGCAGCACGATGCCGCGGCAAAGCGGATCGTTCTTGGTGATCACCGCGCCGATGGCGTGCCAGGCGGCCGCGTCGCGCTGCGGCTCGAGCTTCCACCAATCCGGCTTGATGCCCAGATCGTAGAGGCGCTGCAGAATGCCGGCGACCGTATCGGTCTTGAGCGCCCCGTGCTTGCCGGCGATGATCTCGACCAGCAGCTCGCGGCCGATGCGACGCGCGGCATCGTGGAGGCGCAGCAGGTCGCGCTCTTGGCGCTCTCGCAGGTTCGGCGGATCGTCGGGATGGTAGAAGCACAGGCACTTGATGGTGTGTCCCACCGGCCATTCCACGAGCTTCGCGCCGAGCGAACCGCCGCCTTCGAAATCGAGCGGGCGCGAACCCGGCAGCTCCACCGGGCGGCCGATCCAGAACGGATAATCGGCAGCGCGGAAAAGCGCCTCGCGGCCATAGATGCCGTCGATCAGCATGCCAAAGCCTGGCCGACCATCCGCCACCCGCGCCGCAGCCTCGACGGCGAGCACCTTGAAGTCGGGGATGCGTTCGACCAGCGCACCGATCTCCTTCGCCATGACTTCCAGCTGCATGCGGTGGTCGATGGCGAGCGCCATGAGGGTAGGGCTTTGAGGCCGGCGCGTCGTCGCCCAGTGAATGTGGTTGATGTCTTCGTCGAAGCGCAGGGCCTTGTGCCGGCTGCCGGTCTTCAAGAAGTGCTGCAGTTCGGGGAAGGTCGGGATCTCCGGCGAACAGAGCAGGCGTGAGACCGCGAAGGCGCCGCTGGCATTGGCATAGGCGCAGCAGGTTTCGAGCGGCTCACCCTTCAGCCATCCGCGCAGGAAGCCGGACAAGAAGGCATCGCCGGCGCCCAGCACGTTATAAACCTCGACCGGGAAGCCCGGACCCTTCACGCCGTCATCGAGCGAATCTGGGATGGCATCGGGAAACACCACGCAGCCCATCGGCCCACGCTTGCACACGATGGTCGCCTTCGAGATCGCTCGGATCGCCCCGATGGCTTCCAACGTGTCCTCGGAGCCGCCGGCGATGTGCAGTTCCTCCTCCGTACCGACGATGAGATCGCAATCGGCCAGAATGGGCTTCAGGTGTTCCGTCACTGCGTCCGAGCGTACATAGCGCGACTCGCCCGCGCCATGGCCGAGAAGACCCCAGAGGTTGGGGCGGTAATCCACGTCGAACACAACCCTGCGGCCGTTCGCTTTCGCAACGCGGATCGCCTTCCTCTGCGCGGCGGCGGTCGTCTCCCGCGAAAAATGCGTGCCAGTCACAACGACGGCCGCGGCCGAGGCGATGAAGCTCTCGTCGATGTCTGCTTCCGTCAGCGCCATGTCGGCGCAGTTGTCGCGATAGAAGATCAGCGGGAAGGAATCCTCGTCGCGCACGCCGAGGATCACGAGGGCGGTCAGACGCTGCCTGTCGGTGACGATGCCTTGCGTCGAGACGCCCTCGCGCTCCATCTGCTCGCGGATGAAGCGCCCCATGGCTTCGTCGCCGACGCGGGTAATAAAGCCTGATTTCAGCCCGAGCCGCGCCGTGCCGATGGCGATGTTTGCCGGGCATCCGCCGACTGCCTTGGAGAAGGAAGCCATGTCCTCAAGACGCCCGCCCACCTGCTGGCCGTAGAGATCGACCGAGGAGCGGCCGATGGTGATGACATCGAGGGCTGGCTTCATGCTATTCCTCCCGCTCTCGGGCTTTAAAGCACCGGGCGAGGGCCGTTCGGCCCTTGCGGCTGTAGAACGTTTATTCTATTAGCAACTTATGTTGGAATATCAATTCTAAATATTGCCGAAGCCGGCAAAGGATCTGAGGGGAAACATGATCAGGATCGCCGTTCTGGGCGCCGGCCGAATCGGCCGTATTCACGGGCGCAACGCCGCCAGCCATCCCGACGCCCGCCTCGTGGCAGTGGCCGACCCGCATGCGCCTGCCGCGCAGGAACTGGCGGCGGCCACGGGTGCCGAGGTCGCGTCGCTGGACGAGATCGTCGAGCGCTCCGATGTGGACGCCATTCTCGTCTGCACGCCGACCACGACCCATGCCGACCTGATCGAACGCGGTGCGCGCGCCGGCAAGGCGGTGTTCTGCGAGAAGCCGGTTGATCTCTCGAGCGCCCGCATCGAAGCCTGCCTCGCCACCGTCGAGAAGGCCGGCACGCCGCTGATGATCGGCTTCAATCGCCGCTTCGATCCGAACTTCGCGTCCTTACGCCGCCGCCTTGCCGACGGCGAGGTGGGCGAGGTGGAAATCGTGACGATTCTCTCCCGCGATCCCGGCCCACCGCCGGTGAGCTACATTGCCACCTCCGGCGGCCTGTTCCGGGACATGATGATCCACGACCTCGACATGGCTCGGTTCCTGCTGCTGGGTGATGAGCCGGTGGAGGTGCATGCGGTCGGATCCTCCCTGGTGGATCCGGCCATCGGCCAGGCCGGCGATGTGGACACGGCGGCCGTGATGCTCAAGACCGCCAAGGGCCGCATCGTGCAGATCTCCAATTCCCGCCGCGCCACCTACGGCTACGACCAGCGCATCGAGGTGCATGGCTCGAAGGGCATGATCCGCGCCGGCAACATTCACCGCACCACGGTGGAGGTGGCGAACGCCTCCGGAGTCACCGCCGACCCGGTTCAGGACTTCTTCCTGGAGCGCTATGCGGACGCCTATCGCGACGAGCTCACCACATTCCTGAATGCCATCCGCGACGGCAAGCCGTGCAATCCGACGGGCCACGACGGTTTGATGGCCCAACGTCTCGCCGATGCGGCGACGGAATCGGCGCAAAGCGGAAAGCCGGTGAAGCTGTAAGCAACACGCGTCATCCCGGACGGAGCGCAGCGAAGATCCGGGATCGTCAGATGATTGTGGCTCAACCAGCCCTCCTCCCCCTTGTGGGGAGGAGTTGGAGGTGGGGGTGTGAGCGCCAACCTCTCAGGTTCTGGCGCCGGCACCCCCACCCCGGCCGCTACGCGGCACCCCCTCCCCACAAGGGGGAGGGGAAACCCAAGATTTATTCTGCCCATGATCCCGGATCGGCTCACGCCGTCCGGGATGACGCCTGTCTTTATCCTTCCGCCCGCTTCTCTGCCGTGCCCACCGCCAATGCCATGGCCAGCGCAAACGAAGCGGACAGCGACCGGAAGGCGCCGAAATCGGCTTCCGCCACTTCGAGCCACACATCGGCGCTCGTCACTAGCGGACTGAAGGCCGAATCCGTGATCGCCACCACGGGCACGTTGCGCTGGGCCGCCGCGGCCGCGAGATCGGCGGTTACGGGTGCATAGGGCGTGAAGCTGATGGCGAGCACCGCGTCCCGGCCGGCGGCGGTCGCCAGCTGCTCGGGTCCGAGCTGGCCCACATGGTCGATGAGGATGGCCCGCACCCCGAGCTTGCCGAAGGCATAGGCGCAATAAGCGATGACAGGGAACACCCGCCGCGCACCGAGCAGATAGATCGTGTCGGCCTTGGCGAGCGTCTCGATCGCGCGGGACAGTTCCTCTAGGCGAACAGACTCGCGCATCCGGTCCAGAGACACGGCGGCGGCATCGGTGAAACCCTCGAGCAGAGAGGCGGCGTGGACATGATGTCCCTCGGCATCACGCAGGCCTTTGAGACGTTCGCGGTAATCGGGGAACCGCTCCCGCAGGCGATCGCGAAAGATCTGCTGCAGGTGGGAAAAGCCGTCATAGCCGAGGCTCTTGGCAAAGCGCACCAGGGTGGAGGGTTGCACACCGGCGTGTTCGGCAATGCCCGCCACCGTGCCGAAGGCCACATCCTCGGGATGCTCCAGGGCGAAGGTTGCAAGCTGCTTGAGTCGTTTGGGCATGGCATCGTGGCGGCTGAGCAGCAGGGCCCGAAGTCCATCGAAACTATCCGGGGCCTCTGTGGCGACCTCTGCCTCGTCCATGCTCTTGCCCGTTCCCATGCCCAGCCTGCTGCTTCAGATCGGGCCTTGACACCAATCCTACAAAAATGGAATAAAAATTCCAATATATAAACAAAAAGGTTCTGGCGTTCCGCATATAGGAACGACCGAATTGGTAGAGGGAACGCCAGGAAACGGACGATTCGCTCTCGAATCATCTGGTGTTTCCCTGACAATTCATACCAGCGGCCCTGGAAGCCGCGGCGTTCGTCTAAGCCAAATCTCTGGCAGATCGGGCGCACGAGATACTAGTTGGGAGGAAGCACATGAAATCAATCGTCACAGGCCTTGCCGCAGCAGCCGCTCTGACCCTCGCGTCGGTCGCGCCAGTTGCCGCGCAGCAGAATTCCCGCATCATCGTCGTCAGCCACGGACAGGCCAACGACCCGTTCTGGTCCGTGGTCAAGAACGGCGTGTCGGCGGCCGGTCAGGACATGAAGGTCCAGGTCGATTACCGCGCGCCTGAGACCTTCGACATGGTCGCCATGGGCCAGCTCATCGACGCGGCCGTGAACCAGAAGCCCGCCGGTCTGATCGTCTCCATTCCCGATGCTTCGGCGCTCGGGCCCTCGATCCAGAAGGCGGTGGCCGCCGGCATTCCAGTGATCTCAATGAATTCCGGCTCCGACGTGTCGAAGAAGCTCGGCGCGCTGCTCCATGTGGGGCAGGACGAGGTCGTGGCCGGGCGCATCGCCGGCGCGAAGCTGAAGGAGATGGGCGGCAAGGTCGGCCTCTGCGTGAACCAGGAGGTCGGCAACGTCTCGCTCGACCTGCGCTGCAAGGGCTTCACCGAAGGCTTTGGCGGCAAGGTAACGGTGCTGCCGGTCTCCAACGACCCGGCGGATATTCGCGCTAAGGTGAAGGCGGCGGTCGCCTCGGACGCCTCCGTCGACACGATCCTGGCGCTGGGCGCAGGCACCGCCGGTGAGCCGTCGGTTGCGGCCGTGAAGGAAGCGGGCAAGACGGGCGCCATCCGGGTCGCCACCTTCGACATGTCGGCCGGCTTCCTCAAGTCGGTGGCTGCCGGCGAGGCGGTGTTCGCCATCGACCAGCAGCAATACCTCCAGGGCTATCTGCCGGTGGTGTTCCTGGCCAACTACGCCAAGTTCGGCCTCATGCCGGGCGGCGACGTTGCCTCCGGCCCGAACCTGATCACCAAGGAGAAGGCCGCTCAGGTGGTCGATCTGTCCGCCAAGGGCATCCGCTAAACACCACTCAAAGCCCGCGGCCCACACGGCCGCGGGCTTTTCATTTCATATGATTCATTCGGGGAGGCGCCCATGGTGAACACCACTCAGCCGACCGCAGATCTGTCTCCGGCTCCCACCGTCAAGAAGATCCAGGACGAGCGGCTGCGGGAGGTCTCCTTCGTCACCAAGATCATGCGGCGCCCCGAGCTCGGGGCGTTGGCCGGTCTCATCCTGGTGGCGATCTTCTTCGCCTCCACGGCCGACCCGTCCATGTTCACGCTGGCCGGCATCATGAACATCCTCTCGCCTGCGGCGCAGCTCGGCATTCTCGCCATTGCGGCGGCCCTGTTGATGATCGGCGGTGAGTTCGATCTCTCCATCGGCTCCATGGTGGCGTTCACGGGCCTGATCTTCGGCGCCTTCATTACTTTAAGCGGATGGGCCCTTCTGCCGGCGATTGCCGCCACTCTTGTGATCGCAGCCGTGCTCGGCGGCCTCAATGGCCAGCTCGTCATCCGCACGCGGCTTCCCTCCTTCATCGTCACGCTGGCCTTCCTGTTCATCCTGCGCGGTCTCTCGCTCGTCGGCCTGAAATGGGCAACCGGCGGCTCGACCCAGATGCGCGGCATCGGCGATCAGGCCGGCGAGGGCCTCATTCGCGAGCTGTTCTCCGGCAACGCGCTCGAGGGCGCTTTCGCGTGGCTTGCCGCCAACGATCTCATCGGCAAATTTCCCAATGGCACGCCGACCGTCACGGGCGTTCCGGTCTCAATCGTCTGGTTCGCGGGCTTTGCACTCCTCGCCACCTGGATCCTGCTGCGCACGCGGGCCGGCAACTGGATCTTTGCGGCGGGCGGGGATCCTAATGCTGCGCGCAACTCCGGCGTGCCGGTGGACCGGGTGAAGACCGCGCTCTTCATGCTCACGGCCGCGGCCGCGGCCGTCGTCGCCATCCTCACGGTGCTCGATGCCGGCTCGACCGATGCGCGGCGCGGATTCCAGAAAGAGTTCGAGGCCATTATCGCGGCGGTGATCGGCGGCTGCCTGCTCACCGGCGGCTATGGCTCGGCCATCGGGGCGTTCTTCGGCGCCATCATCTTCGGCATGGTGTCCATCGGCCTCACCTACACGCGGTTCGACTCCGACTGGTTCCAGGTTTTCCTGGGCGCCATGCTGCTGCTGGCGGTGCTGTTCAACAACTTCATCCGCCGCAAGGTGACGGGAGAGCGCTGATGGACCAAGATGTTCCGCTCATCGAGATCCGCAATCTCGTCAAGCATTTCGGCTCGGTGATCGCGCTCTCGGGCGTTTCGCTCAACGTGAACCGTGGCGAGGTCATGTGCCTGCTCGGCGACAACGGCGCCGGCAAGTCGACGCTGATCAAGACGCTGGCCGGTGTGCATAAACCGACTTCAGGTGATTTCCTGGTCGAGGGCAAGCCTGTGAGCTTCGCCAGCCCGCGCGACGCGCTCGATGCAGGCATCGCGACGGTCTACCAGGATCTCGCGATGATCCCGCTCATGTCGGTCACGCGCAATTTCTTCATGGGCCGCGAGCCGGTGAAAGGGATCTGGCCCTTCCGCCGTGTCGATTTCGACTATTGCGACGAGGTCACCCGCGAGGAGATGCACCGAATCGGCATCGACGTGCGCGATCCGCATCAGGCGGTCGGCACGCTGTCGGGCGGCGAGCGCCAATGCGTGGCGATTGCCCGTGCAGTCTATTTCGGCGCGAAGGTGCTAATCCTCGACGAGCCCACCTCCGCGCTGGGCGTCGCGCAGACATCCATGGTGCTGAAATACATCCATCAGGTGCGCCAGAAAGGCCTCGGCGTCATCTTCATCACCCACAACGTACGCCACGCCTATGCGGTGGGCGACCGCTTCACGGTGCTCAACCGCGGCAAGACATTGGGCACCTACGCAAAATCAGAAATCCAGATTGACGAGCTGCAGAACCTCATGGCCGGCGGCAAGGAGTTGCAGGCGGTGTCGGCGGAACTCGGCGGGATGGTGTGAGCGCGGTTCTTGGGTGATGCTCTCACTCTGGGGCGCTCGCAGGGTGCAACACGTGCTTCCCTCCCCCTTGCGGGGAGGGGGTGCCGCGGAGCGGCTAGGTGGGGGTCGTAAAGTCAGAACTTAGCGCTTAATCCAGAGAGCATGAAGGCTCTTACAGGTTCACCTCTCCCCGGCGGGGAGAGGTGAACCTTCATCTTACGTGGTGAAGCCTCACCCCAGTCGGACCACCCCCACCCCTGCCCCTCCCCGCAAGGGGGAGGGGAAAAGCCTTCGCAGGGCGAAGGCAACAAATCATTCTTCATTGCAGGAGTGCGCAGCATGACATCTCTGAACATCGGCCTCATCGGCACAGGCTATATGGGCAAGTGCCATGCACTAGCCTGGAATGCTGTCGCGGCGGTGTTCGGCGATGTGGCGCGGCCGCGCCTTGCGGTGCTGGCTGAGCATTCGCAGGAACTGGCCGAGACGAAAGCGCAGGAGCTCGGCTTTGTGCGCGCCACGGGCGATTGGCGTTCCCTCGTCAACGATCCGGCCGTCGATGTGGTGTCGATCACCACGCCCAACGCCTTTCATCCCGAGATGGCCATTGCGGCGCTGGAGGCGGGCAAGCATGTGTGGTGCGAAAAGCCGATGGCGACAAAGCTCGCTGATGCGGAGCGCATGCTGGCGGCGGCGCGCGCCTCCGGCAAGGTGGCGGCACTCGGCTACAACTATATCCAGAACCCGACCATCCGCCTGATGAGACGACTGATCGACGAGGGGCAAATCGGCAAAGTCAACCACGTGCGCCTCGAGATGGACGAGGATTTTATGGCGGACCCGGAGGCGCTTTTTTATTGGAAGAGCGAGGCGAGTTCGGGCCATGGCGCGCTCGACGATTTCGGCGTCCATCCTTTAAGCCTCGTCTGGACCCTGTTCGGAGGCGTGCGGCGCGTCTGCGGGCACATGGCGAAGCCCTATGCGGATCGCCCGGTGCAGGGCGGCGGGCGCCGGTCGGTCGAGACCTATGACATCGCGACCGTGCTGATGGAGCTGGACAGTGGCGTGTCAGGCGTGATGGCGCTCAACCGCTCCGCATGGGGCCGCAAGGGTCGCATCGCGCTCCAGCTCTTCGGCTCGAAGGGCACCATCGTCTACGATCAGGAGCGCATGAACGAGGTGCAGCTCTACACGGTTGATAGAGTCAAGGAGACCCAGGGCTTCCGCACCATCCTCACCGGGCCGCAGCACCCGCCCTACGACAAGTTCATCCCGGCGCCGGGGCATGGCTTAGGCTTCAACGACCTGAAGATCATCGAGTGCCGCGAACTGATCCGGCGCATCGGCGGCGAGAGCGCACATCTGATCGAATTTGAAGATGGCATCCGCATCGAGCGCACGGTGGATGCGATTGCGCGCAGTGCGTATGAGGGGCGGTGGGTGGAGGTGTGATCATCGAGCGTCATCCCGGACGAAGCGTAGCGCAGATCCGGGATCGTGTGAGGAGAATGGCGCGGGAATACCTCTCCCTTACGGGAGAGGTCGCGCCTTCAGGCGCGGGTGAGGGGTTACAGGTCTATCCGGACAGGACACTAACCCCTCACCCCAGCCCTCTCCCTCAGGGAGAGGGAGTTCAGAGCCACATCCTGCACGCGGTCCCGGATCGCCTGCGGCGTCCGGGATGACGGCATGGGCCTGCTCTTAAGCCGCGTGCGCCTTCACCACGTCCAGGAACGCATCCGCATAGCGATCGAGCTTGGCCTGTCCGACGCCGTGGATCTCGCCGAAGGCGCGTACGGTCACTGGCCGCTTGGCGACCATGTCGATCAGGCTGCGGTCGGAGAAGATCACGTAGGCTGGCACGCCCTCTTCCTTGGCGAGCTTCGTGCGCAGGGCCTTGAGGTCGAGGAGCAGCGGATCGTCGGAGGGCACCACGGATTCGGCTTCCATCCGGCCGCGCCGGCGGCGGCGCTCTGCCGGTTTCATCAGCACGTCTGAGCGTAGCTCGATCCGCTCCTGGCCTTTGAGCACGGCAACGCCCTTGTCGGTCAGGGTCCAGCGGCCGTATTCGGCCAACTCCAGGCTGATGAGGCCAGCGGCATAGATCTGCCGTAGCAGCGAACGCCACTCCTGCTTCGAGCGGTCGTTGCCGACCCCGAAAGTCTTCAGCTTGTCATGGCCGAAGCGGCGGATGGAATCCGTATCCTCGCCCACGAGAATGCTGATGAGGTGCTCGGTGCCGAAGCGCTCACCCGTGCGCACGATGGCCGAGAGAATCTTTTGCGCCTCGATGGTGCCGTCGAAAGACATCACGCCGTCGATGCACAGATCGCAATTGCCGCAGGGTTCGGTGGTTTCGCCGAAATAGGCGAGCAGGGTCTGGCGGCGGCAGCGCGGCGCTTCACACAGGGCAACCAGCGCATTGAGGCGCTGGCGCTCGACGCGCTTCTGCTCGTCGGCCGCATCGCTCTCTTCGATCTGCAGGCGGCGCAGGCGCATGTCGTCGAGGCCGTAGAGGGTGAGCGTGTCGGCGGGCGCGCCGTCGCGGCCCGCGCGGCCGATCTCCTGGTAATAGGCCTCGATGGATTTCGGCAGAGCGGCGTGCGCCACGAAGCGCACGTCCGGCTTGTCGATGCCCATGCCGAAGGCGACTGTGGCTACCATTACCACGCCGTCCTCCTGCAGGAAGATGTCCTGATTCTTGGCGCGGTCCTGCTGATTCATGCCCGCATGATAGGGCAGCGCGCGGTAACCGGCCTGGCTCAACGAGTCGGCCAGCCGCTCTGTGGCGTTGCGCGACGAGCAATAGACGATGCCGCTCTCATACCGGTGCTTGTCGAGGAAGCCGAAGAGCTGGCGCTTGGAGTTCTCCTTCGACTGCATGGCAAGACGCAGGTTCGGCCGGTCGAAGCCGTGGATGAAGAGGCGCGGCTGCTCCTCGAAGAGCCGGTGCATGATGTCGCCGCGCGTCGCCACATCGGCCGTGGCGGTGAGCGCGATGGTCTGCACGTTGCCGAGCCGCTGGCGCACCTCGCCGAGCATGGCGTATTCGGGCCGGAAATCGTGGCCCCATTGCGAGACGCAATGCGCCTCGTCGATGGCGAGCAGGTTGACGCCCGAGCGAGCGAGCCATTCGGTCGTGCTCGTATTCGCCAGCCGCTCCGGCGAGGCATAGAGGATGCGCATGCGCCGGTCGCGCACCGCATCCACCACGCGGCGGTTCTCGTCCTGGTCGTTAGCGGAGTTGAGGCTGCCGGCCTCGATGCCGAAATGGCGCAGGGCCGCCACCTGGTCGCGCATGAGGGCGATGAGCGGCGAGACCACGAGGGTCAATCCCTCCCGGGCCAATGTGGGTAGCTGGAAGCAAAGGGACTTGCCGGCGCCCGTGGGCATGACGGCCAGAACGTCCTCGCCGGCCAGCACCGCGCGCACGATCTCCTCCTGTCCTTCGCGGAAAGAGGGGAAGCCGAATACGTCGTGGAGGATTTTAACCGGATCGATCACGTCTGCCGTGTGGCCGATGAGGGCTCCAAGGTCAATGCGGCATCGGGAATCTGGAGGTGCGCCAGCACCCCACGGGCGGCCGCAATGCCGGTGGCGAAGGTGGCCTGGAGCAGGTAGCCGCCGGTGGGCGCCTCCCAGTCCAGCATCTCGCCGGCCACGAACACGCCGGGCATCCGGCGCAGCATCAGGTGTTCGTCGATCTCAGTGAACGGCACGCCTCCGGCGGTGGAAATGGCACGCTCGAGGGATTTCGTGCCGGTGAGCCGCAACGGCACGGCCTTAATGAGCCGGGCCAGCGCTTCGGGCTCCACCGGCAGGGCCGGAGAGGCCTCCCGCAGCAGCGCGATGCCGACCGGGCTCAAGCCCGCGCTTTTTCGCAGGAACGTGGAGGCGGATTGCCCTTTGCGCGGGGTCTCGAGCTTCTTCAGCAAGGCCCCATGGGAGAGGTCTGGCCTGAGATCGATGTGCAGGAGGGCGCTGCCCTCCCGCTCGATGGCGTCGCGTAAGCGGGCCGAGAGGGCATAGACCGCCCCGCCCTCGATCCCGTCCGCCGTCACGATGGCCTCGCCTCTCACCGTCGTGCCCTCGAAGGCAAGCGCGATTCGCTTCAGGGGTTCGCCCTCGTGGCGGCGCATGAATTCGGACCAGGGGAGGGTGAAGCCCATATTGGTAGGCCGCAGGGGCCGGATGGCGATGCCCCGTTGGGCCAAGAGGCCGACCCATGTTCCATCCGAGCCGAGCCGGGGCCAGCTGGCGCCACCCAGCGCCAGGATCGTGGCGTCGGGCTTGGCCTCAACCGGCTCGCCCGCCGCACCAGTGAAGACCAGACGGGCGTCTTCGTCCCAACCCTGCCAGCGATGGCGTAGCGCAAAGCGCACATTCAGAGCTTCGAGCCGCCGCAACCAGGCGCGCAGAAGGGGAGAGGCCTTGAAGGCTTTGGGAAACACCCGTCCGCTGGAGCCGACAAACGTTTCCTGCCCCAGGCCCTCGCACCAGGCGCGCAGATCCTCCGGAGAAAAGGCCTCGATCAAGGGCTCGAGCTGCGGCCGGGCCCCGGCGTAGCGGGCGGCGAATCGCTCGAACTCTTCCGAATGGGTCAGGTTCAGGCCGCCCCGGCCCGCCATCAGCAGCTTGCGGCCGACCGACGGCATCTGGTCGTAGACCGTCACGGACAGGCCCGCACGCCCCAAAACCTCCGCGGCGATCAAGCCGGCAGGGCCGCCGCCGATGACGGCGACTTCGACAGGAGAAGGAGACGGGGACATGCGGTCAGCTGACGCGGAGGTAAGAGGAATCTGGACCCTCACGCTGCAACATGGCATGCAGCGGCATCGGGTTCATGGCTCCTGCACATGAACGCCTTAAGGCTTTTTTTCAAGAGGAGCGGCGCCTCAACGCCGCCCCAAGGGGAATGCGATGCGTGCTCTTTTCATCTCCGGCTTCATCGCGCTGGGACTTGCCGGCTGCGCAGGCGACTCAGTGCTGACGCCGACAGACGCCGTCCTGGCGAGCTCCACGAACGATGCAGCCCAGGCGGCAGCCCTCATTTCGGCCTATCGTGCGTCGAAGGGCCTGAGCCCGGTGACGGTGGATTCCCGCCTCAACAAGGCGGCGGAGCACCAGGCGCGGGTCGTGGCCGCTGCGGGCCGGCTCAGCCATGGCAGCTTCGTCAAGCGCATGGATCAATACGGGATCAGCGGCTATTCGGCCGAGAACCTGTCGGCGGGCTCGTCCTCGGTGGATGGCGCCATCAGCCGCTGGAAGGCCTCGCCCGGCCACAACAGCAATCTCCTGATGCCCCAGGCCCGCAGGATCGGCCTGGCCCGCGCGGATGCCGACAACCGCTACGGCCGCTACTGGGCGCTCGTCCTCGGACAATAGACTTGAGGCAGTAGTCTCGGCACTTATAGGGGTGTGACGCGTTAGGATTCCGGTTCCTCTCGCTTCACGCTCCCCATGACCCACCAGCAAATGCTTTCCTTTGCCATCGTCGCCGGGATGATGGCGCTCTTCGTCTGGGGACGCTTCCGCTACGATCTCGTGGCGGTCCTCTCGCTTCTCGTGGCCGTGCTGGTCGGCGTCGTGCCGGCCGACAAGGCGTTCGAGGGCTTCAGCGACGACATCGTCATTATCGTGGCCAGCGCGCTCCTGGTCAGTGCGGCCGTGGCGAAGTCAGGCATTCTCGAAGCAGGCCTCAACCGCGTTGGGCCGTATTTGCGCACCACGCAGATCCAGGTCGTGGTGCTGGTGGGCGTGGTGACGGTGCTGTCCGCCTTCGTGAAGAACATCGGCGCGCTCGCCATGATGATCCCGGTGGCGTTCCAGATCGCGCGGCGCACCAACACGCCGCCCTCCAGCTTCCTCATGCCGATGGCCTTCGGCTCGCTCTTGGGCGGCATCGTGACCCTGGTGGGCACCTCGCCCAACATCATCGTGTCGCGGGTCCGGGAGGAGCTGCTGGGCGAGCCCTTCGGCATGTTCGACTTCACGCCCGTGGGTCTCGGCATCGCGCTCGCCGGCGTGGTGTTCCTGGCCTTCGGCTACCGCCTGCTGCCGCAGGGCCGCAAAGGAGCCGCATCCCTCGATGCCGCCCTCGACATCAAGGATTACGTGACCGAGGCCCGCGTGACGGCGGAGTCCGATGTGGTCGGCCAGACGGTCGCGGACCTGCACAAGCTCGCCAACGGCGAGGTCAAGGTCGCATCGATTATCCGCAACGAGACCCGCAGCTCGAGCCCTCTGCCGGATGCGACCATTCGCGAGAACGACGTGCTCATGCTGGAGGGCGAGTCCGATGCCCTCGAGAGCGCCGTCGCCCGGGCCGGGCTGAAGCTCAGTCGTGACCATCACCAGCCGGAGACGGACGAGGCCACGGACGAGATCGGCGCCATCGAGGCGATCGTCGGGCCCAATTCCGTGCTGACCGGGCTGTCGGCGGAGCGCATCGGCCTCTACGAGCGCTTCGGCGTCAATCTGATCGCGGTGAGCCGCAGCGGCGAGCGCTTCAAGGAGCGGCTGCGCACCATCACCTTAAGAGCCGGCGACGTGATCGTGCTCCAGGGCAATCTCAAGCGGCTGCCCGATACCCTGCGCGACATCGGCTGCCTGCCGCTCGCAGAGCGCGAGATCCGCCTGGGGAGCGCGCGCCGGAGCCTGCTGCCCGCCCTTATCCTGGCCGGCACCATGGTGCTGGTCGCCTTCAATATCCTGCCGGTGGCCATCGCCTTCTTCGGGGCAGGCGTCCTGCTCGTGCTGTTCGGGTCGCTCACCCTGCGCGAGGCCTACGAGACTATCGAGTGGCCGATCATCGTGATGCTGGGCGCCCTGATCCCGGTCAGCGAATCGATCCGCACCACGGGCGGAACTGACCTGATCGCCGGCTGGCTCTCATCGGCCGCCAACATGCTGCCGCCGACGGGAGCGCTCGTGTTGATCATGGTGGCCGCCATGGCCGTGACGCCGTTCCTCAACAATGCCGCAACCGTGCTGGTGATGGCGCCCATCGCGGCGAGCTTCGCCAGCCAGCTCGGCTTCAGGCCGGATGCCTTCCTGATGGCGGTGGCGATTGGGGCTGCCTGCGACTTCCTCACGCCCATCGGGCACCAGTGCAACACCCTGGTCATGGGGCCGGGCGGCTACCGTTTCGGCGATTACTGGCGGCTTGGGCTGCCGCTCTCGATCATCGTGGTGGTGATCGGCATCCCGTTGATCATGCTGGTCTGGCCGCTGAACTGACTCAGGGCAGGAAGGAGGTGAGCAGCAGGGTGGTGCCCGCCGCCGATGTCGAGAGAGCGACGATCATGGCCCAGATGTGAAGCCGGTCCCGTTCCTCCTGATTGAGGAGGGGGCGGTAGCGTGAATCCGAGCGGCCGAAGATGAAACTGGCGTTCCGTGCCGGCCGCGGATCGTGCGGCATCACGCAGAAGCTCGACCGCACCGGCTGATGGCGCGTGCTGTAGGAAGGCTCGTGAGAGATGGGCGGGCTCATGGCTAACGCAACACAGGAAGAGATCGTAAGCCAGACGCTCGCCCTGAAGCCATGAACGTGGGGTAAAGATGCGAAACCCGTTACGATCGTCGTAAACCAAACCTTTATCGCCGACCGATCTTACCGGTGGACAAGTTTGGCCGGTGCGGTCCGCTCATGCACTTTTCTTGGCTGTCCGCATACGTTACTACGTAGCGTAAACGTGCGGAGAGAATCATGACGAAAGCCGCAGCCTGGGCAAGCATCGTGGTGGTGGCGTTGGCCTTGGCCGCCTGCAACCAATCGACGGCAGGATCGGTCGCAGTCGGGGCCGCGACGGCCCTGGATCCGACAGGGCTGTCGGGTGCCGCCGTCAGCATGGCCCAGAGCGCTGAGCCGGAGGCGACCTCCGCAAGCATGGATTTCAGCTCGTTTGCGCTACGCCTCAGGGATGTCGCGGCCGGCAACACGGCGCGGCCGGATCATCTGGCAGGCTTCGACCAAGTGGCAACCAAGCTGATGGCCGACCAAGCGGCGGGCATGGCTCAGACCGTTGGAAAGGCTGCCGTCGACGGTGCTTTGACCGGCGGCGTCGGCTTGGTCGGCGCGGTGCCTGTGCTTGCCAAGAAGGCGGTTACCGCAGGCATGATCGCAGGGACGATGGCGAGCGCGAGGGGCCAGGCGAGCGCCAGTATCGCGCAGGCCGAGGCGCAGCGAGCCGCCGAACAGTTCGTCCCCGATCCGGACCGCCCAGCCGAGGCTCAGGCGATCCTGTCGATTCTCGACCAGCCTGGAAGGGGCAGCGCCGCATGGCAGAACCCGCAGACGGGAGCTTCCGGCAAAGTTACGATCAAGGCCGTGGATGAGACGATGTTCGGCGGCATGGACTGCCGCCTCGTGAGGCGGGAGTTGAAGGGTAGCAGGCGGACGGGCGAGATGCTGGCCTGCCGCAGCAACGGCGAATGGTACGATCTCTCCTGACCGCAGGAAACGGGTCGCCCAGGGCCTGAACTTGTGTCATCCGTCGTTCCAACAGAGAGGGGCACGGGCATGACACAAGCACCCATCCACAAGACCATGACGGCGTCCGACTGGGCGCTCCTGATCGCCTTGTCCGTCGTGTGGGGCGGCTCCTTCCTCTTCGTCGGGGTTGCCGTCAAGGAATTGCCTCCGCTGACCATCGTGGCGTCCCGCGTCGTGATGGGAGCGGCGGCTCTGCTGATCGTGTTGAGGGTCATGGGTCTTCACCTGCCGCGCACTCGGCAGGCCTGGGGTGCCTTTCTGGGCATGTCGATCCTCAACAACGTCATTCCCTTCACGCTGATCGTCTGGGGGCAGAGCCACATCGCCAGCGGGCTTGCCTCCATTCTCAATGCGACCACGCCTCTCTTCACCGTGATCGTCGCGCATTACCTGACGGACGACGAGCATCTTACGGGCCAGAAATTCGCCGGCGTCCTGGTAGGCTTTGCCGGGGTGGCGGTGATGATCGGCGTTGCGGCCATGGCTTCATGGGATGCCAGCATCCTGGCGCAGCTTGCAGTGCTGGGCGCAGCCCTGTCCTATGGCTTTTCCGGCGTCTTCGGGCGGCGCTTCAAGACCTTAGGAATTCCGCCGCTTGCGACCGCTGCCGGGCAGGTCACCGTCTCGAGCGCGCTCCTGCTGCCGGTGGCGCTGATCGTCGACCGGCCTTGGACCTTGAGCATGCCGAGCACGGGCGCCCTTCTGTCCATGGTGGCGCTTGGCCTTGTCTCGACGGCCTTCGCCTATCTGATCTTCTTCCGGCTGCTGGCGCGGGCCGGCGCCACGAATGTGGGGCTCGTGACCTTCCTCATCCCGGTCAGTGCCATCCTGCTCGGCGTGCTGGTTCTCGGTGAGACGCTGGCCCCTCGGCACATCGCCGGAATGGCCCTTATCGCAGCGGGACTGATCCTGATCGACGGCCGCGCGATGTCGGCCGTGACGGCGCGGTTCAGCGCCAGCGCATCCTGCAGAAAAGTGGCCTCGGTTTTCTGCCCTGAAGGATGCGCCGGTCAAGAGAAGGAGCATCGGAATTGACCCCAAAAGTGCATTCCACTTTTGGGTCCGATGCTAACGGGCTGGCGCCGCGCGGAAACGATTGAACATCATGTCCGGCGCGCTGGTGTTGTGGCGCGAGGGAACGAGCCGGCCCATCCAGGCATCCGTCGCCTTGCCGCCCTGAAAATTCATGATCGGCTCCTCTCGCCAGGAGCGGGCGCCTTCCTCCCGCACGGCCATGCGCGCCACGTCCGCGTTGAACTCGGTCACGTACATGGAGCGCAGGCCCGCGAAGGGCAGGCCGGAGACGGCCTGATCGAAGGCGACGTCGAGGGTCATGCGCTCTTCGTTGAGCGCTTTCATGGAGACGGTCGCCTTGCCGCCCTTGGCGAGAGCAAGCGTGAAGGTCATGCTCTGCGGGTCGAAGGCGACATCCTTCAGGTTCACCACCGGCCGCTGGTCGAACTCCACCGGGCCGACCAGGAAGGATGAGCCGTAGGAGGTCCAGTCCAGGTGGCCGGGCGGCAGCGGCTTGATGCGCCAGTAGCCGTCGCCCGGATAGATCACGAGCACCTCCACGGCCTTGTCGCCGCGCTTCTTCAGCAGCTGGAGCATGTGGATGTTGCGCTCGGCCTTGGCCCCGATGGTCACGGTCACATCGCTCGGGCGCCAGAACTCCGTGAAGGACAGGCCGATGATCCGCACGTTCCCGTCCTCGTAGAGAGTCGACATGGTCGGGTGCGGCTTGGTGGAGGTCTCCTCGGAAATGTCCTCGCAGGCGGTCCAGTCCGGCTCCCAACGGTCTTGCTGCAGGGCGCCCATATAGGCCGGATGCACGGCTTCGATCTGGAAGTGGCGCACATCAGGCGACGCGAAGTTGATCGCCACATTGTCCTTTTCGGCGCAGAGCACCGGCTCGCTGGTGTTCGTCACCTCGACCGCCAAGCCGTCGAGGGTGGCAGCACCGGCCGCATTGGCAAGACCGAGGAAACCGAAGGCGATGAGCCGGGAAAGGAGCATGGAGATCGTCCGTTGTGTCTGCGCAAGCGGGGCTGGTAGATAGCGCGGACCGACTATGCCGTCGAGCCAGGGAACGTTTGCGCGAGGACCTGTTGATCCGGCATGGCAGATGTCACATCTCTGGCATTAGAGATCGGGTGGGGCCTGTGCTAGGGTGCAACCGGCACCAAAGCGTGGCTTGAGGGGTGTGTAGCCCCGAAATACCCGATTTTTCGCCAGATGTGAGGCTGTTTGCCCGAGTTTTCGATGATGCGCCTGACCTTGAGCCTGTCCGACAATCCCGCCTCGACTCTGGTCGAGCGGGCGATCATGGAGTTCCGCAGCGCCCGACCCGTCGTAATCGACGGCCTCGCGGGCAGCGCGCTCGTGATCGGTGTCGAGGATCTGGACGAGACCAGGGCCGCCGAACTCGGGGCCGTTGCAGGCTCCCATGCCCATCTCGTCCTGCCGGCCGCAAGGCTTCGCCGCCTCGGCCTCGAGCGGGAGGCGCCCGGACGCGTGGCCCTGCCCGTGGTCGACCGCACCCGCGTGGAAACCCTGGCCCTTAAGGTCGACGGCCGCATCGATGCGCCGGTTCGCGCCGCCGACGCCCTCGATGAGGAGGCGCTGGAACTTGCCCGCCTATCCCTGGTCCTGCCAGCCGTGATCGTGGTGCCGCTGGCCGCAGGGATCGACATCGATCCGTCCCTGATCCGCGTTCCGGGCGAGGCGATCCGCGGCTACCGGCGCGCCAAGGCGGCCGATCTGACGATCGTCAGCCGCGCACCCGTGCCTCTGGAGGGCGCCCCCACCAGCGAATTCGTGGTGTTTCGCGGCGGCGAGGGCCTGCGCGATCAGGTGGCGATCATCGTCGGCAAGCCGGACCTCTCCAAGCCTGTGTCCGTGCGGCTGCATTCGGCCTGCCTCACGGGCGATCTCTTCGGCAGCCTCAAATGCGATTGCGGCGACCAGCTGCGCAACACCGTGCGCTTCATGGCCGACAACGAGGGCGGCATCCTGCTCTATCTCGACCAGGAGGGGCGGGGGAACGGAATCGCCAACAAGATCAGGGCCTACAAGCTCCAGTCCCAGGGCTACGACACCTATGACGCCGATGAAGTGCTAGGCTTCGAGGCGGATCAGCGCCGGTTCGATTTCGCGGCCGTCATGCTGAAGGCACTTGGCATCGGCAAAGTCCGGCTGATGACCAACAACCCTGAGAAGATCATAGCCCTCAGCAAGGCCGGCCTTGAGGTGATCTCCGATCACCGCGTTCTTGGCCGCCCCACGGCCGAGAACGTGAGCTATCTCGCGGCCAAACGTGATCGGGCAGGGCACTACATCGATCTCGAGGGCATGCTCGCCTGTTCGAGCAAGGATTGAGGCTTTCAGCCTCAACCCTTCTTTCAATTGTTTCTTGCTTATCGCGCCGGCATTCCGGCTTCGACGATTTTCGCCCAGAGCGAGACGCCGTAGGGGCTCGCCTCGTCGTTGAAGTCGTAGGCCGGGTGATGGACGCCCGCCGTGTCGCCGTTGCCGAGGAAGATGTAGGCGCCCGGCCGCTGCTCCAGCATGTAGGAAAAATCCTCCGCGCCCATGAGAGGCGGGATGGTGGTGTCGACGGCGTTCTCGCCGGCCACCGCACGGGCGACGCTGGCCATGAACTCGGTCTTGTCGGGATCGTTCATGGTGACCGGATAGCCGCGGTCGTATTCGACCTCCGCTTTCGCCCCGAAGGCGGCGCAGACGTTCTCGACGATGGCGCGGATGCGCGTCTCGGCGAGGTCGCGCACCTCCGGCGAGAGGGTGCGCACGGTGCCGAGCAGCATCGCCGTCTGCGGGATCACGTTGAAGGCTTCGCCCGCCTTCACGGTGCAGACGGAAACCACCACGGATTCGAGCGGGTCGGCGTTGCGGGAGGCGATGGTCTGCAGGGCCGTGATCACCTGGGCCGAGATCACCACCGGGTCGATGCAGTCATGCGGGCGCGCCGCGTGGCCGCCTTTGCCTTCGATGGTGATCGTGAACCGGTCGGCTGCTGCCATCATGGCACCGGCCCGGATTGCGAACTGGCCCACGGGAATGCCCGGCATGTTGTGCATGCCATAGACCTCCTGCACGCCGAAGCGCTCCATGAGGCCGTCCTTCACCATCTCGTTGCCGCCGCCGCCGCCTTCTTCCGCCGGCTGGAAGATCACCACGGCGGTGCCGTCGAAATTGCGCGTCTCGGCCAGATACTTTGCGGCGCCCAACAGCATGGCGGTGTGCCCATCATGGCCGCAGGCATGCATCTTGCCGGGAACCTTGGACGTGTGCGGAACGTTCGTCGCCTCCTCGATGGGCAAGGCATCCATGTCGGCGCGAAGGCCGATCGCCCTGCCGGAGTTGTTCGTGCGGCCCTTGATCACGCCGACGACCCCGGTTCGACCAAGGCCGGTCACGACCTCGTCGCAGCCGAAGCTCTTCAGCTTCTCGGCCACGATTCCGGCGGTGCGGTGAACGTCGAACAGGAGTTCCGGGTTTTCGTGGAAGTCGCGACGCCAGACGGTGATTTCATCGGCGAGATCGGCGACGCGGTTGATGATCGGCATGAGGGACCCTCGAGCAGAGAAGCAGGAACCTTCAGCCAAGCAGAGGCAGGGGCCTTCCGTCAACCGTTACATAATCCAGCACTCAGGCTTTAGAACTTCTTGCGCAGGACGGCCTTGGGACGGGTGGTGCGGAACTGCCCGCGCTCGATGGCCACAAAAATCAGCACAAGGACCACGAGGGCGGTGAACCACCAGACCTGCGTTGTGCCGATGCCGAGGCAGCCCAGGGCATAGGCACAGGCAAAGGCCGCCATGATGCCGGGCGCAACAGTGGCGCGATGACTCCGGATTCCCACAACGGCCCGGTAGATCAGCAGGCTCCCGGCCACGGCCCCTACGAGGCCGAGTTCGTACCAGATCTCGAACAGCAAGGTGGAGGGGGCATTCCGGGGAACCAGGCCGAAGAACCGCCCGCGCAGGGCAGTTTCCAGCCCATGCCCCGTCAGCAGCCGCATCGGCTCATTGAGAACGATCTGGCGCCAGACCTCGAGGCTTGCCGTCACCGGCGCCCGTGCGCCGAAGAGGCCCGCCGCAAGAGGCTTGAGGAGAAAGGGCAGGAGCGGCGCGAACAGCAGGAGGCCTGCCATGATCATACCGACCAGTCGGGGGCCGAACCTGGGACTTGCCGCTGTGAGAACGAATACGATGGCGCCGGCGGCAAGACCGTAGAGGGGCAGTCCCTCCTGTGTGAGAAGGGCTGCAACCGCGACCGCAAGCGCCAGCGCGACGGCTTCCAGGTTCCTGCCACGGGAATGGAGCCAGGCGAGCGCCGGCCAGACCAGCAGGGCCAGCATGAGCATGCCGCGCTCGAGGCTGAGGCCCTCGGGGTCGAAGCGGCTGCTGCCCCGGAGCGCCAGGGGAATGCTGATCACGGCCGCCAGACCCACGCCGACAGGCAAGAGATAGAGATTGGCCGCGCGCATCCGTTCCGGAACGGCCAGGTAGCCGCCGAGCCCCATAAGAATCATGCCCGCGATATTGAAGAGGCGCTCGGAGGCCTCGGGCAGGAAGGGAGTCCAGACCAGGGACAGCCCGGCCCAGAACAGCAGGACCAGCCCGGCGATCCCGCCGGTGGAGGTCGCGAGCGCCAGCATCTTATCCCGGGCATGCTTCGCGCTCCCGTCCAGCACCGAGGCCAAAACGAGGAGAATGACCGCGAGCGGCGCCATGACCACGAGGGCCCGCCGCGTGAACAGGGCCGCCAGGGGAACGGCGAAAAACAGCGTCGCGAAGCCGAGACGCCGCAGCATTGCGGCGGCATCGGCGGAAGGGTGGGCCGTCTGGGAAACGGGGCGGACCATGCGGGCGGGCAATCGACCTTGGGACGTTCGGGACCGGGAGCCTAATGGACGAAGTCACCAAAAGCTGTAGGTGTCGTGCAACACATCCTGTTCCTTTGTGTCCCCTCGGAAGAGCATGACCTCCATGACATCGAGCGCCAAGACCGCCCGCAAGCACCTCCTCCTGGTCGGCGGCGGGCACGCCCATGTTCTGGTTCTGGAGGCCTTCGCCCGCAATCCCGAGCCGGGCCTCGATATCACGCTGGTCAGCAAGGACCCCCTGACACCGTATTCGGGCATGCTGCCGGGGCACTTGGCAGGGATCTATACGAGGGACGAGATCCACATCGACCTGCAACGCCTCGCCCGTGCCGCCGGCGCCAGTTTGATCCTGGACGAGGCTGTCGGGTTCGACAGGGCTCACCGGCGCGTGCGGCTGAAGGGCGGCGAGGAACTGGCTTACGACATCCTTTCCGTCGATATGGGCATCACGCCGGATCTGTCGGGAATCGCCGGAGCGGACGAGCATGCTCTCGCGGTCAAGCCCATCGGCAACCTGCTGGAAAAATGGGATCGGCTCGTGGACAGCGCCCTCGCGCCAAACGGCCCTCGTCGTTTCGTCATCGTCGGCGGAGGGGCTGCCGGAATCTGCCTCGCCTTCGCGGTTCAGGCTTTTTTTACGGCGCGGGTGAGCGATCCGATCGAGGTGTCGCTGATCGGCGCATCCGAGGCGCCGGGGATCAACGCAGGCATGCGCAGGCGCATCGCGCGGGCGCTCAAGCGCCGCAGGATTGCGGTCCATGCCGAGGATCCGGCGATTCGCATTGCTCATGATGGTGTGACTCTCGCGAGCGGGAGGTTCGTGCCGGCCGATGCGGTGCTGGTTTCGACCCACGCCGCGCCGCCGCCTATGCTCGCCACGACGGACTGGGCCAAGGACGAGGGCGGCTTTCTTGCCGTTGACCCCACGCTTCAGATCCTGAACGACGAGGCCGTTTTCGCCGCCGGTGACTGCGCGACCATGGTGTCGCATCCACGCCCCAAGGCCGGTGTATTCGCCGTGCGGCAGGGGCCGGTGCTCGCCCGCAACCTGCGACGGGCTGTGCGAGGCGAAGTCTTGGAATCCTACATCCCCCAGCGCGATCACCTGTTGCTGATCGCAACCGGTGACGGCCGCGCCATCGGCGGGCGCGGCAGGTTTTTGGCTTTCGAGGGCCGCCTCGCGTGGCAGCTGAAGGATGTCATCGACCAGCGCTTCATGCGCCGGTTCAAGCTTTAGCCCTTCTGCCCGCGGATGAAGTTGATGATGCCGGAAAAATCATCGCCGTCATGGCCGGCATTGGCGAAGAGCGCATACAACTGCGCGGCCTCCGCGCCGAGGGGCGTCGAGGCGCCGGAGGCGAGCGCCGCTTCCTGAGCAAGCTTCAGATCCTTGAGCATCAACGCCGCTGCGAAGCCCGGCTTGTAGTCGTTGTTCGCGGGCGAGGTCGGCACCGGCCCCGGTACGGGGCAATAGGTGGTGAGCGACCAGCACTGACCCGAAGAGGTGGAGGCGACGTCGAAGAGCGCCTGATGCGAGAGCCCGAGTTTCTCGGCCAGGACGAAGGCTTCCGCCACGCCGATCATCGAAATGCCGAGAATCATGTTGTTGCAGATCTTCGCCGCCTGACCGGCGCCCGGCTCGCCGCAATGAACCACCTTCTTGCCCATCCTGGACAGGATCGGCTCGGCACGGTCGAAAGCCTCTTTCGCGCCGCCTGCCATGAAGGTGAGCGTTGCGCCCTTCGCGCCGCCGACGCCGCCGGAGACCGGCGCATCGAGGCTCGTCAGATTGCGGTTCTGCTCGCGTGCCATGCTGTGCGCTTTACGCGCGCTCTCCACATCGATTGTGGAGCAGTCGATGAGGAGCGTGCCTTCCTTCACCGCAGGCAGGATGTCGGTCCAGACCGAGAGCACGTGCTTGCCGGCCGGCAGCATGGTGACGACGATCTCGGCATCCTTGACGGCTTCAACGGTCGAGGAGGCGATTCTCGCCCCGTCGCTGCGTGCCTGATCGCAGGAGGCGGGCGACAGGTCGAAGCCGGTGACGCTGTGCCCGGCCTTGACGAGATTGGCCGCCATGGGCCCGCCCATGTTGCCGAGGCCGATGAAGGCGATGCTGGTCATGAGAATCCTCCCTTGTTGTCGTGTGTTGATTGCGCGAGCAGCCACAATGCGCTTGCCGCCATGACAAGGCCGCTGCCGGCATGCAGCAGAAGATGTGTCAGACTCTCAAAGCCCCGTTCCAGAAAGACAAGAATGACGTCGCCTGCCGGGATGAGCACCGTCAGGCCGAGCACCGTGCCGACCGCACGTCGCGTCGACAGGCGGGACAACGCGGCAAGATAGGCACCGAAGGCAAGATCGCGCAGGCCGATGGCCGAGACATAGGGCAAGCCCAGCCCTTCCGGCGCTGCAATCCCAAACAGGGCGGCGCCCGCGCGTGGCGCGAAAATGAACAGCAATCCCAAGAGCACGAACACGCCCGACAGGGCGAGCACGAGCCATGTGCTGGGCTCACGCAGTGCCAATCCCGATCCTTCGCTCCACTTCGTCATGCGCGCCGCGCCACCCACAGGGCTCCCGCGAGCGAGAAGCCGTAGAACCACAGGATCAGCGAGCCGAACACCTTGTCGAGGGCAGGATCGAGCCGCGGGAAGAACACCGCAAAATGCGAGCCGACGGCGGCCATGATCAGCATGCCCGGAACGGCGACAAACGCCATGGCATGGATCGCAGCTTTTCTGGAAACTTGCAGAACGTGATGGATCAACAGCCCCAGCACGAGGCCGAGCGCGGCTCCTGCCGCGAAGTTGAGCTGGAAGGGCCTGCGGCCATCAAGGAAGAACCAGGGGCCGACAAAATGGAACAGCGCGAATATTGCAGCACTGATGCCGAAGCCGAGGAGAAGCGATTTGAGAGACAGGCTCATGAATCCCGCCCCATGCTGATGCGCACGCGGTATCTCCCTCCCCCTTGTGGGGAGGGGCCAGGGGTGGGGGTGCTGGCGCCAGACCTTCTGAGGTGATCGCTCACACCCCCACCTCCAACTCCTCCCCACAAGGGGGGGGAGGGCTGTGTCGAGCCTCCCTCATGAACTCGCGTCTCAGGACGAGGGCTTGCATGGAGAGAACAACTCCCGTCACCGATTGCCGCGCCCCACCAGATCGCGCGCCACGATCAGGCGCATGATCTCGTTGGTGCCCTCCAGGATCTGATGTACGCGCAGGTCGCGCACGATCTTCTCCACGCCGTAATCGGCGAGATAGCCGTAGCCGCCATGGAGCTGCAGCGCGTCGTTCGCCACCTGGAAACCCACATCGGTGGCCATGCGCTTGGCCATGGCGCAGAGCTTGGTAGCATCGAGCGCCTTGGCGTCCAGCGCCGAGGCTGCGCGCCACAGGAAGGTGCGTGCCGCTTCGAGCTCGGTCGCCATGTCGGCGAGCTTGAACTGCAGCGCCTGGAAATCCGCGATGCGCTTGCCGAAGGCCTTGCGGTCGCCCGTATAGGCGAGCGCCTTATCGAGGGCCGCCTGCGCGCCGCCGAGCGAGCAGGCGCCGATGTTGATGCGCCCGCCATCAAGCCCCGACATGGCGATCTTGAAGCCCATGCCCTCGTCGGACAGACGGTTGGCCACGGGCACGCGCACGTCTTCAAAAATCACGGCCGCGGTGGGCTGCGCGTTCCAGCCCATCTTCTTTTCCTGCGCGCCGAAGGACACGCCCGGCATATCTTTCTCGATCACCAGCGTCGAGATGCCGGAGGCGCCTTCCTCGCCGGTGCGCACCATGGTCACGTAGATGTCCGAGGTGCCGGCGCCCGAGATGAACTGCTTCACGCCGTTGACGATGTAATGGTCACCGTCGCGCACCGCCTTGGTCTTGAGCGCCGCAGCATCCGAGCCCGAGCCCGGCTCGGTGAGGCAATAGCTCGCGATCAGCTCCATGGTGGCAAGGCGCGGGATGTAGCGGCTCCGCTGCTCGTCCGAGCCGTAGCGATCGATCATCCAGGCCGCCATGTTGTGGATCGACAGATAAGCCGAGATCGCCGGGCAGCCGGTGGCAAGCGCCTCGAAGATCAGCGCCGCGTCGAGCCGCGTCATGCCCGATCCGCCGACGTCGTCGCGGGTGTAGATCGCCGCCATGCCGAGGGCAGCCGCCTCCCGCATCACATCCACGGGAAAATGCTTCTTCTCGTCCCATTCGAGGGCATGGGGCGCGAGGTTGTCCGCCGCGAAGGTCAGCGCCATGTCGCGGACGGCGATTTGATCGTCTGTCAGAGAGAACTGGGTCATTTCAATCCCGCACAGCTGGAGTGGCGGCCAAGTATTATCGTTCGATCAGCAGGCAAGGACACGAGCGTGCCCCTCCTCGCCGTAGGATAGGAGTTTCCGGTCTCGGGTCACGAGGATGAGATCCTCGGCTCGCGCTGTTGCGGCGATGATCCTGTCGGCAGGATCTGCCGGTGGCGTACCTGGCAGAAAGGCGGATGCAATCAGCGTGCGCGGAGGCATCGGAGCCAACCTCATCCCGGGCAAGGCGAGAGCAGCCTCGAACCAAACATCAGGTGCCATGCTCAAAGCAATTCTGCCTTTCCGCACAAGGGTTCCGATCTCCCATGCCGTTATGGGAGAGATCAGGATCTTGTCCGCTTGCGCGGCCTCGTCAACGGCTTGTCGACAATTCTCTGAAATCTCTTCGCCATTGGCGATCCAGAGCACGGCGCAGGTATCGAGAAGAAGGGTCGCCACTTAGAGAATTCCACGCTCGGCAGACCATTCCTCCCCGGTCGGTTCAGTGATGTTGAAGTCCGCGTGGATACGGACCGTTCCCTTCAAACCTGCGAAGGGAGACTTCGCTGCCGGGGGTGATCCCGCCGAGGGGTTTCCATTCCCACCGGAGCCGGTTTTGCGAAAGACGAGCTCCTCTTTCTCAAGATCGACCTGCTCGGTGAGCCAGCCGGCGTTCAGCCATGCTTTGGTCATCACATGGTTTTGAGGGTTGTTCGACCACAACGCACGGTGCCGGCGTGAAGAAGGAGGCAGGGGAAAGCCGAGGATACGCTCGATTTCCCTAAAGCTGGTGCGCCACACCGGAACAGGCAAAGTCGCGAGGTGACGCTTCAGTGGCTCGTATTTCGACACGGCATTCTCCTGACAGCGTAGTAACTAATAGTTACACATAGTTACTACGCTGTCAAGAATAGTTACTTCATCGTCGGAATGGAGAATTCCGCGCCTTCCTTGATGCCCGACGGCCAGCGGGAGGTGACGGTCTTCGTCTTGGTGTAGAACCGCACTGCATCCAGGCCATGCTGGTTGAGGTCGCCGAAGCCGGAGGCCTTCCAGCCGCCGAAGGTGTAGTAGGCGAGCGGCACCGGGATCGGCACGTTGATGCCGACCATGCCCACATTCACCCGGGAGGCAAAGTCGCGGGCGGCGTCGCCGTCGCGGGTGTAGATCGCGACGCCGTTGCCGTATTCGTGATCGGAGGGAAGACGCAGGGCGTCCTCATAGTCCTTGGCGCGCACCACGGAGAGGACGGGCCCAAAGATCTCTTCCTTGTAGATGCGCATGTCGGTCGTCACCTCGTCGAAGAGGCAGCCGCCCATGTAGAAGCCGTTCTCGTAGCCCTGCATCTTGAAGTCGCGGCCGTCGACCACGAGCTTGGCGCCTTCCTGCACGCCGATATCCACATAGGAGCGCACCTTCTCCATGTGTGCCTTGGTGATCATCGGGCCGAAATCGGCTGACGGGTCGGTGGAAGGGCCCACTTTAAGGGTCTCGACGCGCGGGATCAGCTTGTCCATGAGCGCGTCCGCGGTGGCCCGGCCGACCGGCACTGCGACCGAGATCGCCATGCAGCGCTCGCCCGCCGAGCCATAGCCCGCGCCGATGAGTGCGTCCGCCGCCTGATCGAGATCGGCGTCGGGCATGATGATCATGTGGTTTTTGGCGCCGCCGAAGCACTGGGCGCGCTTGCCGTTGGCGGTGGCGCGGGAATAGACGTATTGCGCGATCGGCGAGGAGCCGACGAAGCCCACGGCCTTGATGTCCGGATCGTCGAGGATCGCGTCCACCACCTCCTTGTCGCCGTTGACCACGTTGAGGATGCCGGCCGGAAGGCCCGCCTCCATCATGAGCTCGGCCAGGCGCATCGGCACGCCCGGATCGCGCTCGGAGGGCTTGAGGATGAAGGCGTTGCCGCAGGCAATCGCCGGCGAGAGCTTCCACAGGGGGATCATGGCGGGGAAGTTGAACGGCGTGATGCCCGCCACTACGCCGAGCGGCTGGCGGATCGAGTACATGTCGATGCCGGGGCCGGCGCCTTCCGTGAACTCGCCCTTGAGCAGGTGCGGAATGCCAGTGCAGAATTCCGCCACCTCGACACCACGCTGGATGTCGCCCTTGGCGTCGACGATGGTCTTGCCGTGCTCGCGGGCCAGCATCTCGGCCAGCGGATCCATCTCCTTGGCGATGAGTTCGAGGAACTTCATCATCACGCGGGCGCGGCGTTGCGGGTTGGTGGCGGCCCAGGCCGGCTGGGCGGCCTTGGCGTTCTCCACGGCCTGGTGCAGCTCGTCCTTGGACGCCAGCGCGACCCGGCCCAAAACCTCGCCGGTCATGGGCTGGAAGAATTCGGTGGTGCGTCCCGATTTACCGGCAACCTGCTTGCCGCCGACGAAATGTCCGACCTCGCGCATGGCGTCTCTCCTCCTGGGGATGTTTTTCGTAGCCCTCTTCTATCATTGTTGAAATCGCACGACTATGGGTGAAGCTGAAGCACCGTTGTGCGAAAACACCAATACGAAGGGGGCCATGAGCGCATTCGATTGGGACGATCTCCGCTTCTTCCTGGCCGTCGCCCGCGCCGGCCGGTTGACGGCGGCTGCCCGGCACCTTGAGGCGGACCACACCACCGTGTCCCGCCGCATCTCGGCCTTAGAGGCATCGCTCAAGGCCAAGCTCTTCGAGCGCAGCCCGCAAGGCTACACCCTCACCGAGCCAGGCGAGCGGCTGCTGAAGCACGCGGAGACCATGGAGACCCAGGCGCTGGCGGTGGCGAGCGAACTCGGCGGCGCGGATCTCGCACTCACGGGCACCGTGCGCATCGGCGCGCCGGACGGGATCGGCACCTATTTTCTGGCTCCCGAGCTGGGCGCGCTCGCCGAGCGGCATCCGGGGTTGACCCTCCAACTCGTGGCACTGCCGCGCACCTTCTCGCTGTCCAAGCGCGAGGCCGATATCGCCGTGACCCTGGAGCAGCCAACGGAAGGCCGCCTTGTCTCGCGCAAGCTCACGGATTACCGGCTGAGGCTCTACGCCTCGAAGGATTATCTTGAGCGGCACGGTCCGGTGACGGAGCTGGCGGATCTCTCAGGCAAAACCCTCGTGACCTACGTGGCGGACCTGCTCTACAGCCCGGTGCTCGATTATTTCTCCGCAATCGAGAAATTCACCTCCCGTCGGTTCGAATGCGCCAGCGTGGTGGCGCAAGCCGAGGCCGTGCGGGCCGGAATCGGCATCGGTATCCTGCACGACTACGCGGTGCGGTCCTTCCCGGAACTCGAGGTGGTGCTGCCGGACATCTCGTATCTTCGCACCTACTGGCTCGTGACCCATGCGGATGTCAGGAACCTCCGGCGCGTGGAGGAGGTCTATTCCTTCATCCTGAGCCGGGTGCGGGCGAACCGGGGGCTGTTCATGTGACACCCCATGTCATCCCCGGCGAGCGAAGTGAGGGAAGGGGATCCATGATCAGGCGCAGTGCTATGGATTCCCTTCCCCTCCGCTGCGCTCCGGCCGGGAATGACAGCAAGGGTGAGGCTTTGGCCCTTCACGCGGGCGTCTCAAGCGACTAAGTCAGCATCAAACAAAACCCACGGAGATCCCGATGCCCTCCAAGCTCGACCAATTGCGCGCCATGACGGTCGTCGTCGCCGATACGGGCGACCTCGATGCGGTGCGCCGCCTGAAGCCCCAGGACTGCACCACCAACCCGACCCTGCTCCTGAAGGCGGTCGAGACCCCGGCCTATGGCCACATCGTCGACGAGGCGCTCGCCTGGGGCCGCTCCCAAGGGGGCTCCCACGAGGGCGTTGTCACGGCGATCTGCGACCGGCTCGCCGTGGCGTTCGGCGCGGAGCTCGCCGGCATCGTGCCGGGCCGCGTGTCGACGGAGGTCGATGCGGACCTCTCCTTCGACACGGAGGCCACACTCGCCAAGGCGCGGGCTATCATCAAGGCCTACGAGGAGCGCGGCATCGGGCGCGAGCGCATCCTCATCAAGATCGCCGCTACCTGGGAGGGCATCCGCGCGGCGGAAGTGCTCCAGAAGGAAGGCATCGACTGCAACCTGACGCTTCTCTTCAGCCAAGTGCAGGCCCAGGCCTGCGCGGAGGCCGGCGTGTTCCTGATCTCGCCCTTCGTCGGCCGCATCCTCGACTGGCACGTGAAGGCGGGCGGCGGCCCCTATACGGGCGAAACCGATCCCGGCGTGCTCTCCGTGCGCAAGATCTATGCCTCGTACAAGGCGCAAGGCATCAAGACGGTGGTGATGGGCGCGTCCTTCCGCAACATGGGAGAGATCGAGGCGCTTGCGGGCTGCGACCGTCTCACAATCTCGCCCGCGCTCCTCGACGAGCTGGCAGGTTCGCAGGGCGAGCTGCCGCGCAAGCTCTCGCCTGAGGGTGTCGAGACAATCGCTCCCCTGCCGCGCACTGACGAGAAGAGCTTCCGCTTCGCGCTGAACGAGGATGCGATGGCGACGGAAAAGCTCTCGGAGGGCATCCGCTCCTTCGTGAAGGATTTGCGATCCTTGCGGACACTCGTGGCGCAGCGGCTCGATGAGGCGAAGGCGGCGTAAATCGAAGAAGCGTCATCCCGAACGGCGCAAGCCGATCCGGGATCGCGGGACGAAGGTGGCGCTGTTCACCTCTCCTTGTGGGAGAGGTCGCGCCGGAGGCGCGGGTGAGGGGTTAGCGTCCTCTCCGGATGAACCTGTAACCCCTCACCCCAACCCTCTCCCTCAGGGAAAGGGAGTGAGCGCTCTATCCTGCATCCGATCCCGGATCTGCGCTGCGCTTCGTCCGGGATGACACGCGTTTCATGGCGTTCTTACTTCTTCTCCGCCAGCGCCTTCTCTCGGATCGCCGAGAGCGACATGCTAGGCGTGATTGCTTCCGGGTCGAGGATGCAGTGCAGGATCGCGGGCTTGCTGGAGGTGAGCGCCCGCTGGAGGGCCGGGGCGAAATCCTCCGTCAGCTCGACGCGCTCGCCATAGCCGCCGAAGGCGCGGGCGTAGGCCGCGAAGTCCGGATTCTGCAGCATGGTGGCCGAGACGCGGCCGGGATAGTCCCGCTCCTGGTGCATGCGGATCGTGCCGTACATGCCGTTGTCGAGCAGCACCACCAGGATCGGCAGGTCGTATTGCACCGCGGTGGCGAATTCCTGCCCGTTCATGAGGAAGTCGCCGTCGCCGGCAAACACCACCACCGGGCTGTCGGGCCGCAGGCGCTTGGCGCCGACCGCCGCCGGAACGCCGTAGCCCATGGAGCCGGAGGTGGGGGCAAGCTGCGTGCCGTATTCGCGGAAGGGCCAGAAGCGGTGCACCCAGGTGGCAAAATTGCCCGCGCCGTTGCAGAAGATCGTGTCGGTCGGCATCACCTCGCGCAGATGCCGCATCACCTGGCCCATCTGCAGGGCACCGGGATGACGGATCTCGCCAGGATCGCTCCAGGCCAGATAGCTCTCATGCGCCGTCTTCGTGCCTTCGCTCCAGGGAAGGGAGGCCGACGGATGCACGCCCTCGAGCGCTGCCGTGAAGGCATTGGGTGAGGCGTTGATGGCGAGATGCGGAGCATAGACCCGGCCGAGTTCACTCGAATCGGGATGGATGTGCACCAAGGTCTGCTTCGGCGCCGGAATGTCGAGCAGCGTGTAGGCCTGGCTCGGAATTTCCGAGAGGCGCCCGCCGACGAGCAGGACGAGATCCGCATCCTTGATGCGCGCCAACAGCTTCGGGTTCACGCCGAGGCCGAGATCGCCGATGTAAGAAGCATGGTCGGCAGGAAACAGCATCTGGCGACGGAACGTGCAGGCGACCGGCAACTCGAAGCGCTCGGCAAAGCGCACGAAGCGCTGCACCGCGACGTCCGACCAGCGGCTGCCGCCGAGTAATGCCACCGGGTTCTTCGCGCCGTGGAGGAGCTTCTGCAGCTCCGCCATCTGCGCGGGCCCCGGATGGGTCTCGATCACCTGATAGCGCGGTGCGTCGGCGACGGCGGCCATCTCGGTGAGCACGTCTTCCGGCAGCGCGATCACGACCGGGCCGGGCCGGCCGGACGTCGCCACATGGAAAGCGCGGGAGACGATTTCAGGGAAGCGTGCCGGATCGTCCACCTCCGTGGCCCATTTAGCGAGCGGGCCGAAGGCAGCGCGGTAGTCGAGTTCCTGGAACGCCTCGCGCTCGCGCATGCCGCGCTCGATCTGGCCGACGAACAGGATCATCGGCGTCGAGTCCTGCTTGGCGATGTGGATGCCGGGCGAAGCGTTGGTCGCGCCGGGGCCGCGGGTGACGAAGCAGATGCCGGGGCGGCCTGTGAGCTTGCCGTAGGCTTCCGCCATCATGGCCGCGCCGCCTTCCTGGCGGCAGACCGTGATGGCGATGTTCGCGTCATGCAGCGCATCGAGCGCCGCGAGATAGCTCTCGCCCGGAACGCAGAAGATGTGATCGACTCCGTGCAGAGTCAGCTGATCGACAAGAATCTGGCCGCCGGTGCGGGAGGGCGCTGTCATGGAAGGCTCGCGATGTAAGAGGGTTTAGATAGCAAAACGGAGGGCATTTCTGCCCTCCGCTGGATGGGTCCAGACGATCAGGCGTCCACGTCGAACTTCACGCCCTGGGCGAGCGGAAGCGTGTTGCCGTAATTGACCGTATTGGTGGCGCGGCGCATGTAAGCCTTCCAGGAATCCGAGCCGGATTCACGTCCGCCGCCCGTCTCCTTCTCGCCGCCGAACGCGCCGCCGATCTCGGCGCCCGAGGGGCCGATATTCACGTTGGCGATGCCGCAATCGGAGCCCGTCGCTGAGATGAAGGCCTCGGCCTCGCGCATGTTGAGCGTGAAGATCGAGGAGGAGAGGCCGGCCCCCACCGCGTTGTGGAGCGCGATCACCTCGTCGAAGCTCGAATAGCGCATCACGTAGAGGATCGGCGCGAAGGTCTCGCGCGTTACCGGGCCGGTCTGGCTCGGCATCTCCACGAGGGCGGGACGGGCATAAATGCCGTCGCCTGCCACGTCGGTGTAGCGTCCGCCGCCATGCACCTTGCCGCCAGCGGCGCGAGCTTCATCGAGCGCGCGCTCCATGCCGTCGAACGCGGCCTTGTCGATCAGCGGGCCGACCAAGGTGCCGGGCTCGCGCGGATCGCCGATCTTCACGCTGCCATACACCTTCGCGAGACGCGGCACGAGCTGGTCATAGACGCTCTCATGCACGAAGAGGCGGCGCAGCGTCGTGCAGCGCTGTCCGGCCGTGCCCATGGCGGCAAACGCGATGCCGCGCAGCGCCAGATCGAGATCGGCGGAAGGAGCAACGATCGCGGCGTTGTTGCCGCCGAGCTCCAGGATCGCGCGGGCAAAGCGCTCGGCGAGCTTCGGGCCGACCTGACGGCCCATGGCGGTGGAGCCGGTCGCTGAGAGGATCGGCACGCGGTGATCTTCCACGAGAATCTCGCCGACCTCGCGGCCGCCGAGCAGCACCTCGCACAGGCCCTCCGGCACGCCGCCGAAGCGCTTGGCCGCGCGCTCCATGATGGCATGGGTGCCGAGCGCCGTGAGCAGGGTCTTTTCCGAGGGCTTCCACACGACCGAGTCACCGCACACGAGCGCGAGCGCCGCGTTCCAGGACCACACGGCCACGGGGAAGTTGAAGGCGGAGATTACGCCGCAGACGCCGAGCGGATGCCAGGTTTCCATCATGCGGTGATCGGCGCGCTCGGTGGCGATGGTGAGCCCGTAGAGCTGGCGCGAGAGACCGACGGCGAAATCGCAGATGTCGATCATCTCCTGCACTTCGCCGAGGCCTTCGGAAACGATCTTGCCGGCTTCCAGGGTCACGAGGCGGCCGAGGTCGTCCTTGTTGGCGCGCAGCTCCTCGCCGAGCAGGCGGATGAACTCGCCGCGCCGGGGTGCCGGGATCTTGCGCCATGCCTTGAAGGCAGCATCCGCCCGGCCGATGGCGGCCTTGGCCTCATCCGGGGTGGTCTCGCGCACGTGGGCAATCACCTCGCCGGTGATCGGCGAGCGGGCGGGGCGGCCGCCGGACGCGAAGGCGCTCTCGGGCACGCCGAGGCGCGCGAGAATGGCGCGGGCTTCTTCCGCAACGGAGGCGGGCGCGGCGGATACGGGTTTCAGGCTCGCGGTCATGGTTAATCTCCCTTGATGCGGGCTCGGGCTCAGCATAGAGCCCTGGCCATCGCTTGTCCTTGGAACGAAACGACGGCGGCTGTCAGGCCACCGTCTTAAAGCATTTTCGGACAAGCAGTGAACTGCTTTTCCCGAATAGGGTCATGCGGTTTTGGTAAGAAGCTAGAGACTAGGCTTTCACCCTGCCTCGTCATCACCGGCCTTGTGCCGGTGATCTCGGTTATCTTAGGCGCGGAGCTTTTCTCATCGGGATGGCCGGCACAAGGCCGGCCATGACGTCGAGGGTCGCTGTTGCGGGACAGGATGCCTTGCCTCGTTCGTCATGCCACCGCGTCGAGGCGGATGGCCTTCACGGCCGGCTCCTGGCTCTCGTCCAGGCGCTCGCCCGCATAGACACGACCGAAGCGGTTGGCGAGGAAGCTGTCGAGGTCGATCTCCTCCTGGCGCACGAAGCCCTGTTTCGGCAGCTTGCCCTCGACCAGAAGGTCGAGCATGGCGCAGATGCCGGCAGCTGTCGTCACCTGGATGGCGGTGCGCTGGGTGCCGCCGACCTTCTGGCCGTAGATGCTGCGGGCATAGGTCTCCTGCACGTAGCGGCCGCCGCGCTCGCCGGTGACGGTCACGAACACGATGACCATGTCCTGCATGGTGGCCGGGACCGCATTCTCCAGGATATCCTTGAGAACTTCGCGGCGGTTGCGCAGTTGCAGGTCGTTGAGCAGCACCCGCATGAGGGCGCAGTGGCCCGGATAGCGGATGGTCTTGTAGTTCAGGTTGCGCACCTTGCCTTCGAGCGTCTCGCACAGGGTGCCGAGGCCGCCGGAGGTGTTGAAGGCCTCATAGCGCGTGCCGTCGAGGGAGAATTCCTCGAGTTCCTCCATGGCCGGCACCTCACGCAGCTTGCCGTCGACCACGGCCTCGCAGCGCTCGATATACTCGTTGATGACGCCGTCCGTGCTCCAGGTGAGGTTGTAGGACAGGGCGTTGGACGGGTATTGCGGCAGGGCGCCGACGCGCAGGCGCACCGTGTCGAGCTTGTCGAAGCGGCTCGCGATATCGTGCGCCACGATGGAGATGAAGCCGGGGGCAAGGCCGCATTGGGGAATGAAGGCGGTCGAGGCGCCCTCGGCCAGTTCCTTCACCATGCGGGTCGTCGCCACGTCCTCGGTGAGGTCGAAATAGTTCACGTCCGCAAGGCGCGCTGCCTTGGCCACGTGGCTCGTCAGGTGGTAGGGCGCTGCGCTCAGCACGGCGTAATGGCCCTTGAGGGCATTCTGCAGGGCGACCGCGTCACCGAAGTCGAGCTGGATCGTCTGCACGCCATCCTTGGCGACGGCTTCGAGCGCCTCAGGCGAAGCATCCGCGACGGTGACGCGGTAATCGCCGGTGTCGTGGAGCATGTCGACAATGGTGGAGCCGATCTTGCCGGCGCCGATGACGAGAATCGAGTGCATTCAAACCTCCCTGTGATGGGAGCAGAAAAAGGCAGAACGCTGCAAAGCGCCATAGACAAGCTGACGGAAAGCCGAGTAGTTTTCGGCGAAATGCCGTCTTTATTGGTCATAGTGATGCTGGATGCCACCGATCGTGCCCTGATTACCCTCCTGCGGGAGAATGCCCGCATCGGCCATGCGGAGGCTGCCCGGCGCCTCAACCTCTCCCGCACGACGGTGCAGGCGCGGGTGGAGAGCCTGGAACGGCGGGGCGTGATCGTGGGCTATACCCTGCGCCTGGCCGAGGATGTCACCAGCCGCATGGTGCGGGCGCAAGTCACCATCGTGGTCGCGCCTAAGGCGTCGGGCGGGGTCGTGTCGGCGCTTCAGCGCATGCCTGAATTGCGCGCGCTTCATTCGGTCGCGGGTGTCTTCGATCTCCTGGCGGTGGTAGAGGCTCAGGACGTTCCCTCCCTCGACGCCGCCATCGACAGGATCGGCGCGGTCGAGGGCGTGGAGCGCACCCAATCCTCCATCATCCTCTCAACGAAGTTCGAACGATGACCCTAGCCACCTCCCTCTCAGCCGATGTCGTGATTGTCGGCGGCGCCGTCATGGGCTCTTCCGCGGCCTATCACCTGCTCGCCGATTCCGGCTTCAAGGGACGCGTCATCGTCGTCGAGAAGGACCCGACCTATCAGCTCTCGGCCTCGGCGCTCTCGGCCGCCTCGATCCGCCAGCAATACTCCAGCGCGGTGAACATCCGCATCTCGCTTCACGGCATCCAGTTCCTGCGCGGCATCGGCGATCATCTGGCCGTCGATGGCGAGCGGCCGGAGATCGGGTTGAGGGAGGGCGGCTATCTCTATTGCGCGACGGAGGCGGGCGAGCAGGTTCTGCGCGAGAACCAGGCGCTGCAGGCCGCAGAAGGCGCCGACATCCTTTTCCTGCAGCCCGACGAGCTGAAAAGCCGCTTCCCCTGGCTCAACGTGGAGGATCTCGCGGCTGGCACCTGGGGTCGCTCGGGCGAGGGCTGGTTCGACGGCTGGGGCCTGCTCCAGGCCTTCCGCAAGAAAGCCCGCTCGCTCGGCGCCGAATACGTGAAGGGCGAGGTGGCCGAGGTGGAGCGGGACGGCGGCGCCATCACGGCCGTGCGCCTGAAAGATGGGACGCGGATCGCCTGCGGCACGCTGGTCAACTGCGCCGGATCCGGCGGGCGGGCAATCGCCGCCATGGCGGGCCTCGACATTCCGGTCCGGGCCAAGCGCCGCTATGTCTTCACCTTCGCCTGCAAGGAGCCGGTGGAGAACTGTCCGCTGCTCATCGATACCTCGGGCGCCTATGTCCGTCCAGAAGGCGAGGGGCACTTCATCTGCGGCGCCTCGCCGGAGGCGGATATGGACCCGGATTGGCACGACGATGATCCGGCAAGCCAGGAGATCGACCACGCGTTCTTCGAGGAGTTCATCTGGCCGTCGCTTGCCCATCGCGTGCCGGCCTTCGAGGCGATCAGGCTTGGTCGCGCCTGGTCAGGCCCCTACGACATGTGCCTGCTCGACCACAACGCCATCATCGGCCAGGCGGGCGAGTTCAAAAACTTCTATCTCTGCAACGGCTTCTCGGGCCACGGCCTGCAGCAGGCTCCGGCCATCGGACGGGGTCTCGCGGAGCTGGTCGTCCATGGCGGCTACCGCACGCTCGATCTGTCGGAGCTCGGCTACGAGCGCGTGCTCGCCAACCGGCCGCTGCTGGAGCGCAACGTGATCTAGAGCCCCATCTCGTCGGAGGTGCTGTAAGCCCAGATCCGGCCGCCCCGGTTCATGTGACGCTGCATCAGGCCGGGCTGATCGGGCGAAGGCTGGGTGTCGAGGGCCAGCTCGTTCACCCCTTCCCGATCCGCCCGCTCGTCGCTGCGTCGGGCGCCGGTGCCGACGGTCGTGCTCGATCCCTGATTGGCCTGCGCAAGCTCGTCCGTGCGCAAATCCGTCGTGCCCAGGTCATCCGCGCCTTCCGCCATGAGACCCATGCCGGGCAGGGTGCTCGTGGTGGTCATGCCGCCGCCGGAGCCGCCGGTGATCCCGGCACCCAGCGGCGCACCCACATCGGCGCCCGCTTGCTCGGAGCCGTTCGAGGAGAGCCATTCCCGGCTGCTGCCGTCGAGATCGACAGGGTCGAACATCTCCAGCACCCGCACGGCCTCCTCGGCATTGTCCCGGTCGACCTGAGCTGCGATCAGGGTGTGACCACGGTGAAGGCCCTGCTCGAAGATTCGCTTGTCGGATTCCGGCAGGTTCAGGTCGTGGAGAGCTTCCATGGAATCGTCCCGGGCCGAGAGGGTGCGAAAGCCGGAGATCGAAGAAATCTCGCGGGCATCCGCATTGCCGACAGCCACGATTCGGTGCTGGGCGATTCCCATCTCGAGCAGGGACTGGAGAGCCTGGCGGGCCTGGGCGGGATCCCTGAACAGGGCTGTGATCATCTGGGGCATGGGCTTCTTCCGTTGGGATACTCCCTCAACGAAGAGGCGCTCCGGCCTGTTCCCGCGGCCTGCCATTAAGCCTTTTGTATGAAAGGGCTTCCATTTTGAAGCCGGCTATGATTGTCATGGTTTCGTCATAGAACCGTCATCCGGGCTTAACGCAGGGATGATGAACGACAAGAACGTCCCGGACGGGATGATATGGGAGAGATAGAATGATGAAGAAGTCGCTCCTCGGCGCCCTGGCCATCGGCCTTGCGACGAGCACCTCCGCCTTCGCCCAGACGGAGCTCCAGTGGTGGCACGCCATGACGGGCGCCAACAACGACGTCGTGAACCGCCTGGCTGACGAGTTCAACGCTTCCCAGAAGGACTACAAGGTCGTCGTCAGCTACAAGGGCCAGTACGCCGACACCCTGAACGCCGGCATCGCGGCTTTCCGCGCGGGCAACGCTCCCCACATCCTGCAGGTGTTCGAAGTCGGCACGGCGACCATGATGGGCGCCCGCGGCGCGATCAAGCCGGTCCAGGAGATGATGAAGGAAGCCGGCGAGAAGTTCGACCCGCAGTCCTACCTCCCGGCCATCACCGGCTACTACTCCACGGCAAAGGGCGAGATGCTCTCCATGCCGTTCAACTCCTCCTCGATGGTCATGTGGATCAACAAGGACGAGCTGAAGAAGGCCGGCGTCGCTGAGATCCCGAAGACCTGGCCTCAGGTGTTCGACGCCGCCAAGAAGCTCAAGGCTGCCGGCCACGACACCTGCGGCTTCTCGAATGCCTGGGCGTCATGGGCCAATGTCGAGCAGTTCTCGGCCTGGCACAACATCCCGATGGCCACCAAGGCCAACGGCCTCGACGGCTTCGACACGGAGATGAAGTTCAACTCTCCGCAGCACGTGAAGCATCTGCAGAACCTCGTGGATCTGCAGAAGGACAAGACCTACGACTATTCGGGTCGCGACTCGAAGAGCGAAGGCCGCTACACCTCCGGCGAATGCGCGATCTTCCTGACCTCCTCGGGCTTCTACGGCAACGTGAAGGCCAACGCGAAGTTCGATTGGGCCAATGCGCCGATGCCGTACTATCCCGATGTTCAGGGCGCTCCGCAGAATTCCATCATCGGTGGCGCTTCCCTGTGGGTCATGGGCGGCAAGAAGGCTGACGAGTACAAGGGCGTCGCCAAGTTCTTCACCTTCCTGTCCGACACGGATCGTCAGGCGAAGCTGCACCAGGAATCGGGCTATCTCCCGATCACCAAGGCGGCCTACGAGAAGACCAAGGCTTCGGGCTTCTACGAGAAGAACCCCGCTCTCCAGATGGCGCTGATCGAGCTCACCAACAAGGAGCCGACCGAGAACTCCCGCGGCCTGCGCTTCGGCAACATGGTCCAGATCCGCGACGTGATCGCCGAGGAAATGGAAGCTGCTCTCGCCGGTCAGAAGCCCGCCAAGGACGCTCTCGATACGGCCGTGACCCGCTCCAACCAGATCCTGCGTCAGTTCGAGCGGACCGTCCGCTAAGCTGATCTGAACCTGGCCAAAATCCATCCCGGGGAGCTCATGAAGCTTCCCGGGATGATCTTATAGATCACCCTCGCAGACCGGTTGTCACCGTCATCTGCCCCATCCTCGGACAGCCGCAAACGCGATGGAAAAACGAGCTCACATTTCAGGCTGGACGCTGCCGCTCCTGCTGATCCTTCCGCAGATGGCGATCACCGTCATCTTCTTCTACTGGCCGGCCTCCCAGGCCATCTGGCAGTCCTTCCTGCGGGAAGACGCCTTCGGCCTCGCGTCCGAATTCGTCGGTTTCGAGAATTACGTCTCGCTGTTCGAGCAGCCCGAGTATTACCGGGCGATGGTCACGACGGCGATCTTCTCGTCCCTCGTTGCCTTCTTCTCGCTTGCCTGCGCCCTGCTGCTGGCAAGTCAGGCTGACAAGAACCTGCGCGCGGGACAGGCCTTCAAGACCCTGCTGGTCTGGCCCTACGCCGTGGCCCCTGCCATCGCGGGCGTGCTGTGGCTCTTCATGTTTCACCCGACGCTCGGCACGCTCTCGAAGCCGATCAAGGCGATCGGCATCGACTGGAACCCGATGCTCAATGGCAACCATGCCATGACCCTTCTGGTTCTCTCCGCGACCTGGAAGCAGATCAGCTACAATTTCCTGTTCTTCCTGGCCGGCCTGCAGGCCATTCCGAAGAGCGTGATCGAGGCGGCGGCCATCGACGGCGCCGGCCCCCTGCGCCGCTTCTGGACGGTGATCTTCCCGCTCCTGTCGCCCACCACGTTCTTCCTGCTCGTGGTCAACATCGTCTATGTGTTCTTCGACACGTTCGGCATCATCGATGCCGTGACGGGCGGCGGCCCTGCCGGGCAGACCACAACCCTCGTCTACAAGGTCTATGCGGACGGCCGTCTCGGCGGCGATCTCGGCGGCTCGGCCGCCCAGTCGGTGATCCTGATGGTCATCGTGATCGCGCTCACCGCCATCCAGTTCCGTTATGTCGAGCGCAAGGTGCAGTACTGATGGTCGAGAATCGTCCCTTCGCCCAATTCATGGCCTACCTGACGCTGGCCCTCGGTATCGTCGTCGTAGCCTTTCCCGTGTACCTGGCCGTCATGGCGTCCACCTTCGACACGGCGACCATCATCAACGGCAACATGCCGCTGGTGCCCGGTAACCAGGCGAGTGAGAACTACACCCGGACACTGCTCTACGGCGGCATGCATGCCCGCCAGCCTGTCAGCGGCATGATGTTCAACTCGATGATCATGGCGCTGGGGATCGCGATCGGAAAGATCCTGATTTCGATCCTCTCGGCCTTTGCGGTGGTGTATTTCAAGTTCCCGTTCCGCAAGACCGCCTTCTGGGTCATCTTCATCACGCTGATGCTCCCGGTCGAGGTGCGCATCTACCCAACCTACAAGATCGTTGCGGATCTGGGGCTGCTCGATACCTATACCGGCCTCGTCATGCCGCTCATCGCGTCGGCTACCGGCACGCTGCTCTTCCGGCAGTTCTTCATGACGATCCCGGACGAGCTGCTCGAGGCCTCAAAGATCGACGGCGCCGGCGCGTTCCGCTTCTTCAAGGACACGCTGCTCCCGCTCTCCATGACGACGATTGCGGCTCTCTTCGTGATCCAGTTCATCTATGGCTGGAACCAGTATCTCTGGCCGCTGCTGATCACGACCAAGAGCTCGATGCAGACCATCGTCATCGGCATCAAGATGATGATCACCACCACGGATGCCTTGACGGAGTGGAATGTCGCGATGACCACCGCCGTGCTGGCCATGCTCCCGCCGGTGCTCGTCGTGATCCTGATGCAGAGGCTCTTCGTGAAGGGTCTCGTCGAAACGGAGAAGTGATGCGCTGAACCGCGCATGGCCTTCGCGGTGAGAAGCCCCGAAGGCTCCTTCTCTAAAAGCTTCAACGATTTTCGCCCGACGCTTTGAGCCGAACGGGCCACGGTTAAAAGGAAGAATACGATGGCAGGGGTGACGCTGGATACTGTCAGGAAGATCTACGCAGGCAATGTGGAGGCCGTGAAGGGTGTGTCGCTCGGTATCGAGGACGGCTCCTTCTGCGTGCTCGTCGGGCCGTCGGGCTGCGGAAAGTCCACGCTGCTGCGCATGATCGCCGGCCTCGAGACGATCTCTGGCGGCGAGGTGAAGATCGGCGATCGGATCGTCAACCAGGTCGAACCCGCCGACCGCGACATCGCCATGGTGTTCCAGAACTACGCGCTCTATCCCCACATGAGCGTCTACGACAACATGGCCTACGGCCTGCGCAACCGCGGCACGCCCAAGGAAGAGATCGACAATCGCGTGAAGGAAGCAGCCCGCATCCTCGCCATCGAGTCGTTCCTCGCCCGCAAGCCGCGCCAGCTCTCGGGCGGTCAGCGCCAGCGCGTGGCCATGGGCCGCGCCATCGTGCGCAAGCCCCAGGTGTTCCTCTTCGACGAGCCGCTCTCCAACCTCGACGCCAAGCTGCGCGTTCAGATGCGCGTGGAGATAAAGCGCCTGCAGCGGGCGCTCGGTGTCACGTCGATCTACGTCACGCACGATCAAGTCGAGGCGATGACCCTCTCCGACAAGCTGGTGGTGATGTCCGGTGGTCAGATCGAGCAGGTCGGCACTCCGGCCGAAGTGTATCGCCGTCCCGAGACCCGGTTCGTCGCCACCTTCATCGGCTCACCGCCCATGAACATCCTGCCCGGCACCGTGGAAGGGCCCGGCCGCGTCTCCGTCGGCGGCCAGTCCATCGCCGTCACGGACATGCGCGAGGGCCTGACCCCGGGCTCCGCCATCGAGGTGGGGCTGCGTCCCGAGGACGTGCAGGCGGGCAGCACCGGGACGAGCTCGCTGTCCATGGATGTGGACTTCGTCGAGGAGCTCGGCGCCACTCAGCTCTTCCACGGCAAGGTGGCCGGTGCCGAATTCATCGTGCAGGCCTCCACCGGCCAGCTCCCGGCGGACACCCGCAAGCTCACGCTGGCGGTCGATCCCGGAAACGTCCACCTCTTCGACCCGCAGACCACAAAGCGTTTGGGTCGGGTGTGATCCCGATTGCCGGGTGTGAATGATCGACGAGGTCTCGGGCACGCCCGAGGCCTTTTTTGTTGTGCTCCTCCAGTCCTGACACCCTCCCCGTCATCCCCGGACTTGGTCCGGGGATCCCCGTCTTTTGCAACGCTGCAGCTCCAAAGCGTGGGTGGCCGGGACGAGCCCGGCCATGACGCGGCGCGGGTGTTCCCCTCCCCCCTTTGCGGGGGAGGGTGGCGAACGGATGTGAGCCGGGAGAGGGGAAGTCCGGGCAAGCACAGCCCCTCTCCCGACCTGCTGCGCAGGCCACCCTCTCCCGCTAAAGGGGAGAGGGATAGCAGCGGTCATGTTCTCTCTTTGTTCTTGACAGCTGCTGCAAGCTCGGCTATATCGTGTGTTAGATCTGTTCCTGTCGAGGGGCGCGCTCGCGAGGCGTCGCAGTGTGGGAGCAGACACGGTCCTGTGGTGCGGCCTCGCAAGCTTCACCGACAGGAGGCCCAAGCTGCGTGCCGGTGGTCGGAATCGGTCTCAGGCCCCCGTCGAGCAGACGGACCCCGCCTGAGGCGGTCACCGGGCCGGCACCGCTTGTCCGCCTAAAGCAGCCGTGCGCGAAGAGGCACTCCGGCTCTTCCACTTCACCACACATTATCGAGCCGGGCTGCCCAACGCGCCACCCTCGATTTCACCGCAAGGCTCGCAGCTCACAAGCTGCGGGCCACACAGTGCTGGCCGTTTGACAGGCGCGTCCCTGGCGACGGTTGCACCGCGCCTGAAGCCCCGGTATCCCTTTTGCTTCAACGTGAGGAACAGCGATGACGGTCAAGCTCGACGGGGCCACTCTCGGCATTCAGGACGTGGTGCGCGTGGCGCGCCGCGATGCTCAAGGAGCCTATGCTCAGGCAGCCCTGGCTCCGGAAGCTCGCGAGCGGATCGCCGCGACGCGAGATTACATCGACCGCACCTGGATGCATGATGACGCGCCGCTCATGTATGCCTTCAACACCGGTGTCGGCCTGTTCAAGGACCAGCGCGTTCTGATCTCCGACATGGCGGCCTACCAGCGCAAGACGGTCTATGCCCACGCCACCGGTGTCGGCGAGCCCTTCGCCGAGGACGTGACGCGCGCCATGATGCTTCTGCGCGCCAATGCCTTCGCGTCGAACTATTCCGGCCCGCAGGTCGAACTCGTCGAGCGTCTCATCGCCTTCCTCAATGTGGGCCTGCATCCGGTCATCCCGCAGAAAGGCTCCGTCGGGGCCTCGGGCGATCTCGCGCCGCTCGCGCACATGGCCGGCGCCGTCTGCGGTTTTGACGAAGCCGACATGTTCTATCAGGGCCGTGTCATGCCGGCGCGCGATGCCATTCGTCTCGCGGGCTTCGATCCCGATTTCGAGCTTGGCGCGAAGGATGCGTCCGCGCTCATCAACGGCTCGACCACGTCGCTCGCGCTCGGTGCTCTCGCCACGCACGATGCGCGCCGCCTGCTCAAGCATGCCGACATCGCCATGTGCCTGTCGCTTGAGGCCATGCGCGGCGAGTTGGCTGCCTTCGATCCGCGCGTGCACAAGGCGCGCCCGCATCCGGGACAGGCCAAGGTTGCGCGCAACCTGCTGCGCATTCTGGACGGCACGAAGCGCTGCTCGCAATCAGCCCGCGATATCGTCTTCCCTGATGAGCCACGCCAGCCCGGCCAGCCCGCATCGCCCCGCGTGCAGGATGTCTACTCGCTGCGCTGCACACCGCAGGTCCATGGGCCCGCTGTTGAGGCAATCGAATATGTGGAGCGCATCATCGGCACGGAGATGAACTCCGCCACCGACAATCCGCTCATCTTCGATGACGGGCAGGGCGGCTACGTGTCGATCTCGGGCGGGCATTTCCACGGCCAGTACATGGCGCAGGCGATGGACTTCCTCGCCATCGCCATGGCGGATCTCGGCACCATCTCCGAGCGGCGGCTTGCGCGGCTCGTCGACCCCACCATGTCCTACGGGCTGCCGCGCAACCTGCTCGCGGGCAAGCGCGGTCTCAACACGGGTTTTGCCACCGTGCAATGCTCCATGTCGGCGCTGGTCATGGAAAACCGCGGGCTCGCAACGCCGGGCTCTGTGGATTCAATTCCGGGCAAGTCCAATGCGGAGGATCACATCTCCAACTCCACCTGGTGCGGGCGCAAGGCACGCATCATCGTGGAGAACGTGGAGCAGATCGTGGCCGGCGAACTGTTGATGGCAGCCCAGGCGCTGAGCCTCGTCGAGCCGCTTGCGGGCGACTACCCGCTGGGCAAGGGTTCGCGCGCCGCCATGGAAGCGATCCGCGCCGTGATCCCGCCGGCGCTTGAGGGCGACCGCTGGTATGCCACCGAGATGCGCCAAGCATTGGAACTCGTGCGCTCCGGCGCCGTCGTCGAGGCGGTGGAAAGCGCCATCGGCGAGCTGGAATAAACGAAAAGGGCCCGGATCACCGGGCCCTGAACTGTTGAAGGCGATGCCGATTAGCGGCAGCGGCGAATGGTGCGATAGACCACATTGCCGTTCGGGCGCACGACGCGCTCGCGAATGGTGCGGCAGCGATCCACCCTGCGCTGCCAGGCGGGCACGCCGCAGTTGCGGACGGTACGGTAGACCACGCGGCCATTGGGCCGCACCGTGCGGATGCGGCGGGTCACGCATTGCACATTGTCTATTAACGAGGGCGCCTGGATCTGCTCCGGGCTGAACCGTGCCTGAGCCCCCTGTGGAGCGCCGAAGAAGCCGGCACCGAGCGCAAGGGCGAAAGCGGGGAGAATGATGGCTCGCATGGTCCATTCCTAATGGTTCGAGGAGGGGCTGACGACAACGGCAGGTCTATGCCATGGTTCCTGAAGCCGGAATGAACCTCATGTTGTCACGCGTTACGATTTACCCCGTTCAGGCCTCGGATGGCGCCGAGCTGGTGATGGCCAATCTCGCCAGCATTGCGCTGCACGAACCCTGGGTATCGCCCTGCCGCGATCATCCGAGCTTTCTCGGCTATCTCGCACGCTGCGACGGCGAGCGCTCCATGGGCTTCATCGCCCGCGAGCGGGACAGCGGGCGGATCGTCGGCGTGGTGAACCTGAACGAGATCGTGCGCGGCTTCTTCCAGAGCGCCTATATGGGCTATTACGGCATGGCCGGCATGAATGGGCGCGGACTGATGAGGGAGGCGGTGAGCCTCGTCGTCACGCAGGCCTTCCATGACCTCGGGCTGCATCGCGTGGAGGCGAATATCCAGCCTGCCAATCAGCCGTCCCGCGCCCTCGTGCAGGGGCTCGGCTTCCGCCAGGAGGGCTTCTCGCCGCGCTACCTGAAGATCAACGGCGAGTGGCGCGATCACGAGCGCTGGGCGATGCTGGCGGACGAGTGGAAAGGCTGATGCGGCGTGAAGCTATAAAGTGATCTGCTTGACCGCCGCGAGCAGCACTCGCGCCGCCACATCCGCATCCTCGACCGTGATCGACTCCGCCGGGTTGTGGCTGATGCCGCCCTTGCAGCGCACGAAGAGCATCGCCGAGGGGCAGAGATTGGCCATCGCGACCGCATCGTGGCCTGCGCCGGAGGAGAGATGAAGCGGCTCGATGCTCAAGCCCCGCACGGCGGCCTCTAACTGCTCGATCAGACCCTTGTCCATGGGCGTCGCGGGTGAGTCCATGAACGGTTCGATGACGAGTTCGACACCGCGTCGTTGGGCAGCCGCCTGGCACTCGGCTATGATGTCCTGCACCATCGCCTCGCGCACCGCATCGTCCGGCGCACGGGCATCGAGGGTGAAGTCGACGCGGGCGGGGATGACGTTGATCGCGCCGGGCTGCACCTGCGCGACGCCCACGGTCGCCACCGTGTCGGTACGCGTGGAGCCGGCGCGCTCCACGATGCCGATCATCTCGGCCACCGCGGCCAATGCATCGCGACGCATATTCATCGGCACGGTGCCCGCATGTCCCGCCTCGCCGATCACGTGAGCGCGGGCCCGGGTGATGCCGTTGATGGCGGACACGATGCCGACCGGCAGGTCCTTTGCCTCGAGCTGCGGGCCCTGCTCGATATGAACCTCAAGATAGCCGCGATAGCGCGCCGGATCGCGGGCGAGCGCCGGTGCACCGTGTGGATCTCCCCCGAAGGCGATCAGCGCATCGCGCAGCGCGATGCCGTCCTGATCCCGGCCATCGAGCCAGGCCGGATTGAAGCGGCCGGCAAGCGCAGCGGAGGTGGAGAGATTGGTCGGGAAGCGCACATTCTCCTCGTCCCCGAAGGCCACGATCTCGATCGGGCAGGACAGCGTGATCCCCTGCTGTTTCAGGGCTTCAACCACGGCGATGCCGAGCACCACGCCGAGATTGCCGTCATAGCGGCCGGCATCGACGACCGAGTCGATATGGGAGCCGATGATAAGGGCAGGAGCGTTGGGATCTGTGCCTTCAATACGGCCGACAACCGAGCCGAGCGCATCGATATGGGCATCGAGCCCGGCCGCCTGCATCAGGCCAAGCGTCACTTCGGCGGCCCTGCGATGAGCGATGGACAGATACAGCCGCGTGATGCGGCCGGGCTCGTCCGTATGCTGGGCGAGATCCTCGATCATCGCCATCACACGGCGGCCGAGGGTGAGATCGTTCGCGTTTGTCATGAGGCCGGAGATTTTCAGAAAGGCAGGTTCACAGCAAGGAGAAACGGTTCCGGCTTCGGCGCAATCCCAGATCTTGCCGAGTAACATACGTTATAATACTTCTATAGGAAGCTCTTCTCTAGCGGGACGTCAAGCCAATGCCCAATCTCATAAGGTTGCCGTTTCGGACCGACTCGGGCGAGTTGGGCTCGGATCGCTGGAGCACTACTTTCATTCGCCCAACGGTCTGGACCGGTCTCGACGTACTCTTCGGCGCGACGGGCGATCAGGCATATACCAACGACTTTCCTGCCTTGAGAGACGATAATCCAGGAGCCGCAGGGGCAGGCTCGCTTTCGGTATCGGCGGCGTTCTCCTTTCCTTTTCCAGACCATTCATGGCAATCCAAAGGGGAAGGCCCCACGCTTTCGAAAGAGTCGGAAATCGTCGGACGGACGTATAAGGTCTCCGGGAAGACGGTGACGGGCGACAATACCGCCAACAGGCTCTCCGGCGGCGCTGGCAGCGACAGGCTGAGTGGCGGTGGCGGCAACGATACATTGCTGGGCGGTGCAGGAAGAGACACGTTGATCGGCGGCAGCGGCAACGACTCGCTCGTGGGCGGTTCGGGTGACGATCGCTACGTGGTGGATTCCCTGCGCGACCGGATCCGGGAAACGGCGAAAGGCGGCCTCGACACGGTCGAGGCGCGGGTGAGCGGATACACGCTTGCAGCGGGAATCGAGAATCTTATCCTCAGTGCGCGGATCGCCCAGGGGAAAGGCAACGCGCTTGCAAACGTGATCAGCGGCAACCGCGCGGCCAACACGCTCGACGGCGGCGCGGGTGACGACACGCTGATCGGCGGAGCCGGCAACGACAAGCTGATCGGTGGCACGGGCAACGACACGGCAAGCTATGCGGGCGCTGCCAAGGGAGTGTCGGCCGATCTGTCCAGAACGACGGCGCAGGACACAAAGGGCGCGGGAACCGACCGGCTCTCAGGAATCGAGAATGCGATCGGTTCGTCGTTCGGCGACACGCTCACGGGCGGCGCCGATAGCATCCTGACCGCCAATCGGCTCGACGGCGGCAGCGGCGATGATGCGCTTTTCGGCGGCGGCGGCGACGATACGCTGATCGGAGGAAGCGGGGACGATACGTTGATCGGGGGAAGCGGCAGCGACTCGCTTGCGGGCGGCGCGGGCAACGATCTCTATTCCGTCGTGGATCGGAATGATCTCGTCCTGGAGGCCGCAGGCGCAGGGATCGATACGGTCGAATCGAGCGTCGATTATACCCTCGGCGCGCATGTGGAGCATCTGAGGCTTACTGGTGCAGCCACGATCGGCACCGGAAACGACCTTGCGAACGTCATCATGGCCAGCGTCGCGCAACACAGTGTCCTCCGTGGCCTGGACGGCAACGACACGCTCCTCGGCGCCAACGGCGACGACACGCTTTTCGGCGGTGCCGACAATGATTCCCTCGACGGCGGTGCGGGCGATGACGCGCTATATGGCGATGACGGCGACGACATGCTCATCGGCGGTCTCGGCGGCGCGGACCGGGCGATCTTTTCCTCCGCCGAATCGGGTCTCGTCATCCGTCTCGATTCCACCGGCAGCGGGACGGCAACCGGCCAAGGCAACGACAGCCTGCGCGGCTTCGAGATTGTCGAGGCCGGCGGTTTCAGCGACCTTATCGAGATCGGCACGGACGCTGACGATTTTGCCAATATCGTCAGGGCCGGCGCCGGCTACGACACGATCCGCGCCGGCGGCGGCGCCGACCGGATTTTCGGTGAAGACGGAAACGACTCTGTCGAAGGCGGGACAGGTTCGGACACGCTCGATGGCGGTGAGGGGACCGACGCTCTCGACGGCGGCGCCGGCAACGATACGCTGATCGGAGGGCTCGGCAGCGACAACATCGCGGGCGGCGAGGGCGACGACGGCCTGGATGGCGGCGACGGAGCGGACACCCTCCTCGGCGGCGGCGGCAGCGATACGATCGTCGGCGGCGAGGGGGCCGACAGTCTCGATGGCGGAACGGGCGCCGATCGCCTCATCGGAGGGGCGGGAAGCGACTCTTATGTTGTGGACGATGTCGGGGACATCATCGAGGGAGAGGCGGAGGGGACCGGCGGCGACACCCTCGACTGGGTGCGGGCCTCCGTCGACTACACGCTGGCGGCCAATCTCGAATACCTGACGCTGACGGGTAACGCCATGAGGGGCACAGGCAACGCTCTCGCGAACCGGATCGCGGGCAATGGCCTCGCCAACACGCTTGATGGCGGCCTGGGCGCAGACACGCTGATCGGTGGCGCCGGGAACGACACCTATATCCTCGACGAAACCGGCGACACGATCACCGGCGAGGCGGTGGGAGCGGGCAACGACTTCATCGATACCGTCGTGAGCGCCTTCGACTACACGCTGGGCGACAACCTCGAAAACCTGACGCTGACGGGCGCTGCGACGAGAGGAACAGGCAACGCTCTCGCCAACCGGATCGAAGGAAACGGTCTTGCCAATACGCTGGACGGTGGCGCGGGCGCGGACACGCTGGTCGGCGGCGCCGGAGACGATACCTATCTTCTCGCCCAGCAAACAGATGTGGTGATCGAGAACGCGGGCGAGGGGCGCGACACCATTGAGCTCGCCCGAAGCTTCGTGCAGCGCGAGTTCCATCTGGCGGCCAACGTCGAGAACGTGATCGTCGGCGGCCAGGGGGTTATTTTCTGCAACGGGAATCACCTTGATAACTACATCTCGATGTTAGCCGAGTGGGGGCAATCGCTTCTGGGGTTCGATGGAAACGACACGCTCGACGGCGGATACGACCCGATCGTCTCCGACTTTCAGGATACCATCGATGGAGGAGACGGGTACGACTACACCGATTACTCGAAACATCGCTCATCAGGACAGTTCGGCGGAGGCGTCTTCGTCGATCTCGCCGTAGGCCAGCAATGGGCGATCAATACCGGAGTTCATCCTGTAGGTCCCTGCGATCTGCTGATCAGTATTGAGGGCGTCATCGGAACGAACTTCGATGACCGCTTCGTCAGCGGGTTCACAGGCGCGGCGCGGACGGTCGGCAACACCTTCAAGGGCGGTGCCGGCATGGACATCGTCGATTACCGCCATGCCACGTCCGGCGTCAACGTAGTCCTTGGCGACGGCGTCGAGGACTCGACCCGCGACATCTTCGAAGGCATCGAGGGCCTTTCAGGCAGCAAGCACGATGATTCCTTGTCCGGGGACACGAAGGACAACTATCTGGATGGGGGAGAGGGCAACGACGCTCTCAATGGCCGCGCCGGGCACGATATCGTCGATTACTTTCTGGCCCCCGCCGCGATTGCGGTCGATCTTCGAAATGAATTCCAGGATGCCAGCGCCACGGGTGGATACGGCAGGGACAGGCTCGTGTCGATCGAGGGCGTTCGGGGCGGAATCCGTGCGGACACCATTTGGGGCAACGACTCCGGCAACACACTCCTCGGCATGAGAGGCGCCGACCAGCTCCATGGCCTCGGCGGAGCCGACACACTGTATGGAGCCGAGGATAACGATACCCTAGACGGCGGCGATGGCGCCGACATCCTCTACGGCGGGACGGGCTTCGATCGGCTGATTGGAGGCGCGGACCGCGATACCTTCGTCTTCGCGGCGATCGAAGATACGGCAGGCGATGTGATCGCCGATTTCACCAGCAGCCAGGACGTGCTCGACCTCTCCGGGATCGACGCGATCACTGGCGGCGCCGACAACGCCTTTTCGTCGATCATCGCTCTCAGCTCAGGTGCCCCTACCACGCTCGCTGCCGGGACGCTGGGTTACGATTCCAGCAACGGAATCCTTTACGGCCTCGTCGGAAATGCCGGCACCAGCGCAGCTCCCAACTTCGCGATCACGGTCGGGCTCGGCATCAGCTGGGGCATGAACGGCAACATCCTGCTCTAAGCAGCGGCGACGATAGCCGCCAACCGCCGCTAGGCCGCGACGCCGAGCTTCTTCTGCAGGCTCGTGGACGAGGTCGTGTATTGGAACAGGAGCTTCTTCTCCGGGTACACGTAGCGGTGCACTTTCTGCGCCGCCAGCGCGCCCTCGTGAAAGCCCGAAAGGATGAGCTTCAGCTTGCCCGGATAGGTGTTGATGTCGCCGATGGCGAAGATGCCGGGCACGTTGGTCTCGAACTTCTCCGTATCGACCGGAACCAGGTTCTCGTGCAGGTTCAGGCCCCAATCGGCGATGGGACCGAGCTTCATGGTCAGCCCGAAGAAAGGCAGCATCACGTCGCAATCGACAAGGTTTTCCGAGCCGTCGTCCTTGCGGATCACTGCGCCTTCCAGCACGTGATTGTTGCCCTTGAGCGCACTCACCTGGCCCAGGTGAAGGTCCATCTCACTGGCGGCGACCAGCGAGCGCATCTTCTCCACGGTATGGGGCGCAGCCCGGAAGGCGTCGCGGCGGTGGAGCAGGGTCAGGCGCTTGGCGATGGGCTGCAGGTTCACAGTCCAGTCGAGAGCGGAATCGCCGCCGCCGACGATCAGCACCTTCTTGTTGCGGAACATCTCCATCTTGCGCACGGCGTAGAACACGCTCGTGCCCTCATAGGCCTCGATGTTGTCGATCGGAGGCTTCTTGGGCTGGAACGAGCCGCCGCCGGCCGCGATGATCACCGACTTGCAAACGAACGTGGTGTCGTTCTCGGAGGTCTTGACCCGGAACAGGGGCGCCTCGGGCGTACCGATGGATTCCAGGCTCTCCACCATCTCGTTGAGGTGGAAGGTGGGGTTGAACGGCTCGATCTGCGCCATCAGGTTGTCGACGAGGCCCTGGCCCGTCACCATCGGGAAGCCGGGAATGTCGTAGATCGGCTTTTCCGGGTAGAGCTCGGCGCATTGGCCGCCCACCTTCGGCAGGATGTCGATGAGGTGACATTTGATATCGAGGAGGCCCAGTTCGAACACGGCAAACAGGCCCACGGGCCCGGCACCGATGATGACGACGTCCGTTTCGATATGGTCGGTCATAAACAGGCTCCTTCGAGAGACCTTTCCGAAAGCATGGCCTCTTCGTTTTGGCAATGTGACAGGCTGGCAGTCAGTCGCCCGTCGGGGCGAGCGTGACTTCCAGGCCGTCGAGTTCGGGGGTCCACAGGATCTGGCAGGACAAGCGGGAACTGGGCTTCGTCACTACGGTGTCGAGCTGGTCCTCTTCCTCCTCCGTGGCAGGGTACAGCTTGTCCACCCAATCCTCGGCCACGAAGACGTGGCAGGTGGCGCATTCGCAGGCGCCGCCGCACAGGCCCTCGATGGGCAGGCCCCAATCCCTGATGATCTCCATGACCCGCCAGCCCTCGACAGCCTCGAGGGTGTGGCGCTGGCCGGCCCGGTCGGTCACATGGATGACGCCCATGAAACGGGGAATCCTTCGCGTGGGTTCTGGGATGGGGCGCAGGAGGGTGCGCCGATGGGCTGCATATCGGACTTTCGGTCCGCTCCGTCAATGGTTTAAGGGCCCGGTTTGTTTCCGAAAGCAGGCTGTCCTAGACCCCCAGCGTCTCCGCCCTCAGGGCCTCGTTTGCCATGAGCTCGGCCATGGAGCCCTGGAAGCGGATTTCGCCGCGCTCGATCACGCAGGCCCGGTCGCTGATGCCCGCCGCAAAAGCCCAGTTCTGCTCGGAGAGGAGCACGGCCACGCCCTCCGCCTTCATGGCCCGGATCGCCTCGGCCATCATCTGGACGATCACGGGGGCGATGCCCTCGGAGGGCTCGTCCAGCAGGATCGCATCCGGGTTGCCCATGAGGGTGCGGGCGATGGCCAGCATCTGCTGCTCGCCGCCGGACATCTGGTTGCCGCGCCGACCCCGCATCTCGGCGAGATTGGGAAAGAGCCGGAAGAGGCGCTCCGGCGTCCAGGGCGAGCGTCCGGCGACTGCGGGCCGGCGCCCGGTCTCCAGGTTCTCCTCGACGGTGAGATCGGTGAAGATGCGCCGGTCCTCGGGCACATAGCCGAGGCCAAGCCGGGCGATCTTGTAGGTGGGCATCCTGCCCAAGGAATGCCCCTTGAAGGTGGCCTGCCTCGCCGAGGCCGAAACCAGCCCCATGATCGCCTTCAAGGTGGTGGTCTTGCCTGCTCCATTGCGGCCGACCAGGGCCATGACCTCGCCGGCCTGGAGCCGGAACGTCAGGTCGAACAGCACCTGGGCGCGACCATAGAAGGCACGGAGATCCCAGACCTCGAGAAGCGGCGCATTCATGCAGGGCTCACTCCTCTCAGGGGCTCCAGGGCGCGCGCGTCGCCGAGATATGCGCGCTTGACCTGCTCATCCTGCCGGACCTCGTCCGGCGTTCCGGAGGCGATGATCTGGCCGCGCAGGAGCACCAGCACCCGGACCGCATGGCCGAAGACCACGTCCATGTCGTGCTCGGTGAAGAGAACGCCGATGCCCTGGGATTCGGCAATGGAGGCGGTGAGGCTCATGAGCGCCGCCCGCTCGCCCGGCGCCATGCCGGCGGTGGGCTCGTCCATGAGGAGCAGCTTGGGCTGGCCGGCAAGTGCTATGGCCAACTCCACCCGCTTCACATCGCCATAGGCGAGCGCCGAGCAGGGCACATCCGCCGCCTCCGCCATGCCGACCTGCGAGAGCAGTTCGACGGCCTTCTCGCGATGGCGCTCCCGGGCCGGGGCCCAGAGGCCGTTGCTCTGCCGGGCGCAGCTGATCAGCGCCATCTGGACGTTCTCGGCAGCGCTCATGGAGAGAAACGTCTGCGCCACCTGGAAGGTGCGTCCCACGCCGCGACGAAAGCGCTTTTGCGGCGAGGCATGGGTGATGTCCTGTCCATCGAGCAGAACCTGTCCACGATCGGATTTAAGCTGGCCGCCGACCATGTTGAACACGGTGGATTTGCCGGCGCCGTTCGGTCCGATGATGGCGAGCATTTCTCCCCGCTCGACCGTGAAGGTCACGTCGCGGGCCGCCACCACGCCGCCGAAGGATTTGTGCAGGCCGTTCACGGCAAGAAGTGTCATGCCCGCGCCTCCCACCAGTCGCGGACGGTGCCCACGAGGCCGCGCGGGAAGATGAGCACCATGGCGATGATGCTCAGGCCCAGAAGCAGCCGCCAAAGCGACGTCAGAGGCATGAGCCAGTCGCGCAAGGCATGCAGGGCCGCAGCGCCCACAAGCGGCCCCATCACGGTCTGGATGCCACCGAGCAGCAGCATGGTGAGCGCATCCACGGAGGTGGAGATGCCGAGCAGGCTCGGATCGACCGAGCCGCGGGAGAACGCATAGATCCCGCCTGCGAGTCCTGCCGCGGCGCCGGCGATCATGAAGGCAAGCCAGCGATGTTGACGAACGTTCAGGCCGATGGCCTCTGCACGGGAATCCGAGTCGCGAGCCGCCCGAAGCGAGTAGCCGAACGGTGCGTCGATGATGCGCTTCAGAAGCAGCACCGTGACGACCGTCAGCGCGGCGGTCAGGAGGTAGTAGGGGATCGGCCCGCTCGCCCAAGGCGAGGGCCACACGCCCACGATGCCGTTGTCGCCGCCGGTGACCTCCACCCATTGGAATGCGACCGCATAGAGGATCTGGGCGGCCGCGAGCGTCATCATGGCGAGATAGATGCCGGACAGGCGCACCACGAAGGCACCGACCAGCCCGGCGCCGAGCGCCGCCATCGCAAGCCCGAGCGGGAGGGCCGCTTCCATCGAGACACCGTACCATTTGACGGCAAGCGCTGCGCCATAGGCACCGAGGCCGAAGAAGGCTGCATGGCCGAAGCTCACGACGCCGCCGACGCCGATCAAAAGCTGCAGGCTAAAGGCGAAGAGCGCGAAGATCAGGATCTCGGTCGCGACCTTCAGAAGATACGCATCCGCCACCAGCGGGAAGCTGGCGAGAGCCGCGATGATGATGAACAGAATGTATTGCCGGCCCGGCATGGGAGCGCGGCTGGCAATGCCCACCGCATGAGTTCCGCCGATGATTTCGGCCCGCCCGAAGAAGCCGTGGGGACGGATCGCCAGCACCACTGCCATGAGGAGAAAGACAACGACGAGCGTGCTCTTTGGAAAGATCAGGATCCCGAAGGCCTGCAGCTGCCCGATGATGAGCGCCGCCAGAAAGGCGCCCGGCACGCTGCCCATACCGCCGACCACCGTGACGACGAAGGCCTCCGCGATGATGGACAGATCCATGCCCGTGTTGGCCGAAACGCGTGGGATCTGCAGCGCGCCGCCGAGGCCTGCGAGGAAGGCGCCGAGAAACAGCGTGCCGGTGAACAGCAAGGCCTGATTGACACCGAGCGACGCCACAATGTCGCGATCCTGCGTGGCCGCGCGCACCAGCACGCCGAAGCGCGTCTTGCGCAGGAGCAGCCACACGAGGCCAAGCACGATGGGCCCGGCAGCGATCAGCGCCAGTTCGTAGGATGGGAAGCGTCGTCCGAGAATTTCCACCGGCGCGCGCAGGCCCGGAGCGCGGGGCCCGAGGATGTCCTGCGGGCCGAAGACCTGCACCACGAGATCCTGCACCACGAGCACCACGCCAAAGGTGGCGAGCAGCTGGAAGAGTTCCGGCGCGCCGTAAATGCGCCGCAGGAGCAGCACCTCGATGATGACGCCGATGATCCCGACGATGACGGCCGAGATGAGAATGCCGGCCCAGAAGGTGACGGGCCCGAAGGAGAGTTCGAGCAGCCGCGGCACGAGGGTCGCGGCCGTATAGGCGCCGATCATGTAGAGCGAACCGTGCGCAAAGTTCACGATCCGCGTAACGCCGAAGACGATCGTCAGACCGCAGGCGGTGATGAAGAGCGAGGAGGCGCTGGACAGGCCGCTGAGGGCCTGAACGGCCAGGAAGGCGAGGTCCATTCTTTACCCTCCCCTTGAGGGGGAGGGTCGCGAGCATCGCGAGCGGGGTGGGGTGGAAACGCAGACATTCGTGAGGTCGCGTTTCCACCCCACCCCGGCCTTGCGGCCGACCCTCCCCCTCAAGGGGAGGGTGCAAGGGTGCCGAGCGCTCAACGTCTAGTCCTTCCGAACCGCCTTCACCTCGGCCTCCGTCGGCATGAACGAGGCGCCGTCCTTGTAGGTCCAGTCGGTCATGCCGCCGGCAGCACCCTTCTGAACGAGCTTGCCCACCCACGCCCCCATGGTGGACTGGTTGTCGATGCCGCGCATGGTGACCGGGCCGATCACGGTGTCGAACTTCGCATCCTCGAGCGCCTTGATGATCGCTTCCGTCTCGGTGGAGCCGGCGCGCTCGATAGCGTCGCGGATCATGGTGACGACCATGTAACCCAAGAGCGAGCCGAGGCGCGGCGTGTCGTTGTACTTGGCGCGATAGGCGTCGATGAAGGCCTTGTGCTTGGGCTCCTTGATCTCGTCCCAGGGATAGCCAGTCACGGTCCAGCCCTCGGGCACTTCGTCCTTGAGCGGCAGGAGCCATTCGGGCTCGCCGGTCAGAAGGGAAAGAACGGTCGCGCTCTCGAAGAGCCCGCGGGTGTTGCCCTCGCGGACGAACTGGGTGAGGTCGGGGCCGAAGAGCACGTTGAAGATGCCGTCGGGCTTGGCCTGCTCGATGGCCGACGCGGTGGCGCCCGCCTCGATCTTGCCGAGCGCCGGATACTGCTCGGCGACGATCTGGGCTCCGGGCACGCGCTCCTGGATCAGGCGCTTGAAGACGGCCGCCGCCGACTGGCCGTATTCATAGTTCGGCGCCACGATGGCCCAGCGCTTGGCGCCGGAAGCCTTCGCCTGATCCACCAGCATGCCGACCTGCATGAAGTTGTTGGGCCGGACACGGAAGGTGTAGCGGTTGCCCTGCGCCATCGTCACGGCGTCGGTGAGCGGCTCGGCCGCGATATAGACGATCTTCTTCTGGTTGGCGTAGTCGGCCATGGCGACGCCGACATTGGACAGGAACGAGCCGAACAGCAGCGAGACGCCTTCGCGGCTCACGAGCTCGTCCGCCACGCGGGTGGCGCTGCCCGTGGTCGCGCCGTCGTCGCGGGAGACGATCTCGATCTTGCGGCCGAGCACACCACCCTTGGCGTTGATCTCTTCGAGGGCCATCTGCCAGCCGTTGCGGTAGGGCACGGTGAAGGCCGCCCATTGGGCGTAGGAGTTCAGCTCGCCGATCTTGATCGGAGCCTGCTGCGCCTGAGCCGCCGGTGCCCCGAGGGCGAGCGCCGCTCCAAGAGCCAGCCAGCGGATCGTCGAAAACTTGGCCATTAAGGCGTCCCTTCAATCGAGAATGTGCGAGGATTTAGGGCCAATCGAGTCCAGAAGAAAGACACAAACTGCCAAGGTTCTCTAAATCCCGACTTGCTCCAGCCTAGAGCATCGGATCAATCCGATGCTCATTTTTAAGCTGGCGCATCGTTCTTAGCGGAAAACCGGATCCACTTTTCCGCACGATGCGCTAGGAGAGGATGACACATTCGCTCCTCCTTCGTCTCTTTCAGTGACAGATCCATGCTTCTCGACAACGATCCTGCCCATGCCTTCATGCCCTATCCGGCCGTTTCGGTTCCCCATGCGCCGACGGGGCCCTTGTCTGGCCTGACCTTTGCCGCCAAGGACCTGTTCGATGTGGCGGGCTATCCGACGAGCGCGGGATCGCCTCACATGCTCGCCATGTCGGGCATCAAGACCCGCACGGCGCCGACCGTCCAGAAGCTGCTCGATGCCGGTGCGCGGCTCGTGGGCAAGACGATCACTGACGAGCTTGCCTTCTCGATGAGCGGCAAGAACGCCCATTTCGGCACCCCGGTGAACGGCGGCGCGCCCGACCGCATTCCGGGCGGCTCGTCCTCCGGCTCGGCGGCGGCTGTCTCGAACGGGTTGTGCGATTTCGCGCTCGGCACCGATACAGGCGGGTCTGTGCGGGCGCCCGCCAACCATTGCGGTCTCTTCGGGATCCGACCGACCCATGGCCGGGTCAGCCTTGAGTTCTGCCACGATCTGGCTCCATCCTACGACACCTGCGGCTACTTCACCCGTGACGGCGCCACCTTCGAGCAGGTGGGCGCGGTTCTGCTGGGCGACGACGGTACGCCCCTGCCGCAGAAGCCTCGGGTACTCCTAGCGCGGGACGCTTTCGGGTTGCTCCACGGGCAAGTGCGGGAGGCGCTCGCACCGGCCTTGCGCCGCACCGAACTCGTGCTCGGCGAGCCCCAGGAGGTCGATGTGGCGACGGAGGGCTTCACGGCGCTCTACTGGGCCATGCGCTACATCCAGAGCCGGGAGGCCTGGACGGTCGATGGGCCGATGATCGAGCGCTACAATCCGCCCTTGGGCCCCGGCGTGGCCGACCGGTTCGAATTCTCGAAGGCTGTCACGGACGGTCAGGTCACGGAAGCCCAGGTGATTCGCGCCGCTTTCCGCAAGCGGTTCAGCGCCTTGCTCGATGACGCAGTGCTGATCCTGCCAACCATGCCCGACATCGCCCCGCTCCTCACCGAGAGCGACGAATCCTTGAACGATTACCGCAACAACGCCCTGAACCTGCTCTGCCTGTCGGTGCTGTCAGGCCTGCCTCAGGTGTCGATCCCGCTCGCCTCCCGGTCGGGCGCTCCGCTGGGGTTGTCGCTCATGGGGCCTGCCGGGTCGGACCTGAGCCTCGTGCGGCTGGCCCGGCAGATCGCCGAGAGCGCATAGCCCGACGGGACCCAACGGACGCGGCCGGAGTTACCGGCAGAGCGAAGAGAAAACCATCAGCCTCAGAGGGGAGCCATGACCCATCCAGCCGTTCACCCGGAGACGCCGCATGTGGCGGTGGCCAGCGCCTGCATGCTGGGGGAGGGGCCGGTGTGGGACCACCGCTCGAACACCCTGTTCTGGGTCGACATCAAGAACCCGGGGGTTTGGCGCTATCGCCCAGAGACGAAGGAGCACTTTCGTGTCGATGCGCCCGAGCGGATCGGCTTCATCGCCCTGACCCCTGACGAGGATGTGGTGGTCGCCGGCTTCAAGTCGGGGCTGGCCCGGTTCAACCTGAGAACCGGCGCGGTCGAGCCCCTCGTGTCGCCGGACAGCGACAAGCCGAACAACCGCATCAATGACGGCCATGTGGGGCCGGACGGGGCGATTTATTTCGGCACTATGGACGACGAGGAGGAGAATGCCTCCGGGGCCTTCTGGCGCTGGGACGGCAAGGAACTGATCCAGTTCCATTCCGGGTTCGTGGTCACCAACGGTCCGGCCTTCAGCCATGACGGGCAGAGGATCTACGCGACCGACACGACGGGCCAGACGATTTATGCCCTCGATGCCGGTGAAGGACAGATCGGCGAGCCGCGTCCGTTCACCCGGTTCGAGCAGAGTTGGGGCCATCCGGACGGCATGGCGGTCGACGCGGAGGGCCATGTGTGGGTCTGCCACTGGGGCGCCTCACGCATCACGCGGTTTGCTCCCGACGGTTCGGTGGAGCGCACCGTGTCGGTTCCGACCGCCCAGGTGACGAAATGCGCCTTCGGCGGACCCGATCTCACCACCCTCTACATCACCACTGCCGCCATCGGCCGTGACCCGCATATCGATGTGATGGCGGGCCACCTCTTCAAGGTGGAGACCGGCGGCATCCGCGGGCTTAAGGCCAACATCTTCGAGGGGTAGATACCATGAGCATCGAGCGCTTCGGCTCCCTCAACGGTCAGGACGCCCTGCAGGTCTCGCTCACAGGCCCTGACGGCATGGAAATTAAGGTCCTGACCTGGGGCGCGGTGGTGCGCGATCTCGTCGTGCCCTCCTCAAGCGGCTCGCAGGGCGTGGTGCTCGGGCTCAACTCCATCGAGGATTACGTCGCTCATTCCCCCTATTTCGGCGCCATCGTCGGACGCCACGCCAACCGCATCGGAGGCGCGTGCTTCACCCTGAACGGGGAGACCTATCGTCTCGATGCCAATGAGGGCCGCAACCAGCTGCATGGCGGCACCATGGGCTTCGGCACGCGGCTCTGGAGCATCATCGATCACACCGACACCAGTGTCACGTTGAGCCTCGTGTCGGAGGATGGCGATATGGGCTATCCGGGCCGGCTTGTTGCCACCTGCACCTACACGCTCCTGCCCTCATGCGGTCTGCGGATCGTGCTTGAGGCCACCTGCGATCAGCCGACGCCGGTCAACCTCACCACTCATGGCTATTTCAATCTCGACGGCAGCACGGACATTCTCGCGCACCACCTGATGATCGCAGCCGACTACACTACGCCGACCCGCCCGGATCTCATCCCGACGGGAGAGATCCGGCGCGTGGCGAATACGGGCTACGACTTCACCACCTTGAGGCCCATCGGCGCGGCCGAGTTCACGCAGGAGCGCATCCTCTACGACATCAACTATGTGCTGCAGGGACCCTACGGCGAGCTTCGGCACGCCGCGACCCTGGCGTCGCTCAAGAGCGGGGTGTCCATGGAACTTTGGACCACGGAGCCCGGCGTTCAGTTCTACGACGGGCACCTGATGGACATGCCGGTTCAAGGGCTGGGAGGGGCCAAGTACGGCCGGCACGGAGGGCTCTGCCTGGAGCCACAGCGCTTCCCCGACAGCCCCAATAAAGCCCATTTTCCATCGTCTATCTTGCTTCCAGAAGAGGTATCGCGCCAAGTCAGCGAGTTGAGGTTCTCTCGCTGACGGAAGGAACTTTGCTCATCCAAGTAGGTTCTTCTTTGTAGGCGTTGCGTTTCCAGATAAACACAAAACAGTAGGGGAAGGCGCCCATGCCGGTGCTCGATGCCAAGGCTTTGGAAATTGATCCCAAGGGAATGAGTTTCCTGAAAAGCATCCTGCGCCCGCTCGCCTCTTCCGAGGTAACCCCGAAGGATATCCCTCGCATCGGTCGGATCCGGCTTCACATGCCGAGACGGACCCGCGAAGCCGTCACTGGAACGGCGTGACGGGCCCTCTCGAGCCCGCCACCTTTCTCACTCAAGCATCGGCCCCTGAAGCGACCAATCCACGCTTGGCCAGGAGCGCGTCTGCCGTGGGCAGGTGTCCCCGGAAGGCCGTGTAAGCCTCGGCCGGATCGCGCAGGTTGCCGGCGGAATAGATGAAGCGCTTGAGCTTGTCCGCCATGTCCCGGTTGAAGGCGTCGCCCGTCTCCTCGAAAGCCGTGAAGGCATCGGCGTCCAGGACCTCCGACCAGAGATAGCTGTAATAACCCGACGAGTATCCGTCGCCGGAAAACACATGCGTGAAATGCGGCGTACGATGGCGCATGATGATCTCGCGTGGCATGCCGATCTTCTGCAGGGTCTCGGCCTCGAAGGCGGACGCGTCGAGATTGCTCAGGTCGTTGCGTCGGTGCAGTTCGAGATCGACGAAGGCCGAGGCGAGGTACTCTATGGTCGCGAAGCCCTGGTTGAAGTTGCGTGCTGCCATCAGGCGCTCAAGCAGGTCTTCCGGGATCGGCTCGCCCGTCCGGTAATGGGTTGCGTAGCGGCGCAGGATATCGGCCTGCGAGAGCCAGTGCTCATAGAGCTGCGAGGGAAGCTCCACGAAATCCGTCGACACGGCCGTGCCCGCGAGCAGCGGGTAGGTCACGTTCGAGAGAAGACCGTGCAGGCCGTGGCCGAATTCGTGAAAAAGCGTGCGTGCATCATCGAAGCTCAGGAGCGACGGTTCGCCCGCGCTGCCCTTCGAAAAGTTCATCACGTTGACGATAATCGGACGGATGTCGCCGGTGAGACGTTCCTGAGACCGGAAGGCGCTCATCCAGGCGCCGCTACGCTTCGACGAGCGCGCGAAATAATCGCCGATGAAGATGCCGACAGGTTGGCCGTCCGCATCCAAAACCTGCCAGGCGCGGATATCGGGATGATATTTGGGGAAGTCCTTCAGCTCCTGGAAGCTCAGGCCGAAGAGTCTTTGCGCGGTCTCGAAGGACGCCTCAATGATCCGGTCGAGCTGGAAGTAGGGCTTGATGACCGCCTCATCGAGATTGTGGCGCGCCATGCGCACCTGATCCGCATAATAGCGCCAGTCCCACGGCTCGATGGCAATGTTGTCGCCGATGGACTGCGCCTGAGCCTGCAGGTCGTTGCGCTCCTCCTCCGCACGGGCGCGGGCCGGCGTCCAGACGTCGTTGAGGAGCTTCATCACGTTGTCGGGCGTCTTCGCCATGGTGTCGGCGAGCTTGAAGTCGGCGAAGGTCTCGTAGCCGAGGAGCTTCGCCCGCTCGGCGCGCAGGGCCGCTGTCTCCGCGATGATCGCCTTGTTGTCGGTCGCATTGCCATTGTCGCCTCGCGCGGCCCAGGCCTTGAAGGCCTGCTCACGCAGGTCGCGCCGCTTGGAGAATTGCAGGAACGGCTCGATGCTGGAGCGGGAGAGCGTGATGATGGACTTGCCCTTTAAGCCCCGCTCTTCGGCAGCCTGGGCGGCTGCCTCGCGCAAGAAAGAGGGCAGGCCTTCGAGATCGGCCTCGCCATCAAGGACAAGCTGATAGGATTTCTCATCCGCCAGCACGTTCTGTGAGAACTGGGTGCCGAGGCTTGCAAGCCGCTCGGTGATGGCGGCGAGCCGCTTCTTCTCGTCAGGTCCGAGCCTGGCACCGGCGCGCGCGAAGATGATGTGATAGCGCTCGAGGACACGCATCTGCTCAGGATTAAGACCGAGGCTCTCGCGCTTGTCGTAGAGCGTTGCCACGCGTTTGTAGAGCGCCTCGTTCATGAAGATGCTGTTGCGGTGCTTGGCGAGGATCGGTGCCATCTCGCGCTCGATGGCCTGGATCGCATCGTTGGTGTGCGAGCCTGCGAGATTGAAGAACACCCCGCCGACTTTCTTGAGCGTCCGGCCGCTGCGCTCCAGGGCCTCGATGGTGTTGACAAAGGTGGGGGTTTCGGTGCTCTCGGCAATGGCGGCAACCTGGGTTTGCTGTTCGGCGAGCGCGGTATCGAAGGCGGGCCTGTAATGCTCCGGCACGATGCTCTCGAAGAGCGGAAGACCGAACGGAGTCGACCATTGCGTGAGGAGGGGATTGCCTGCGAGAGCCGCGTCTGAAGCCGTCATGATTGCTCCTGTCTGATGATCTGAAGATGAGAAGTCTTAGACGCGTCAGCCATCGACGGAAAGAGGGCCTGAATTCGTCGAGGCCCGGCTGGCGGCGAGATGGCGCTGCAGGAAGGCGAGGGCCCTGCGGGTCGCATCCTCTTCCGCCGCGCCCCTGAAGCCATGGCCCTGGCCGGGATAGACCTTAACCTCGTGCGGCACGTTCTGCTGGCGCAGCAGGGCCTCCACCGCATAGGCATTGGCCACCGGCACGATAGGATCGGCCGAACCATGCAGCACCAGGGTCGGCGGCAGGCGCGAGGTGGCGGCAATCGCGCCCTGCGGCAGCGGGCCGAAGTAGTTTACCAGCGCCTTCACGCGAGGATCGGTGCTCGACACGGCCAGCCCTAAGGCTGCTCCTAAGGAAATGCCCACGATGCCGATGCGGCTCGAGTCGGCACCCGGATGATTGGCCGCAAAGGTGAGGGCGTCCTGGACGGTGCTCATCCAGGGCATGAAGTTTTGGAACATGGTGCTGAACGAAGCCCGCTTCTCGCCCGTGCGGTCGAGATAGTGAACCAAGTGAACCTGATAGCCGGCTGCCGCCACGGTGCGGGCCGCTTCGCGATACTGGCTGTTATAGCCCAAGCCATCGGCGCCATGCAGCATGACAAGAGTGGGATGGGGCGAGGTGCCGGATCCTTGGAAGGTTTCGACGGCAATGGCCTTGCCGCCGCTCTTGAACGCGTTGCGCTGTGCGTTGACAGACATCGAGATGGACTTGTCCTGTTGAGCCTGGGCGGTGGAAGAGGCAGCAAGGACTGCCCCGATCAGAAGGTTGCGTCTGGTGATCGACATGAAGGTATGAGGCCGTTGGGCGGGGATTCCGTACCCATGAGATGGGTTCGGATCCTTAAGGCTTGCAGATGGCAAAAGGTCCCAGCGTTACGAGCGGTCAAGCTTTCGGCCAAGGTTAAGGATCGTTTCAGGCTTGAGCACGTTGTTTGCAGGCCAGCGAGATCGTCTCGCGGCCTGCAGAGATCGACAGATGCGTCCCGCACCCACACCCGTGCCCCCTCCGGAGACGGAAGTCGAACCGCCTGGCGTTCCGGGGCTCTCCGGCCTGCTGACCCTGGCCGTGTGTGTCGTCGTGCTGGCTGCGCTCTATGTCGGGCGGGAAGTATTCCTGCCTGTGGTGCTCGCCATCCTGCTGGCGTTCGTGCTCGCGCCGTTCGTCGAGCTGCTGCGTCGGTCGCGCCTGAGTCGGGTGCCGGCCGTCATCATTGCCGTGCTGGTCGCCTTGGGGATCATCGTGTCCCTGGCCACTGTCATCGGCTTCCAGGTGGCGGGTCTGGCAACCGACCTGCCACGCTATCAGAGCACCATCGAGACCAAGATCGGCTCCTTACGCGAGGGATCGCTCGGCAAGTTGCCGGCACTCCTAAAGGATTTCGGCCGGCGCTTCGACCGGGCCGTCGCAGAGCCGCCGCCGGAACAGCAGGCGCAAGCGCCTTCCAATCCCGCCACGTCCCTGCCACCCGAGGAGCCGAGGCCTCTCCCGGTGGAGGTGCACGAGCCTGATCCGACGCCGGCCCAGGTCGCCCGGAATGTGCTGTTGCCCCTGCTCGAGCCCCTGGCCACTATGGGCATCGTGTTTGTGGTTCTGGTCTTCATCCTTATGCAGCGCGAGGACTTGCGTGACCGCATGATCCGCCTGTTCGGGGCCAGCGACCTGCATCGCGCCACGGCCGCCATGGACGATGCCGCGCGGCGCCTCAGCCGCTACTTCCTGACCCAGTTGGCTCTGAACGCGTCCTTCGGTGTCGTGGCAGCGGCCGGCCTGTGGCTGATCGGGGTGCCGAGCCCGATCCTGTGGGGCGTCTTTGCGGCCTTGATGCGCTTTGTGCCTTATATCGGATCGTTCCTGGCCGCCGTACCGCCGATCCTGCTCGCGGCTGCGGTCGATCCCGGCTGGACCATGGCCTTGATGACCCTGGCGCTCTACGCCATTGGCGAGCCCCTGATGGGCCATGTGGTCGAGCCCATCGTCTATGGGCAGAGCACGGGTCTTTCGCCTTTTTCGGTCGTCATCTCGGCCATCTTCTGGACCTGGCTCTGGGGACCGGTCGGCCTGCTGATCGCAACACCCCTGACTCTCTGCCTGGTGGTGCTGGGGCGCCATGTGGAGCGGCTCGAGTTCCTCGACGTGCTTCTCGGCGACAGGCCAGCCCTGACGCCGGACGAGAACCTCTACCAGCGCATGCTTGCGGGCGATCCGGACGAAGCCTTGGAATCCGCCGAACTGCTCCTGAAGGAACGCTCGCTGACCTCCTACTACGATGAGGTTGCCCTGAGAGGGCTCCAGCTCGCGGCCAACGATGCGACGCGCGGCGTTCTTACCCATCGCCAGCTCGATCAGGTCAGGGATGTGATCCGCGCACTGGTTCAGGATCTGGGCGGGCATGACGATGTGGAGCCTGAACCGGAGGATACCGAGGATGAGCCGGTGGCATCTCCTGCGAGCGAGAGGCCTGCCAACAAGGATCCGGCGGCGCCCGAGGCACTGCCGGAGGAGAGCCGGATTCCGGAAGCCTGGAGGGCGGAAGGGGCGGTGCTGTGCATCGCGGGTCGCGGGCCTCTCGACGAGGCAGCGTCGGAAATGCTCGCGCAACTCCTGAGCAAGCATGGGCTCGGCACCCGCGTGGTGCCGCATGAGGCCGTGTCGCGCCGGCAGATCTTCAACCTGGACATGACCGGCGTGCAGATGGTGTGCATCAGCTACCTGGAGATCAGCGGCACGCCGGCCCATCTGCGCTATCTGCTGCGGCGGCTGAAGCAGAAGTCGAAGGCTCCGACCGTGGTTGGCCTATGGCCTGCGGAGGATGCCGTGCTGAAGAGCGAGACGATGCGCGCGACACTCGGCGCCAATTATTATGTCTCGTCCCTGCGCGATTCTGTGGTGCAGTGCCTGAAGGTGGCCACCGGCGAGGAGAAGCTGCCGGAGTCTGTCAACTCGTCGGGCATGAATGAAGCAACGGCAGCCAAGCGACTGCCGTTGCCTGCTTGATGATGCCTTAAGCCGCCTCTTCCTTCAGGAAGTTCTCGGCATAGTGGCAGGCGACCTGCCGCCCGTCGAGTTCCCGCAGGACAGGACGCTCGACCTTGCAGCGCTCGGTCACATAGGGGCAGCGGGTGGAGAACACGCAGCCCTTCGGCGGGTTGAGCGGCGAGGGAAGTTCCCCCTTCAGCACGATGCGCTTGCGCTTCACGCCGGTGATGCCGGGCGTGGAGGAGAGAAGCGCCTGCGTGTAGGGATGCAGCGGACGCGCGTAGATCTTCTCCTTCGGCCCATGCTCGACCGCGTGGCCCAGGTACATGACCAGCACGTCATGGGCGATGTGCCGGACGACGCCGAGGTCGTGCGAGATGAAAAGATAGGCAAGCCCCAACTCTTCCTGCAGGTCGGCGAGAAGGTTGAGCACCTGCGCCTGGATCGATACGTCGAGCGCCGAGACCGGCTCATCCGCCACCACGAGCTTCGGCGAGAGCATGAGCGCACGGGCAATCGCAATGCGCTGGCGCTGGCCGCCGGAGAACATGTGCGGATAGCGGTCGTATTGCTCGGGCCGCAGGCCCACCTTCGCCATCATGGCCCGCGCACGCTCGGTGCGCTCGGAACTCGAGAGCTTGGTGTTGATGGCCAGCGGCTCCTCCAGGATCGTGCCCACCTTCTTGCGCGGGTTGAGCGAACCATAAGGGTTTTGGAAGACGAACTGCACCATGCGGCGCAGATCCTTGGCGTAGTTTGCCGGCGGGTTGACCGCATCGATGCCGTCAAGGGTGAGCTGACCCTCGGTCGGCCTCTCGATGAGCGTCACCATGCGGGCGAGCGTGGACTTGCCGCAGCCGGACTCGCCCACGACCGCAAGGGTCTTGCCGGGCTCGATGGCAAAGGAAATGCCGCCAACGGCCTGCAGGTTGGCCGGCTCCTTGAACAGGCCGCGCTTGATTTTGTAGACCTGCTTCAGGCCCTTGGCTTCGACAACGGGAGCCTTCACGACGCAGCCTCCGTTCCAACGGGATGATCATGCTGAATTTCGGCGTTCCGGTTAGGATCGCCGAGCGGATAATGGCAGCGGATATGGCCGCCCGCCCAGGAGCGCAGGTCAGGGCGCACGTTGCGCGAATGCTCGGTGGCATAGGCGCAGCGCGGACTGAACAGGCAGCCCTTCGGACGGTCGTAGAGGCCGGGCACCACGCCGGGGATCGTCGCCAGACGGCCGCCTTCGCTGCGCTCAGGGAGCGCTGCCAGCAAGGCCGCCGTGTAGGGGTGCTGCGGCGACGCAAAGAGGTCGTCGGCGGAGCGCTCCTCCATGATCTGCCCGGCATACATCACCATCACGCGCTTGGCGGTGTCGGCCACCACGCCCATGTTGTGGGTGATCATGACGAGACCCATGTTGCGCTCCTTCTGGAGCGATACGAGCAGGTCGAGGATCTGCGCCTGGATCGTCACGTCGAGAGCGGTGGTGGGCTCGTCGGCGATGAGCAGCTTCGGATTGCAGGCGATGGCCATGGCGATCATCACGCGCTGGTTCATGCCGCCCGACATCTGGTGCGGATAGGCAGACAGCCGGCTTTCCGGTGAGGGGATGCCGACCTGACCAAGAAGTTCGACGGCCCGGCGCTCGGCAGCCTTGCGATCCATGCCCTCGTGCAGACGCAGGGTTTCCGTGAGCTGGAAGCCGATCGTGAAGGACGGGTTGAGGCTGGTCGTCGGCTCCTGGAAGATCATCGCGACATCTTTGCCGGTGAGCTTGCGCCGGTCCTTGTCCGAGATCGTCAGGAGGTCGCGGCCGTTGAACATGAGCTTGTCGGCTCTCACTCGGCCCGGGTAGGGGATCAGGCCCATGAGGGCCAGCATGGTGACGCTTTTGCCGGAGCCGGACTCGCCCACGACGCCGAGAACCTCGCCCTCTTCGAGCTTGAGGCTCACGCCGTCGACGGCTCGCATGATGCCGCCTTGGGTCGGGAATTCGACCGACAGGTTTTCAATTTCAACAAGAGCCATGATCAGCGCTTCAGTTTTGGATCGAAGGCGTCGCGAAGACCGTCGCCTAGAAGATTGAAGGCAAGCACCGTGATGAGGATCGCAAGTCCTGGGAAGGTGACGACCCACCAGGCGCGGAGAACGAACTCGCGGGCATCGGCCAGCATGGTGCCCCATTCAGGTGATGGTGGCTGCGCGCCAAGGCCAAGGAAGCCCAGGGCTGCCGCGTCCAGAATCGCGGTGGAGATACCGAGAGATGCCTGCACGATCAGAGGAGCGGCGCAGTTCGGCAGCACTTCCCTGAACATCAGGCGCGTCGTGCCGGCACCGCTCACGCGGGCCGCCGTCACGTAATCCTTGGACGTTTCGGTGATCACTGCTGCGCGGGCAAGGCGCACGTAATGCGGCAGGATCACCAGGGCGACCGCCAGCATGGCGTTCATCAGGCCGGGGCCCAGCACCGCCACGATCACGATGGCGAGCAGAAGGCTCGGCAGCGTGAGGATGATGTCCATCAGGCGCATGATGAAGATCTCGGTCAGGCCGCGGAAGAAGCCTGCCACGAGGCCGAGAACGGTGCCGATCGCGATGGAGATCGCCACCACCACGATGCCGATGAGAAGCGACAGCTGCGCGCCGTAGATCAGGCGGGACAGGATATCGCGGCCGATGGGATCCGTGCCGAGCGGGTAGGCGATCGAGCCGCCCTCCTGCCAGAACGGCGGCTTCAGGGCGATCGTGGTGTTGGTGAGATTCGGATCGTGGGGGGCGATCACATCGGCCAGCAGCGCCACAAGCACGACCGCGACAATGATCACGAGACCGGCGACGGCACCGTGGTTGGAGCTGAAATAGCCCCAGAACTCGCGCAAGGGGTGAGGGGGAGTGGCCGTCGGCGCGGCGACGGCCGGAGCTTCCATGGTTTCAGTGGTCATCGCGTATGCCTGATGCGAGGATTGATGAGGCCGTAGGCGAGGTCGACGAGAAGGTTCACGCTCATGACGACCATGCCGAGCAGCAGCGCACCGCCCTGCAGGACGGGATAATCGCGGCGGAAAATGGCGTCGATAAGCCACTTGCCTACGCCCGGCCAGGAGAAGATCGTCTCGGTGAGGATCGCGCCGGTGAACATCACGCCGATCTGCAGGCCGATGACCGTCACGACGGGGATCAGCGCATTGCGCAGGGCATGCAGGGCAACGATCCGGAACTGGGAGAGACCCTTGGCCTTGGCGGTCCGGATGTAGTCCTCGCCGAGAACCTCCAGCATCGCCGAGCGCGTCATGCGGGCGATCACTGCGAGCGGCACCGTGCCCAGCACGATGGTAGGCAGGATCAGGTGCTTGACCGCCGACCAGAAGGCCTCCGGCTCATCCGACAGGAGCGTGTCGATCAGCAGGAATCCGGTCGTCGCTTCGATGTAGTACAGCACGTCGATGCGGCCGGAGACGGGTGTCAGGTCGAATTGCACCGAGAACAGCAGGATGAGGATGAGGCCCCACCAGAAGATCGGCATGGAATAACCGGCGAGCGAAATGCCCATGACTCCATGGTCGAAGATCGAGTTTCGCCTGATAGCCGCGATGATGCCGGCCGGAAGACCGAGCAGAAGCGCGAAGAGGATCGCGCAGGTGGCAAGCTCGATGGTGGCCGGGAACAGCGCCGAGAACTCGCTCAGCACCGGCTCCTGCGTGATCATGGACTTGCCGAGATCGCCCTGGAGGACGCGGGAGAGATAAATCCCGTACTGGACGAGGATCGGCTGATCGAAGCCGTATTCCTTGCGGAGCTGCTCATGGCGCGCAGGATCGATCCCGCGTTCGCCGGCAAGGGTTTCAATCGGATCGCCTGGCACGAGGCGGATCAGGAAGAAGGCCAGCAATGTGATCCCGAGAAAGGTCGGGATGATCAGGCTGACTCGAGTGAGGATGAAGCGGAGCATCGGCCGAATGTAAAAAGGCGGAGCGGCCTCAAAAGCCGCTCCGCCGTAGGTTGAAGGGAAGTGAGCTTACTTGCTGTTGATGTCCACGCCGTAGAAGGTGTGGCGACCGAACGGCGAGAGCTTGAAGTCCACGACTTCCTTGCGGATCGGCTTCAGCTGCACGGCGTGAGCCACCGTGAACCAGGGAGCCTGCTCCTTGAAGATCTTCTGAGCTTCTTCATAGAGCTTGGTGCGCTCGGCTTGGTTCGTGGTGACCTTCGCCTTCGTCACGAGATCGTCGAAGGGCTTGTGGCAGAACTTCGCGATGTTCGAGCCGGAAGCGCTCTGCGCCGAGGCGCAGCCCAGCAGGGTGTGCAGGAAGTTGTCCGGGTCACCGTTGTCGCCGGTCCAGCCGAGCTGGGCCATCTGGTGCTCGCCGGCCTGGGCCCGCTTGCGGTACTCGCCCCACTCGAAGCTCTTGATCTCGGCCTTCACGCCGATCTTGGCGAGGTCGGCCTGCATGAGCTCGGCGATGCGGCGTGCATTCGGGTTGTAGGGACGCTGAACCGGCATCGCCCACAGGTCGGTTTCCATCCCGTTCGGGAAGCCAGCCTCGGCGAGCAGCTTCTTGGCGGCTTCCGGGTTGTACTCGTCTTCCTTCACGGAGTCGTTGTACGACCACATGGACGGCGGGATCGGGTTCTTGGCAGGAACGCCCGAGCCGAGGAACACGGCGTCGACGATCGCCTTCTTGTTCATGGCCATGTTGAAGGCCTTGCGGACGCGCACGTCGTCGAAGGGCTTCTTCGTGGTCTGGTAGGCAAGGTAGCCAACGTTCAGGCCGGCCTGCTCAAGGATCTGGACGTTCGGATCCTTCTTCATGGCCTCGAGGTCAGCCGGGTTCGGATACGGCATGACGTGGCATTCGCCCTTCTGGAGCTTCGCCCAGCGCACCGAGGCGTCCGGCGTGATCGAGAAGACGAGATCGTCGATCTTCGCCTTGCCAGCCCAGTACTCAGGGAAAGCCTTGTAGCGGATGATGGCGTCCTTCTGGTACTGCACCAGGGAGAACGGGCCCGTGCCGATCGGCTCTTGGTCAATCTTCTCCGGGGTGCCGGCCTTCAGCATGGCATCGGCGTATTCCTTCGACTGCACGCTCGACCACATCATGGCGAGGTTGGCGAGGAAGGGAGCCTCGGGCTGATTGATGGTGATGCGGATCGTGTTGTCGTTCACCTTCTCCACCGACTTCAGCAGCTTGGGCATGCCCATGTCGTTGAAGTAGGAGTGGTTCGGGCTCGTGACCTTGAAGAAGGCGTTATCTTCCTTCCACTGGCGCTCGAACATGAACACGATGTCATCGGCGTTCATGTCGCGGGTCGGCTTGAAATTCTTGTTGGAGTGCCACTTCACGCCCTTGCGCAGGGTGAAGGTGTACACCATGCCGTCGGCGGAAACTTCCCACTTCTCGGCGAGGCTGGGGACGACCTTGGTGCCGCCGCGCTCGAACTCGACGATGCGGTTGTAGATCTGCTCAGCGGCGTCGAAGGACGTGCCGGTGGTGTTCACGCCGGGGTAGAAGTTCTCCGGGCTGCCTTCCGAGCAGTAAACGAGGGTCTTGGCGGCCAGGGGAGCGGCGGCCAGGAAGGCCGGAACGCAGATGGCTGCGAAAAGGGCTGATTTTTTCATTACCTGTAGTCCTCTGAGACGGCTCTAGTCGTGGCCGTTCTGTGACGGAGTTAAGGTGCGAAGCCCCGATATTGTCAATCTGTCCATGCAACAATGGATAATTTTTAGAGAGAATTAACCATTTTCTGCCCATGCGGCAGCCTCAAAGCGCGCTTTTCTGGTCAAATTTCCGCGATTCCACATAATCTTGGCCAACCCCTGTCAAGGGCAGGTTTTTCCACAGTCGGGCGAGGGGTTGACCTTGCCCGTGAACCTATCATTCCTGCTTCCGACCGGCCGCCTCACCGACCTTCGCGGCAAGCTCGGCACGGCTGAAGGGCTTGTGCAGCATCAAATAGCCATCCGGAACGCGCGTGGGATCAGCGTATCCGGTCACGAGAAGGACGCCGAGACCTGGCCGGGTCTCATGGGCCTTCTCGGCGAGATCGGTTCCCGTCATGCCGGGCATCGCAAAATCCGCGATCAGCAGATCGAGCTGGTCGTCGGCCTTCAGGATGTCCAGGGCCGTGGCTCCATCGGCCGCTTCTACGACCCGATGGCCCATCTCGCTCAGATAGGCTGATGTTACCGTACGCACTTCCGCATCGTCATCCACGAGCAGGATGCGGACCTTGCGAACATCGGGGGCGGTGGACTGCTCCTCGTGATGCCTGCCGTCATGTGTCTTGGCGGCGCGTGAGAGATAGAGTTCCACCGTCGTGCCGACACCAACCGTGCTGTGAATCGTCACCGTGCCGCCGGATTGCTGCGCAAGACCATAGACCATAGGCAGACCCAGGCCCGTGCCCTTGCCTACTTCCTTCGTAGTGAAGAAGGGCTCCAGCACCCGCGCCAGGACCTCCGGCGGAATGCCGGTGCCGGTATCGGCCACCGAGATCACCACGTAATCCCCGCCGGTGAGATCGGTGATCCGGCCTTCCCCGATCACCTCGTTGCGGGTCGCGAGGGTGAGAACCCCGTTCTCGGCCATGGCATCCCGGGCATTGATGCACAGGTTCAGGATGGCCAGTTCGAGCTGGTCCGGGTCGACCATGGCGGTCCAGAGATCATCCGCGAGATGCCGCTCGATCCGAATCACGCCGCCGAGCGTGCGGGACAGGAGATCGCTCATGCCGGCGATGACCTGGTTCACGTCCACAGCCTGCAAACGCAGGTCCCGCTGGCGGCTGAAGCTCAGGAGCCTCTGGGTCAGTGATGCGCCCCGTTCCGCCGCATAGGTGGCATTCTGCAGGAGGCGCGTCAGGCGCGGGTCGTCGGGAGCCCGGCGCGAGGCGAGGTCCAGGCTGCCGAGCACAGCCATCAGCAGGTTGTTGAAATCGTGGGCCACGCCGCCGGCGAGGGTGCCGAGCGCCTGCATCTTGTCGGCCTGGCGCAGGCGCATCTCCATCAGCTTGCGCTCCGTGATGTCGCGCTCGATGGTGGCGAGATTGGTAACAGTTCCCTGACCGTCGAGGATCGGGATGTGGTTGATGAGACACCACTGTGTCTTGCCGTCGGGCAGGGTACGCTCCTCGATGACCTCGTCGGGCTGGCGCGCTTGAATAGCGCGGCGCTCCGCCTCCTCGATCATCGTCGCCCGCTCAGGCGAGACGTAATCCCTTTCCTTGCGACCCAGGCAGTCGCCGGCCGTGCATCCGAGGCTCCTGGCCTTGCCGGCGTTCAGGCGCACGAAGCGGCCTTCCAGATCCTTGAACGAGATCAGATCGCCCGTGCTTTCCATCAGTCCGTGCAGGAGCGCGCGTTCGGTATCGAGTTCCCGTGCCAGCAGGCGCCGCTGATAGGCGGCGGCAACCATGTTGGAGAGGGCGGTGGGATCCCAGGGCTTTGGCACATAGGCCATGATGCGGCCTTTGTTGACCGCGCCGATAACCGCCTTCAGATCCGCATAGCCTGTAAGGAGAATCGCCTCTGCATCGGACACATCCCGGGCCTTGGCCAGAAACTCGTCGCCCTGCATCTCAGGCATGCGCTGATCCGAGATGATGATGGCCACTTCCGGCTCGTGGCGGAGAATGTCGAGCGCTTTGGTCGGAGATGAGGCCGTCAGCACCCGGTAATCATTCTCGAACAGGTCTTCGAGCGCGACCAGAATGTCCGGCTCATCATCGACGACCAGGATCGTCCCATTCGTTGAAGTCATCTCGCTCGGCAAGGTCATGAAACAATCTGCCTCGGGATCGTGATGATGAAGCTGGCACCGCCTGCCGGCCCCGCATTCACCATGATCGACCCCTTGTGGGCCTGGACGACGCTATAGGCGATGGCCAGTCCAAGTCCAGTTCCAGACCCGACAGGTTTGGTCGTGAAGAACGGTTCGAAGATTCGTTCCCGCAATTCAGGTGGGATACCCGGTCCCGTATCGCTGATCCTGATCGTATAGGTTGTCTCATTGCTTTCGGTTTCAATGTCTATGCCGCCGGTTCCCCTGATGGCATCGGCCGCATTGCCGACAATGTTCATCACGACCTGGTTGAGCAGGGCGGGCGAACAGTAGAGATCCGGAACCGCATTGTAGCGGCGTCGCACGTCGATTCGGGTTCCCAGCTTGTGGCCCAGGAGAGCCAGCACGGTCTCGATCGATTCGGGCACGTTGACGGTCTGGAAATCGCCTTCGTCCAGGCGCGAGAAGCGCCGGAGGTTCAGGACAAGCTCCTGGATCCGGCCAAGCCCCAGCTTCATCGCGCCGATCCGGTCGAGGGATTTCCGGACCTGCCGCTCGAGGCCAGCCTCGGGCGGAAGCTTTCCCTCGACCTCCGTGAGAAGCCGTTCGACGGTTCCCTGATGTGCCTGGATGAAGGCCAGGGGATTGTTGATCTCGTGGGCGATGCCGGCCACCAATTCGCCGAGAGAGGCCATCTTGGCGGCCTGGACGAGCTGCGCCTGGGTTCCCTTCAGGAGATCGTTGGCCTCTTCCAGCTCGCGATTCGCCTTGGCGAGCGCCTCAGCCGAAGCGGCTTCGGCCCGGGCCCGGGCGAGGGCGATCTCGCGCTCGCGCAGCTCCGCCTCGATGCGCCAGTTCTCGTCCTGCATGAGCTTGCGCCGGACGAGCGCACGGATGCGCACCCGCATCCCATCGGCCTCGATGCTCGTGGGAACGATATCGTCGATGCCTGCTGTAAAGGCCCGAGAGAGGAGCTGCCCGCCCTCCTCGTTGCCGAGGCCCACGATGGCAAAGCTCGGAGCATCCGCCCCCGGCAGAGGCGCCAGACCGCGGTAGAGGTTCAACTGACGACAGAGCTCAATGCCGTCGAAGCCCGGACTGAGCAGGTTCACCAGAATGCAGTCCCAAGTGGCATCAGCCGAGCGGACGAGCCGCAGGGCTTCCACAGGACCCGGAACCGCCGTGACCGCATAGCCCTCATGGGCCAGCATGTCCTGGAGGTAGGTGCGGCGAGTGAGGCTGTCGTCCGCGATCAGAATACAGGCCCGGCGGAACGTTCCGAAGCTGGGAGATTGCCGCTCCTCCTGCTCATCGCTGATGAGCGATGGGCGTCGGCGCAGAAGCGCCTTGATCCGCAGGATGATCAGCTCCTGTTCGGCGGATTTGGAGATGTAGGCGTCCGCTCCGCTCTCCAGCCCCTGCCGCTCCACGGTGCGCTCCCGGGCCTCCGTGAGCATGATGACCGGAATGGCGCGGGTGCGAACGTTCAGGCGCATCTGCCGGGTCAGCTCATCCCCGTTCATGCCAGGCAGGTGATAATCGGCGATGACGAGATCGGGAAGCTTCTCGTTCAGCCCATCAAGGGCGGCTTCTGCGGTCGAGCGCCAGGACACATGGAAGCCGTTCGTCTCCAGCATGTGGCGCAGCTGCAGCGCCTGGGTCTCCGAATCCTCGACAAGAAGGATTTCGGCAGCCTGGGTCATGGGCCCCGTGCTCATTCGCCGTCTCCCCGGGCCAGGCGCAGGATGCGGGATGCGATCAGGTCGAGAGGCAGGCTGACATTGACGCCGCCCATGCGCGCCGCTGCCGCCGGCATGCCGTAGACGACGGCGGTGCTCTCATCCTCCGCCACCGCATAGCCGCCAGCCTGGCGCAGCTCGACGAGACCCTGGGCGCCATCCTCGCCCATGCCGGTGAGGATCACCCCCAGGCCCCTGCGGCCGACCGAGCGTGCCATCGACTGGAACAGCATGGTGGCCGAGGGGCGCTGGTTGCCGAGCGGCGGTTCGGCGCTCAGCTTCAGGGTGCCTGCGGAAGAGAGAAGCAGATGTCGGTCGCCGGGCGCCACATAGACCCGGCCCTGTGTCGGGATTTCCTGATCCTGAGCAAGGCGCACCTCGAGAGAGACCAGCCCATTCAGCCAGGAGGCGAAGCCTTCCATGAAGGGAGCGCCCATATGCTGCACGAGGAGGATCGGCAGTGGAAAGTCCGGAGGCAGGGCGCCGAGAACCTTTGCGAGCGCGGGCGGTCCGCCGGTCGAAGCGGCAATCCCCATGATGCTCGGGCGCGTCATGCTCCATTCCGGCTCGCTCCGGGATGGGCTGGTCTCACGCCACGAAGCAAACGAACGCTGCCGGACCACGGGCACCTGGCTCATGATGTAGAGCTGGGTGCAGATGGTGCTGGCGATAGCGGCATAGTCGGCGCTGGAGAGGCCCACGGGCTTCTCCACCACCGTGAGCGCGCCGGCCCGTAGCGCGTTCATGGAAATCTTGAGCGAGGAATCCTCGATGCTGTCGGCGATGACCACGATGGGCGTCGGGTGTTCCGCCATGATCCTGCGGGTGGCCTCCAATCCGTCCATTCCCGGCAAGCGAATATCCATGGATATCACGTCCGGCCGAACGCGGCCGATCTCCCGCAGCGCCTCCTCGGCGGAACTGACGGCGGCGGCCACCACAAGGCGAGGGTCGCTGGCAATGATATGGACGAGCAGCTGACGGACGACGAGGGAATCCTCGACGACCATCACCCGAACCCGAGACTGCGGCGCCATACTCATCCCACGGAACTCACAACACCTGTCCGATCGTGGCCAGCAGCTCGCGCTGATCGAACTTCTGCTTGGTAATATAGGCGCTCGCGCCGAGATCGAGACCCTTGCGCACGTCTTCCGGGTCGGCGCGGGACGTCATCAGGATCACCGGAAGGGCGGAAAGCCTCGGGTCGTTCTTGATTGCCTGCAGCAGACCGAAGCCATCCATGCGCGGCATTTCCACATCGGCGATCACGAGATCGATCATGGCCTCGCCAGAGCGCAGCACATGGAGGGCGTCGATCCCATCGACGCTGAGGACAACCTCGTATCCCTGCGCCTCCAGAATGCTCTTCTCCAGGGTGCGGGTGGTGATGGAATCATCGACCACGAGAATCGTCCTGGCTTGGCGTTCCTCTTCCTGCACCCACCCTGTGAGGCCCAGTCCTCCGGTCGCGAGGCGGCTTTCGTTCGTAAGCCAGTGCTCGATCAGCCTGTCCGGGCTGAGCACAAGCGCCGGCATCTCGTCATCGAGAAGCACGGTTCCCGAAACCAGATCGTTCAATCCGATGGCCTGAACATCGCTGACGAGCATCGTGCGCACGTCGTGGAGGGCGTTGACGGCAAAGGCGCAGGTTCGGGAGCCATGGCGGACGAGAACGGCTTTCACGTGTCCGGCCTCGGTAGGGAGGGGGGCATTGGGGGATCCTGTCAGAGCGGCAAGGGCGACGACCGGAACGACAACGTCCTGCCCCCCGATCTCGATCCGGGCTGCCGGTCGGCCCTCCACACTTTCCAGTGATTCGGTTCGGAGGCGCAGGAGACGCTCCACCGCGTGAGCGGGCAGGCCGAACATGCGGCCTTCCGCCTCAAGCAGAAGCAGTGGCTGACGGGCGGCCGTGAACGGAACGTTCAGCAGAACCTCCGTGCCATGCGGGTAGCGGGGCCGGAGCAGAACGGACCCTTGCAGCTTGCGGGCCGCTTCCGCCACAACGGACAGGCCTATGCCGCGGCCCGACAATCTGTCGACTTCACCGGCCGTCGAGAAGCCCGGCATGAAGACGAGGGAGAGCAACTGATCCATCATCGGTGGGGGGCTGGAGCCGCGGGGCTGAAGCAGTCCGCGTTCGATGGCGACCTGCTCGATCCGCGCGAGATCCGGGCCACGTCCGTCGTCGCGGATGCTGATAACCAAACGGCCGCCGCGTGAGGCCAACTCCAAGGTCACTTCGGCCCGTTCCGCCTTTCCCTTCGCAATCCGTTCGTGGGGCATTTCCGCGCCATGGCTCACGGCATTGCGCAGGAGATGCATCACGGGATCTTTGAGAGTCTGAAGCACCTGCCGGTCGACTTGAATATCAAGACCGATGCTGCGCACATGCACATCCCTATCGGCCTTGCGAGCGATCTCCCGCACCATGTGCCCGAAGCCGCCGAACACGGTTTCTGCCGAGACGAGCGATACCCGATCAATGTTCTCGCGGACCTGCCTGGCGGCCTGCTCAATGGACCAGCTCGACTGCCGCCGGTCACGCGTTACGGCGGAGATCCTGCGAAACAAACCTTTCAAGCCCTGGTCGAAATCGCGCAGGCGCGGCGTGAAAGATGCGGCACTGCGCTGGCCGGAAATAAACCCCTGCTGTGCGGCCACGCACGATGCGCTCATCTGCTCCTGGAGCTGATCCCAGCTCCGCCTCAAGCCGCGGATCTCAATCTCGATCTGCCGCAAGACATCATCAAGGCTTTCGTTCGCCTGCAGCTGCGTCAGAAGCTGATGCATGGAGGTGGAGAGTTCCTCCATCTGCTCGGCCGCCACGCGCAGGTATGAGCTACCGCCGGCGTCAGGGGAAGCGACTGTATCGGCTTTCGCAGGTGAAGGCTCTGGTTCGCGAGGTGCCGTCGCCAATGCAGGCGCGGGCTGCGTGCCAACGGGAGACGCCGAGGGCTTGAGAACGCCGGCGACGAGATCCTCGATCAGATCCAGATTGCGCCGCACCGTCGCGATCGTTGGCTCGTCGAGGGATTGCCGTCCCTCTAGAACCTGCGAGAACAGCGCCTCAAGCTGGTGCGCGACCTCTTCCACAGAAGGCAGATCGACGGCGCGGGCCGCGCCTTTCAGGCTGTGCGCCCGGCGAAAGACATCCGTCAGGTCGATCTCGCCCCGGTTAGCATGATCGAGCGCAGACCGGATCGCATCGAGATGTTCTCGATGTTCCGCCTCGAAGGCCGCCAGCAGCTGTTTGCGGATGTCCGTCACGATTCGCGCAACTCCGGTTCCGCCCTGTTACAGGCGGTAGCGTTCGGCGAGGCCGAGGAGCTGCTGCGAGAGCTGAGACAGATTGGCCGCTGCCGTGTCGAGCTGGCGTGTTCCGGCGGCTGTCTGCTGACTCGCCTGCCGAATGTTCTGCAGAGCGCCCATCACCTGCTCGATGCCGAGCTGCTGCTGGTTCGTTGAGGCGACGATCTGCTGGAAGGTCTGCACGCTTTCCTGAATCTGACCCGAGATGCCGGTAATCGTCTGCTGCGTGATGTCGGTGCGCTCCTTGCCGGCTGTCACGCGCTTGACGGCCTCTTCCGTCAGCATCACGGACGAGTTGATGCCGCGTTGAATGTCGCCCAGGATCGAGCGCACCTGCGTGGTCGCATCCTTCGCCTGATCGGCGAGTGTTTTCATCTCGGAGGCCACGACTGCGAAACTGCGGCCGCTCTCGCCGGCGGCGGCAGCCTCGATGGCTGCATTGAGAGCCAGAAGATGCGTGCGCTCGGAAATGTCGTTGACGGAGGCGATGATCTCGCCGACGGCCTGCGTCTTTTCGCTCAAGGCGACGATGTTTTCCGCCACCGCTTCGGCCTGCTCGCGGATCGCATCCATGGCGCGTGCGGTGTCGTCGACCGCCTGCAGGCCTGCCATGCTGGTCTGGGCCGCGGCTTGAGCGGACGCGATGACCTCCTGCGCACGCTTGCCGATCTGGGCGCCCGAATGGGTGATCTCGTCGACGGTCGCGGCGGTCTCCTGAACGGCAGCCAGTTGTTCCTCCACAGAGGCCGCCTGTTCCTGGGTCGAGGCGCGGATCTCGGCTGCGGCCGCATTCAGGTTCTCGGTCGCCTCGCGGCTCTGGCGCGCGAGCTGGCGCAGGCCCTCGACCATGGAGTTGAGCGTGGCGCCGAGATGTCCGATCTCGTCCTTGCCGGTCACGGCCATCTGACCGCCCAGCTCTCCGCGCCCGATCCGCTCGACGAAGCCCATGAAAGCACCGAGGGGTGTGATGATGGAAGAGCGCAGGAGATAGCTGATGATCAGGCTCAGCAACGCGGTACCGGCCACGGCGACGATGATGGAGGTTCGGCTTCTCTCGTAGATCTCGCCGGCCTGCCGCTGCCCGACGGCATTGGCCTCGGCCAGAACGGCCCTGGCATTGTCGAGGGTTCTGACCCATTCGCTGCGTCGCGCATCCAGGACAGCTTGAGTTCTCTGCATGGTGGCGAGATCGCCGCTCTGCAGTTCCGCGAATTGCCGCTCGCTTGCTGTTCGCAATTGGCGAAGACCTTCGTTGGCTTCCCTGAGCAGATCCGCGACCCGCTGCCAGGCGGCTCCGCGCTCTTGAGAGATCGACTGCGCGGCGAAGCCGTTTGTCATGGTTGTCGCCTGGGCGATATCTGTTTCCGTCTTTGCCGCCACCCTGTTCCATTCCTGGATGCGATCCTCGAAGGAAACCTGCTGGCCGAGCGCGCGCAGCAGGTAGCCTGCCATGATTTGCTGGCGCAGGTTGCGCATGACGTTCTGGTCATCGTCGATGACCTCCAGCTGGCGCATCAACGAGATGTCCCGCGAGACAATCCGTTCGGTGGTCTGACGAACGTCGTCGAGCCGGTTGATGGAGTAGAGGCCAAGCCCGACCATCAGGACAACTATGACGGTGAAGCCAAGAAGAATACGGTTGGCGATCGAGATCGACACGTCAGACTCCAGGAACAGGGGAAGAGGATAGGAAGGGGCGCAGAAGGCGCTCGGTGTCGAGAAGGGACAGGGTATCTCCCAGGTCGCCGGCGTCCTGAACACGCGCATAGCCGGTCACCGCCTCGGTCCGGAAGCCTGTGGCCTCCTCATCCGTCAGGGGATGGACATCGGCGACCGCATGGGCGCGCTCGACCCTGAGAGCCACTTGCGGCTGCTCGCGGCGGAGCAGCACGAAGTGATAGCTTCCATCCTCCGCGGAGGATGGCTCGATGCCCAGCGCGAGCGCAAGATCGATCACGCTCACCAGTCGTCCGCCTCGGCCGAACAGGCCGACCAGTGCCGGCGGTCCATCCGGAACGGGCATGTATTTCTGCGGGGGCAGCACCTCGGCGACGGCCTCGACAGGAATCCCGAAGCGCTCACGCCCTGAACCGCAGACGAGGGCGCGCGGCAGGGCCTGCGCCGGTAATGCCTCATCCTTGCGCCGCAATGCAAGAATCTCGGTTCTCTCATCGAGGATATGCTGCACCCGCTCCTCCGCCGAGCGGATCCTGCCCCTTTCGATCTGCCTCAGCTTGCGGCGCACCGATTTCGCCATGGTCATGCCTTCCGTCTGGACGGCGCTGCGGCGTCGAGGTGGATGCGCACCAGCTCACGCAGCTCCCTCGCGGTCACCCCGTCCCCCTCATTGAGCGGGCAATCATCAGCCGAGGCTGCGACGCTCTGGGCCGCATGAGTGAGGGAGCGCCTCCCTGGGGTCGATTTTCCCTCGGCGAGCAGCAGGAGTCCGAGATGGTAATGAGCCATGGCGAAGTTTTTATCGAGATAAAGGCTTTTAAGGAAGCTTTTCTCAGCCTCTTCAGGATGCCTCAGCGCGCGAAGAATGAGGCCATGGTAAAAATGCAGCGCGGCGCTCAGCGGCTCTTTCGTGAGAGCCTTCCGGCAGAGGTCGGCTGCCGCGGCGAAGTCGCCCGCATTGGCACGCGTCCTGATATCGCCAAGGAGGTCGCCTGCTTCCTGAGGAACGGGAAGAGGTGATGCCTTTTGTAGGATCGTCGTGAGACGCGGGAGGGCTGTTCTTTGAGCCGACGCTGCAGATCTCGGTTCAGGCAGGAGCGGTTTCCAATCCTGCAGTGTGGTCTTGGATTGCAGCGGAGCAGGCGCCGGCAATAGCGCATCGCTGGCGCCACGCCTGTAGGCAACAGTCCCTGGTAGGTTCAGGGTTTGCAACATCGTCGAGAAGACTGGATTAGGCTCGGCATGGCCCAACAGCATCCAGCCATCGTCGTCCAGGCGGTCGCGCAGAGCCCCGACGATTTGGGTAACCGTGTCGGGATGGAAGTAGATCAGGACGTTCCGGCATAGAATCAGGTCGAAGTCGGTGAGTTCGAGCGGCGATGTCCCGTCGAGAAGGCTCAGCAGGTTGTGCCGCTCGAAGCGCACCAGGGAGCGGAACTCTCGCCGCACCTCCCACTGCTCCTTGCCCGTGGTTACGAAGTAACGGTCACGCTGCTCATCCGGCATGGAGCGCAACGCCCATTTGCCGAACCGGGCCTGCCGGGCCGCTTTCAGGACGCTGTCGTTGATGTCGGTTCCGAGAATGCTGACGCGCCAAGCCCCGAGACCCTCCCCGAGGATCTCATTGATGAGAATGGCGAGCGAATAGGGCTCGGCTCCGGTGGAGCATCCGGCGCTCCAGATCCGCAGCCGTCGCGTAGCGGCCTTCCTGGCGATGATTTCGGGCAGGATGGTCTCGCGAAGAGCTGCAAACTGCTCCGCGTAGCGGAAGAAGAAAGTCTCGCCGATGGTAATCTCGGCCTCTAACTTTCCCCATTCGGCCGGACCCGAGATCGGATCGTCGAGCAGGGTCAGATAGGCGCTGGAACTGGAAAGGCCCGTGGCGCGCAGACGCTTGCGCACGCGCTCCCACAGCAGGTCATCCTTGTCCTGGTAGTAGAAATGTCCCGTGCGTTCGATCACACGGCTTTTCAGGTGAGGAAAGCCCGCATCGAGCAACGGAACAGGAATGGGCCGTGCGGCCATCAGGCCGGCACCGCCCATTCATCGAGGCGGCTCTGCGCCTGGCGCCCGAGCTCCGCCAGCGCCTGCTGTTCTTCGGCCAACAGGATTCGCTCGGCAGACAGGAGATGAGCGAGCCGGTCACCCCAGGTGACCTCCGCTTCGACGCAGCCGTTCAGGGTCTCCGCCTGCCGGACGTCGGAAACCTGAGTGGCGTTGACCGTCGCCACATCCAGAACCCGGTCGACAAGCAGCGCGGTGGGACCGGCTGAGCTGCCGGCTCCGATCAGGATCAGGTGGCGGTAGAGATCGGCCTCCGGATCGTCCTCACCTTTTTGAAGGCCGAACAGCACGTCGAGCCGGAGGACGGGAACTGCGTCTCCGCCGAGATTGAAGAAGCCTGCGACCGGCCGGGGCAGGACTGGCGGACGCCACAGGCGGGGCAGGGGCAGGAACTCGCGCACGGCGCTCCGGTGCAGAGCACAGGTGGTGCCGCACACGTCGAAGATGATGATCTGCAGGCTTGCCATGAATCAGATCGTGGGACGCCGGTTCCGAGGGAGGGATGAAGGCCTTGGTGAGCATTAGATAGGCACCGGGACGTCTCCGGCAACCGCGCGGTCAGGCTACTGAGACACCTGGCCCGTGGCCTCTTGAATGGCGTTCAAGCCAACGCTGGCCTCTTCCGAGTGACCGGTCCGCTGGACCGCCCGGAAGACCTGCTCGGCATCCTTGTAGCGGCCGAGATTGAAATAGGACCATCCACGAATCAGCAGAAGATCGTTCTGCTCCGGCACGAGCCGCGCCCGCTCGCTCAGGGCGAGAAGGGTTTCCACGTAGCGTTTGTCGCGATAGGCCGCCAAGGCCCGCTGCGTCAGGATCGACGCTCCGAGCTCCACCTGGCGCGCCCGGGTCTGAGGCGCCTCGGCTGCCGCGATGGCGGCCTCGGAGGTCAGGTTCTTGCGCAAGTAAGCCAGGGACTTGCCATAGGCTGCCTCTTCGCGGGCCCGACCGCTACCGGTGGCGATCGCCCGGTCGAAGGCGGTGACCGCCTCCAGAGGCCGGTTGATCTCCATGAGACACCAACCCCGCGTGAGAGCCGCGTCGCCCGAGAGACCGGCGGGATTGCGCGTCATCGCGCAGCTGCGCCCCAGAGTGGAGCGGGCCTGGGTCTGGCGGACCCGCACGCCCTCCTCGGTCCGGACGAGAGGCTGTTCGAGCTCGACACGCTCCACAGTGACTTGGCGGGGAACGGCAGGGCGCGGCACTGCATCCATCTCGGCCCGAGGCTGGACCGGGCCGGATCGCCGCCCGGAGGCAGGATTGGTGCCGTCCGCGAGATCGGCGATGCGCTCAGAACGACCCCGCCACTGGGCGACAACGGCATTGAACGCCGCGCGCTCGTTCAGGCGCTGCGTCGACAGGGCAAGGCCATAGGCCGCGGGTTCGTCCTCAGGCCTCCAGCCGAGAGCCGTGCGGAACCAGTCCCGCGCGGTCCGGATCTGCTGCGTGTTGTAGGAGTACCAGCCCAGGGCCTGGGCTCCGTCGGGGAAGCGCTGCGCCGTCACCGCCGGCACGATCCGCGTGACTACCTGTGCATCGAGTCGTGGCGGCGGATCCTGGCCGAGGAGCGCCGTGGCGATGTCCAGGTAGATCTTCATGTTTTCGGGCGCGCGCTCGCGCCATTCATAGGCGAAGGCCTCGGCCTCAGTGAGGCGCTCGAGCGCCCGCAGGGACATGGCATAGCCTTCCGCCGCCTTGGCGCCGCCGTTGCGGTCGAGGCCCGTCTTGAACAGCTCAAGCGCTCGGGCCGGATTGCCATGGTGGTAGTTGTACCAGCCGAGAACCAGCACGGGCCCGGCCTCGTTCGTGTTCCTGATCAGCCGCTCGACCGCCGCGAGGTCTTCGGCCGATGCGGTCGTCTTGCTGTCGAGGGAGGCCCGCTCGACCCTGCGGCGGGCCAGCTCGTCGCGGATGGAGCTGAAATCGTCCGGGGTCTCGCCGGTCCTGCGCTCGAACTGGAGCAGATCGGCGACCTGTTGTTCTGGCAGAAGAGTGAGGGCCTTCTGCAACGTCGCGAGGCGCTCGGCCGGGTTGGAGCAGTTGGTCAGGAGATAGGTGTAGACATCCCGCGTCCGGGTGGGCTGATCCGTTCTGGCGAACGCCTCCGCCACGCGCCAGAGCACGTCCACGTTCGTGCAGGTGAGAAGGCCGGGCGCCTCGGTCGCCACGGACAGCACGGTCTGCCATTGGCTGGAATCGGATGCATTGACCAGACGGCGGCGCGCCTCCACCGTCTGGAGGGCCGTCACCAGTTCCTCCGGTGGCTTCCAGTTCGGGTCCGAGGCTTGGCGTTCGGCGATTGCCGCGCGGACTTCGGCGATCCGGTCCTCGCGATAGAGGTTCCACAAACGCTCGATGATCGGATCGGGCGGAGCGCTGCCGCCGCCCGCCGAGAGCTGCGACAGGTCGCTGGGCGGCGTCCAGTTGGGATAAAGCGCCCGCAGCCGGGCGATCTCCGCATTCACACGGCGGGTATCGCCCTGAGATGCGAAGTAACGAAGAGCGGACTCATCGACCTGCGGCTGGGAGCCGTTGGCGGGAGGCGCCTCGGACGGCGGCGATCCGGCAGGCGGCTGGGCACCGCCGGGGCCGGTCTGCTGCGCAATCGCTGCAAATCCCAGGATCAGGATTGCAGTCGTTATGGCGCTGCCGACGAGACGCATTGCGGATATTTCTCACCCAGCAGGGATTTTGCCAAAAGGTACAGGGTGGACGGATAATAGAGGCTCGGCTCGAACGTCCTCAGCGCTGCCGGAACAGGCGTTCCGTCGAGCGCACAGGCCAGAACCGCGTGAAGAATGACATAGCCCTGGTCCGTCAGCCGTTCCCGGATCTGTCCGGTCACCACGTTGACCACGGCAACCCCTTCGTTCTCCGCAGACCAGCGCTGCTTGAGGGCTCTCAGCCACTCCAAATCAGTCATCCCTGCTCTCAACAGGTAAAGCGGTATCCTTAAGGAGTTGTAACCGAACTCGGGCGGGAAGCCGTCCGCAGGCTTGGGCTGCAACCCGCTTTCAAGAGAAAGCCAATCCGCCGGAAGTCGCACGCGGCCCGAGGCTGCCTGCTGCAGAAGCAGGACTCCATCGCGCCAGGCGCGGTTCCATTCGTATTCCGGCGCAAGCGCCGCCATCACGGGAAAGGCTTCGAAAACCCAGTAGGAGAGGTTGACCACCGGGCCATCGGGACGATCCCCGGCTCCGAAGCCATCGGCACCGGGCAGAAGCACCAGGGAGCGGCCGCTGCGACCGAACGTATTCTTGCCAATGGCTCTGGCGATTTTCTGTGCGGCAGCGGTGTAACGGGGCTCCTGCCAGACTTCTCCCGCCTTTGCCAAGGCATAGGCAATGAGAAGATCGCCGTCGGTAGCGTTGTTGCGGTCTGTCACCCTGGGTTTTGCGCTGGGATCCCACTTCCACACCGCTAGGCCGTCGTCCCGAATCAGGAGCTCGGTGAAGGTGAAGCTCAAGATCTGCTCGAAGGAGCGCCGATCGGAGGCCGCCAGAGCGAGGAGGAGGCCGTATCCCTGTCCCTCGCTGTGGCTGATATTGCCGTTGGCGGTGTCGACCACACGACCGCTGTCCTCAACGAAGCGGGAGCGGTAAGCCTCCCAATCGGCCGACGAGACGGTGCCGGCGATCTTCAGCGGCTGCACGGAGAGGCTCTGGGAGAATGCCATCGGGGCCACGACGAGGGAGAAGATGGCGAGGAGCCATGGCAGGAGCGGTGCAAGGCGCGGCACCCGGGCCGTCATGAGCGTCGTCCCAATCGGCTCAAGAGCAGGGCGGTGGTGATCCCTAAGAACGTGCAGCATGCCAGCATGATAAGAGCATATTGGAGGATGTTTGCGGACATCCAGTTCGCCGCAACGAGGCGGAGATTCGTCAGCGAGGGCGGCTGCGTCTGCACGAAGCGATAATCGTTGATGGGCTCGATCTGCAGCTTCATTTCCCTCGGATCCAGAGCGACGGCTCGTCCTGAGACCTGAGACCAGAGCATGGGATTGGCCAGACGGGCCATCTCGTCTGCCAGAGCACGATCCGTGCGGGCCGTCACCAGGGTCCAGACTCCGGATCCTTCACTGCGGCTCTGTGCCATGAGCAGAGCCGCCCGCTGCGGCGGCTCGTAGGGCGCATCGGCCCGCTCCTCCAGACTCAATGACGAGAGGGAAAGGCTGAAGGTTTTCTCCAGCCAGTCCTGCACGGTGCCGATTGTCTGCTGAACGATACCGCGGCGCTGGAACGTATCCGACCAGCGCTTGCGCACTTCGTCGGTTGAGGCCGTGGCCGAGCGGTCGGGCGATGCCTGGCTCAGGGGCATCGTGAAATCCGCGCTTGCCGTCTGCGGCGCACCTTTGTCGCCTGCAACCGGTGTCGAGGGCCACATCATGCGCAGGTGCTCCGTCACTCTCACCCGGTTGAGCATGCCGGGCGGGATCTGGTCGACGGCGCCGATGAACAGAACGGACTCATCTTCGGCGGAGGCCGCATTGGCGAACTGCGCCCGCACCGGCTGACCGGCATTGCGCGCCATGCGGGCCAGGAGGGTTCCGGCAGCGGACAGGTTCAGCGCGTCGGGACGCGCGAGCACAACGGTCGTGGGAAGGTCTTCATCCGAGAAACGGCCGGCGCCGAGAACCGCCAGATCGGGCAGGCGGCCGATCCGCCCGAATTTCGGAAATTCGAGGGTGGTGGTGTCGAACAGAACGAAGCGGTTCGTCTCGGACAGGGTTTCTCCCGGCGCGCAGCGTGCGTCTGCGTCCGTCATCAGCGCTGACTCGATGGTGACGCGGTTGAGTCCGGACTTGAAGTTCTTGAGCGGGACCCGGACGGTATGCCGCCGGACGATGTCGCCCTGGGCGGTGATCGTCATCTGCGTGCTGATCTGGCCGTTGACGAACACGTTCACATGGCTGCCGGGCCGGACCGCCGACGTATAGGCCGCATCGAGGTGCAGGATCGCTTCCCCATACTCGGTGGCATAGAAGTCCGAGGGGAGGTTGATGGCGAGGTCAGCTTTCAGGCGCCGGCCGGAAAACTCCTGCGTCGGCACGCCCAGGTCCGCAAAGCGGAACGACTGATCGCCGAACGCGGTTGGAACCTCTGGCCAGTGCCAGGAAGCCGTGTCGATCATCCCGCGCTCGGCATTGAGAGGATTAAGGATCTGAGCCCTGACGATCCCGATCGCCGTGTCGAGGTCCTGCCAGGTGGGTCCTGCCACCACCAGGGTCGAGCCGATGGAGCCCGGCTCCTGCATCATCATGGTCAATGGCTGTGTCGTGGCGGCATCCGGAATGCCGGTCACCAGGCCGCGCAACTCGCTGGCAAGACCCATGACGACCTTGATCGTTCCGACGGGCGAGGGACCCGGATCGGATTCCATGACCTGGATCACAGGATGAGCATAGCGCCCACGCAGGGCAACCATCTGCACGAGACGCAGAAGCCGGTCCCGGATCTCCGGCCGGTAGATCTTGGGTGCAACCACCCGGATTGTCGTCGCACCCGTATTGTCGACTCCGACGGCCGGCAGATCGTCTAGGCCACGCAGGGTCTTGGTCGCTCCCTCGGCGAAGATAAGGCGCGTGGATGCCGAATCCACATCGGTCCAGAGCTCATAGGTCGCCGCAATGGTGCAGTCCGTCCGGTGACGCTGAAGGGCTTCCATGCGGATGATGTTCTGCCCCGGGCGGAGAAGACCGGGACGAACGGAAGCTGTCATGCGCCTGATGTCGCTCGACGAGGAGATCGGCGTGTCGAGCACGGATTCCCCGTTGATCATGATCCTCAGGCGAGAGCCCTCGGGCATGACCACAACTGCGTTCTTGTAGCCTATCGAGAGGGTGGTGCCGCTCGCGGCCTCGTCCTGCGTGAGATGAAAGGTCCAGGACCTGGCGTCGGTTTCACCTTCGAAGCGAATCGTCTCGAAGGGAAGGATCGGCCGCTCGATGCGCGCAGCGCTGCGCGCCGCTGGAGCGTTTGTGGCGACCGGCGCACGGCCGGGCGGAGGAGCGTTTCCAGCCGTTCCTGCGGAGGGAGCTGCATTGCGCGGTCCCATGCTGAAGGGCGCGGCTGTGCCGGCTGGTGGCGCCGGCTGCGGATCTGCTGGTCGTGGAACCGGTGCTGCGGCAGGTGGCGAGCCGGGCTGGCGCATGTCGAAAGGCACGGCCTGACTTGGTGCAGGAGCGGGGCTTGCCTGTGGCGCACTCGAGCCGTTGGGCACCATGTTGAACGGAGTCGCCTGGGCAAAGGCGCCCTGTGCGCCGATCGCTTGCAGCCCTAGGAGGAGAGGGATCAGAACGCGGCGCACGACACACCTCTACTTGACGGCTGCGGCAATAGATGGATCCGGAGGGGAAGAACTGCCGATCCGCTGCAAGCCCAAGAAATAGGAGAGGCCCCGGCCGGTCTGGTAGAACGCAACCATGAAGAACCAGAGCGTTCCGCGCAGCACACCGATGTCATAGTGCCGGTTCCTTTGGAAGTCGCTCCACTGATCCGCATTGGCGAAGACGAGGTCCGCGATCATCTTCCGGTGCTCGGCTTTCTCGATCATGAAGCGGCATCCCAGCAGCAGCCCGTCGTCGTCCATGCCGACCTTGCGGATCTCCACCGGCAGGTGCTGGATCGGAAGGTTGGCGAAAGGCTGGAACTCGATGGTGCCTGCGGCTCCCTTTTTCAGCTTGGGCTCGACTGAGGGAGGCACATGAAGCCTTGCGCCGCCGACCGACACATCCCGCAGGACAGCATCGATGATCTCGTCGCCCATGACAAAGCGGCAGGGTCGCTCGACGCGGACCCGGTGGCTCTGGCGGCGTGTCGCCCGCTCCGACACAACGCCGAGGGCGCAGCCCGCGATGACTAGATTGAGGACGTTCCAGGCTCCCGTGACAAGGGTCAGGTCAGCCTTGTAGGGCTCCGCCCAGACCCGCACGCCGGTGGCGACCACACCAAGGAGCAGGATGCCGAAGATGATGAAATAGGGAGTTCCCAATTCCGAGACCCGGCTCTCGTCCATGGTCTCATTCTTCGACGTGACCTTGAAGGTGGGCTTGCTCGGATTGGCGATCACAGACAGCACGGCAGGCAGAAGGTAGATCGTCTGGACATATTCGTAGAGATCCGAAATCCATGGCCAGCGGTAGCGACCATAGAGATAGTTCTGCATCATGAAGTTCACCATCATATAGGTGAAGGTATAGGCGAAGAACTCGCCTCCTGATGCGGTGAAGATCTCCAGCGAGAAGAAGAGATAGCAGAGCGGCGAAACGAGAAAGCAGAAGCGCGAGAACGGGAACAGCCAGAACATGCTGCTCGACATGTAGCACAGGCGCTGCGACAGCTTCAGCCCGCGTTTGAAGGGCGGGAACTTGTAGCGCATGATCTGCATCATGCCCTGCGCCCAGCGCGAGCGCTGGCCGATGAAACTGGCAAAGCTGTCCGGCTGCAGGCCGGCAATCAGGGGCTTGTCCACATAGGCGCTCTTCCAGCCGCGGGAATGGAGCTCGAGAGCGGTCTCGCAGTCTTCCGTGATGCTGACGCCGCTGAAACCGTTTGTCTCCTGCAATGCCTCGCGCCGGAGTACGGCAGCCGAGCCGCAGAAGAAGGATGCATCCCATTTGTCGAGGCCGCGCTGGATGACGCCGTAGAACATCTCGTTCTCGGACGGCATGGTCTGGAACGTGCCGAGGTTCCGCTCGAGCGGATCGGGATTGATGAAGAAATGCGGCGTCTGGACGAGAAACAGGTTCTTGTCCGCCGTGAAATAGCCGACGGTCTCAGTCAGGAAGTTCCGGGCCGGGGCATGATCGGCGTCGAAGACGGCAACCAAGTCGCCCGTGGAGTGCTCGAGGCCGTTGTTGAGATTGCCGGCCTTGGCGTGCAGGTTGCGGGCGCGGGTCAGGTAGCGGACATCGAGCGCAGCGCATAGTGCCTGCAGCTCTGCGCGGCGTTCCCGGGCCTGCTGCGCAGTGACTGCATTCGGAGAGCTGCATTTCTCGTCGGTGCCGCCATCGTCGAGAAGCCAGACGGTCAGCTTATCGTCCGGATATGTCATGGCCTTGGCAGCCGCGAGGGTGGTTGCCAGGAGGTCCGCGCCTTCGTTGTAGCTTGGAACGAAAATGTCGACGGTCGGCAGGTTGTGCGGGTCGATTTGGGGTGCCTTGCGCGAAGGCATCGGGCTGGAGACCACGAAGAGGCTTAAGAACAGCATCGTGACGCTGTACATCTCGGCCAGATACAGCAGGAAGCCGGGAATGAAGTTCGCCACTTCCGTGATCGGCGGGATGGTGCTGGTGGTCCGCCAGAAGACGTAACGCAGGACAATGGCTGTACCCAGGGCCAGGGCAATCTGGCGCCAGATCCCCTGAGCCCGGAAGAACTTGATGATGATCATGCAGGCCACGACCGTGAGGCCTGCAACGAGATGCGCCTGAAGACTGATGGGAAGAACGACAAGCGAGACAATCAGGATCGCCGCCACTGCCCAAAGGGCCACGATAAGACCTGCTCGCATTTGTCCGGATTCTCGGCTTGAGTGTTCGCGTGAGAGAGTGCACGCTTAGTTCAAGACTAAGGGCAGGTCTATTAATATATCTGTATCGTTGCTTAGGCTTAATGTCACATAGGTAAATAATTCAATATATAATGTTATCACGTTTATATTGATAGACTTAGTCTTTACTGGATCGGAGGGGGTGGCACCACGGGATACCCGCCCAGCGGCATAGAATTCTGTGGCGAGGATGGAGCGGGGATGGCTGGCACGACCGTATCCTTGTCGATGAGGCGCTCGGATGTCTCATCGGGAGGAGCGATGCGGCGGCTTTCCGTGGACAGGACCCGCCGGCGGATCACGGCGTCGTCCCTCCTGTCGAGGCCCAGCGGATACATCGGCGCGTCGGCCTGGCCAAACCCTGCAGGCGGGGATGGTGGATCCCCATAGGGATTCCAGGATTCCTGACGGTAATAGGCCGCGATCGTATAACCGTACATGACCCGCAGGAGCTGATCGACGCTGGCATCGGCATCGCACAGGCGCAGGCGGACGGAGATCGCTCCCCCGGGCACCAGAACGGCAGGCTTGTCAGGTTCGATCTGCTGCCAGGCATAAAGGCACAGGTCGCCTGAGGCGGAGCGTCCCGTGGCAAATCCGAAGGGGCCGAACTTGTTCTGAACGTAGACGAGGGATGTCTGCATCTCGACCCCGGGGATCCGCTCTTCCATCTCCCTCTCGATCCGGTCTGGGGTAAGAGGAGACAAGGAGAGCGTCTCCGGGATCTCCATGTTGCTCGCGGTGTTGTTGAGCATGCTGGCATAGAAGGCATTCTGCCCGCTCGTCAGCGAGGCCGTCGACAAGGCGATCTCCTGCGAGATCCCGTTCTGATACGTCCGCTGCAGAACAGCGACAACGGATGGGCCGCCCGGCGGAGGGACAATGATTGCACGGGTTGCCGGAACCTCGGAATTCAGGCTCGCATAACCGAGATCCGAGCGGCCTGCGCACGCGGCGACACTCATCAGGGCGGCTGCGGCGGCGAGCAACTTCATGAACCTGCTAGAACCGCCCCCATGCCGGTGGTCACAGGCGACAGAGGCCTCGGGCGCCGCAGCGCCGAAGTGCATCTGATTCCCGGGCATTGAAGCGATCATGCGGAACGTGAAACTCTGGTGGCCAGCCAATCAGCCGATGCAGTCTGGCTCGCTGGAGGGCCAAACCCTGGAGCGGACAGGCCCATTCAGCTGGATGTTTAACCAGCTATGACCATTCATGGTTAACGAAGAGTAAGCATTACCGTGGGAGCGGACTTTAATCCGGAACGGATGCGCTTCGCCTTGACCTCCCTGTCGGACGGCATACAAACGGCACATCGTCCTCAGAAACGATTGGCTCTGGGGCGCCTCCCGGATCTCCCGATGACATGCTTGGCCCGCCCGCTGAAGCGGGCAGGCTGATTTCTCGGTTCCGGCACTTAGGCCGTTTTGAAGAAAGCCTTTTTCGATGAAGTCCGCCTTTCTGCGCAACGCGCTCGTCCTCGGCATGCTCTCCGCCATCGGGCCCTTCGCCATCGACATGTACCTGCCTGCCTTTCCGGCGATCGCGCGCGAGCTTCAGGTCGACGTGAGCGGCGTGCAGATGAGCCTCATGAGCTTCTTCCTGGCGGTTGCCATCTGTCAGATCGCCTATGGGCCGCTCTCGGACCGGTTCGGGCGCAAGCCGCCGCTTTATGCAGGACTGGGGCTGTTCGTGCTGGCAAGCATCGGCTGCAGCTTTGCACCGAACGTGGAGACCCTCATTGCCTTTCGCTTCCTGCAGGGCGTCGGCTCCTGCGCGGCCATGGTAATCCCGCGGGCGATCATTCGGGATCTGCATACCGGGCATGAGGCGGCCCGGCTCATGGCAACCAGCATGCTCGTCTTCAGTGTCTCGCCGATCCTTGCGCCGCTCGCCGGAAGCGCCTTGACGGCGTTCTTCAGCTGGCGCGTGATCTTCTGGGCCATTGCCCTCATAGGATTGGGTGGCCTTGCCGTCGTGCTCTTCCTCTTGCCCGAGACCCACAAGTCGGATCAGGGCAAGGGGGGCATCGCTCAGGCTTTCAGGACCTACGGAAGTCTGCTGAAGGATCGGCGCTTTCTCGGGCTCGCCTTCATCGGCGGGTTTAGCCAGGCCAGCTTCTTTGCGTATCTCGCCGGCTCGTCCGTCATCTTCATCGAGCATTTCGGCATGACGCCGTCGGCCTACAGCATGATCTTCGCGTCGAATGCCATCGCATTCATCGGCAGCGCTCAGTTCAACAGCACGTTCATGCGCCGCTTCGGTGCCGAGCGGGTGGTGCGGATCGCGATCTCCTGCTTCGCCGTTCCGGTAACGCTGCTGTTCGTGCTGACGCTACTCGGTGTCGACAATGCCTTCGTCCTGTGGGGACTGCTGTTCGTGTCGTTCGGCTGCCTCGGATTCGTCATTCCCTCCACGGCGGTGCTTGCCCTTGAGGAGCACGGCCCTGTCGCCGGCACGGCCTCGGCTCTCATGGGCACCCTGCAGCTCAGCACGGGCGCCGTGGTCATCGCGCTGGTCAGCGCCCTCTACAACGGCACATCTGTGTCGATGGTGAGCGCCATCTTCGTCTGTGCTTGTGTGGCCCTGACTCTGAGTTTCAGGACCATGAAGCCGAAGCGGGTCTATCCCTGACGGGTCTGGTCCAGGATCCAGTCGCGGAAGGAGCGCAGCAGCGGCGTCTCCGCCTTGTGCTCCGGGTAGACGAGGTAATAGGCGCCGCCGCTGACGAGACTGTTGGGAAAGAGGATTTCCAGGCGACCCGAGGCGAGTTCGTCGTCGATCAGGAAATGCGGAATCAGGGCGGCGCCTAGGCCCGCCGCTGCCGCCTGAGCCACCATGGCGAATTGCTCGAAGCGCGGGCCGCGCAGGGGATTGCCCATCTCGACCCCGACACTGGCGAACCATTCCGCCCAAGCGGTGGGGCGCGTACTCTGCTGCAGCAAGGTAGCGCGAGTCAGGTCCTGCGGTGAACGCAGGTTCTCGCGCTCCCGATAGGCCGGGCTGCAGACGGGGACAGCTTCCTCCGTCCGCAGCAATTCGCATACGGCTCCAGGCCAGTGCGGCTCGCCGAAATGGATTGCCGCATCGAAAGGCTCGGCGGTGAAGTCGAAGGGCACGAGCCGAACGCCGAAATTGACCGTCGCGCCCGGATGCTGGGCGAAGAAGCCGGGAATGCGCGGAATGAGCCATCGCGTGCCGAAGGTCGGCAGGGTTGCAAGGTTCAACACGCCGGTCGTGCCCGAGAGCGCGATGGCCTGATGGGTAGCGTCGGACAGCTCGGACAGGGTGCTGCGTACCTGGGACGCATACAGACGCCCCGCATCGGTAAGCACCACCCGCTGCCGGGAGCGGCTGAACAGGGAGACGCCCAGCGACTCCTCCAACTGCTGGATCTGGCGCGAGACGGCGCTTTGCGTCAGGTTCAATTCCTCGGCGGCTCGTGACACGCTGCCATGGCGGGCCGTAGCCTCGAAGGCGAGGAGATTGCCCACATTGGGCAGGAAGCCGCGACGAAACACACGTTCATTCCGGTTGAGAATAACCTGCTGCGAAGATGTCGATTTACTTTTGGTCTGTCCAGAGCGATTTTGCCGCTCAAATTCAATGGGTTTGGCTGGCCTGACGCCGGCGCCCGCATTCCTTGTATGGAAGGATGATCATCATGGCCGGTGCTCAACAGGAACTCGCGAAGCTCAAGTGGGAAGACCCGTTGCTCCTCGATGAGCTTCTGAACGACGATGAGCGCATGATCCGGGACACGGCTCGAGCCTACGCTCAGGACAAACTCCTGCCCCGCGTGATCGAGGCCTATCGCGAGGAGAAGACGGACCGTGCCATCTTCAACGAGATGGGCGAGCTCGGCCTCCTCGGTGTGACCCTGCCGGAGGATTATGGCTGCGCCGGTGCGTCCTACGTGGCCTACGGCCTCGTGGCCCGCGAGGTGGAGCGGGTCGATTCCGGCTACCGCTCGATGATGAGCGTGCAGTCCTCCCTGGTGATGTACCCGATCTACGCCTATGGCACGGAGGAGCAGCGCCGGAAGTACCTTCCGAAACTAGCCTCCGGCGAGTTCGTGGGCTGCTTCGGCCTGACCGAGCCGGATGCCGGCTCCGATCCTGCCGGCATGAAGACCCGCGCCGTGAAGACGGACGGTGGCTATCGCCTGACCGGCTCCAAGACGTGGATCTCCAACTCCCCCATCGCAGACGTGTTCGTGGTGTGGGCGAAGTCGGAGGCTCACGACAACCAGATCCGCGGCTTCGTGCTGGAAAAGGGCATGAAGGGGCTGTCCGCTCCGAAGATCGGCGGCAAGCTCAGCTTGCGTGCCTCCATCACCGGCGAGATCGTTATGGATAACGTCGAGGTGGGCGAGGACGCGCTGCTGCCGAACGTGTCCGGCCTGAAAGGCCCCTTCGGCTGCCTCAACCGCGCCCGCTACGGCATCTCCTGGGGCTCCCTCGGTGCGGCGGAGGATTGCTGGCACCGCGCGCGTCAGTACACCCTCGACCGCAAGCAGTTCGACCGGCCGCTCGCCGCAACCCAGCTCGTGCAGAAGAAACTCGCCGACATGATGACCGAGATCACGCTCGGCCTTCATGCCTCGCTTCGGGTCGGCCGCCTCTTCGACGAGGGCCGCGTTGCGCCGGAAATGATCTCGCTGGTCAAGCGCAACAATTGCGGCAAGGCCCTGGAGATCGCCCGGATCGCCCGCGACATGCATGGCGGCAACGGCATCCAGGAGGAATACCATGTGATGCGCCACGCGCAGAACCTGGAGACCGTGAACACCTATGAGGGCACCCACGACGTGCATGCCCTCATCCTGGGCCGCGCCCAGACCGGCCTGCAGGCATTCTTCTAAGAGAGGGCACAATCATGGCTCTTCGGATCACCCTTGCAGGATCGACCGGCTGGGTCGGCAAAGCCCTCGTGGCGGCGATTGCCGCCTCGGATGACCTCGTGCTGGCTGGCGCCGTCAGCCGCAGCGCTGCGGGCCAAGATACGGGCGAGGCCGCCGGCCTTCCCCGCCTCGGTGTTCCGATCAGCGCAACCCTTGAAGAGGCGCTGCGCGAGCCATCCGATGTGGTGATCGACTACACCAAGCCCGGCGCCGTGAAAGCCCATGCCCTTACGGCTCTCGCACAGAGTCGACACGTGATCGTCGGTACATCCGGCCTAAGCGCCGAAGATTACGCGGAGATTGACGCGCAGGCGCAGCAAGCGGGGCGGGGCGTGCTTGCGGCCGGCAATTTCTCGATCACAGCGACGCTGCTGCGCCGCTTCGCTCTTGAGGCCGCCCGCTACGTACCGGATGTCGAGATCATCGACTATGCCTCGGCCAAGAAGCCTGACACGCCTTCGGGCACCGCCCGCGAGCTGGCTGAGCTTCTGAGCGAGGCGCGCCAGCCTGCCACGTCGAAGCCCGTCGCCGAACTGACCGGCGTTCGCGAAACCCGCGGCGGTGCTCTGGGAGCCAAGGAGCCTGTGCAGGTTCATTCCCTGCGCATGCCCTCCTTTGTCCTGTCCTGCGAGGCGGTTTTCGGGGCCGATAACGAGCGGCTCGCGATCCGTCATGATGCGGGCTCGTCGGCTGCTCCCTATGTGGCCGGCACCCTGCTGGCAGCTCGTCGCGTTGGCTCGTTCACTGGCCTGCGGCGCGGCCTCGACAGCATCATGGATTGATCCGCATGAAACCGCTCGAAGGCCTCAAAGTCCTCGAACTCGCGCGCATTCTCGCCGGTCCCTGGGTCGGCCAGCTTCTCGCCGATCTCGGTGCCGATGTCGTGAAGGTGGAGCGGCCGGGCGCGGGCGACGACACCCGCGGCTGGGGGCCTCCCTTCGTGGAAGCGGCCGATGGCGGCGATCTCTCGGCGGCCTATTTCCATTCCTGCAACCGCGGCAAGCGCTCCATTGCGGCGGATTTCGAGACGCCTGAGGGCCAGGAGCTCGTCCGCAAACTTGCGGCACAAGCGGATGTGGTGATCGAGAACTTCAAAGTCGGCGGCTTGAAGAAATACGGGCTCGACTATGAGAGCCTGAAGACGATCAACCCGCGCCTCGTCTATTGCTCGATCACGGGCTTCGGCCAGGACGGACCTTATGCGTCCCGCGCCGGCTACGACTTCATGATCCAAGGCATGGGCGGGATCATGGACCTGACAGGCGATCCGGAGGGCGAGCCGCAGAAGATCGGTGTGGCCTACGTGGACATCTTCACCGGCGTCTATTCCGTCGTCGGCATTCTGGCCGCCCTTCGTCAGCGGGATGCGACGGGAGAGGGGGCGCATCTCGATATGGCGCTTCTCGACGTGCAGACGAGCGTGCTGGCGAACCAAGCCATGAACTACCTGGCCTCGGGCAAGTCACCCCGGCGCATGGGCAATGCCCATCCCAACATCGTGCCGTATCAGGTCTTCCCGGTGGCGGATGGTCATGTGATCGTGGCTGTGGGCAACGACGGGCAGTACGCCCGGTTCGTGTCGGTGCTGGGCAAGCCTGAACTGGCCCAGGATGAGCGCTTCAGGTCCAATGCGAGCCGTGTAGGCAACCGGGCCGAGCTGGTACCCATGCTGACCGAACTTACCCTGAAGACCACCCGCGAAACGCTGCTGTCCGCGCTCGAGAAGCAGGGCGTTCCGGCCGGCCCCATCAACACGGTGGCGGATGTCTTTGCCGACCCGCAGGTCATCGCCCGCGGCATGAGGATCGACCTGCCTTCGTCTGCGGCCAAGCATGGTGCCATCCCTTCCGTCCGCTCGCCGATCGTGATGAACGGGGAGCCGATGGCGGCGCAGCGGCCTTCGCCACGCCTGGGAGAGCATACGGATGAGGTGCTGAGCGACCCGTCCTGGATGGCCTGAGCGCACCAGCTTCTAGAGCTGCTTCCACTAACGTGGAATCATCTCTTCTTTGGGTTTGTCGCATTTTTGGACGGCGAACCGGATCCACTTCGCCGGAAAATGCTCTAGTCGGCGATGCCTTTAGTGACGAGGCGCTCGATGGCTTTCACGATCTGATTCCGGTCCTCATCAGAGAACGGGCTGAGATTGTGCATCTCGAGACTGCTTAGCCCTTCCGTTGCCAGCCATGCCAGCAGGGCAGCGTCGAGGTCATCCGAGGTTGCCTTGAGCTGCTCCAGGGTGGTGCGGATCACCTGACGCACGGGGTCGAGAAGGCGCGGATTCTCGGCCGTGGCCGCCATCATTCCGGTCGCCATATCCTGCATCTTGCCGCCGCAGCAAATATTCAGCAGGGTCTTGGTCACGACCCGGGCTTCCAGGTTGGGGCCAGGGAGGGCCTTTTCCCGCAAAACCTCCTTCTCGGAGGCAACCTGGTCGATCATGCGCTGAATCATCGCCTGCAACAGCGCATCTTTGGTCGGGAAGTTGTAGAGAAGCCCGCCCTTGCTGAGCCCGGCTCTTTCCGCCACGGCCTCAAGCGTCAACCGGCCGGCGCCAATCTCGCCAACAAGTTCTGCAGCCGCATCGAGAATTTTTTCTCGGGAACTCTTACGGCCTCTGGTACAGGGAAACAGCATCCATATCTCTTGTTTTGTGCGTTGCCGCACTTGCGACTGAACCGTCCAGACGGTATATAAATTGTTCCACGGCATTGGCGTCAAGGGAAAGTCGCGTTAATGCCGCACCTCCTTAGTCTTATATGAGCCCGTTAATATGGGTTCACAATCTCGGAAGAAGCCTATGAAACGGCGCCTTGTAGTCGGTCTTGTGTTCATTCTCGCGGTTGGCCTCTGCGGCGGCCTGATCTGGTTCAACTTCTTCCGCGACAAGATGATCACGCAGTTCTTCGCCACCATGCAGCAACCGGCGCAGACGGTTTCAGCTGCCAAGGTCGAGGCGAAGACCTGGTCGCCAAGCATCGGCGCCATCGGCACGGCCAAGGCTGCCAACGGGGTCGAACTGGCCTTCGAAATCGCCGGCATCGTCAAGGAAATCAAGTTCAAGGCGAACCAGAGCGTTCGCGAGGGCGAGGTTCTCGTTCAGCTTGACGATACTATCGAACGCGCCGACATTCAGGATGTCCAGGCGAATGTGAAGACCGCCGAAAGCAACTTCGAGCGTGCCAAGACCCTGTCGACCCGCGGCTATGGTACGGAAGCGAACTTCGATCAGGCCAGCGCCCTGCTCGCGGCTGCACGGTCGCGCTTGGCACGCCTGCAGGCCACGATTGAGCAGAAGGTCCTGAAGGCGCCGTTCTCCGGCGTCATCGGCATTCCGCGGATCGATGTCGGCCAGTATCTACAGCCGGGAACAGTCATCGCGAGCTTCCAGGATCTGTCGTCGATGAAGGTTGACTTCACGGTCCCGGAGCAGCGGGCTGGCGAGATCAAGCTCGGCCAGGAAATCCGAGTCGGCGTGACGGAGTCGGACCTGCCTTTCAAGGGGCGCGTCATCGGCAAGGATCCTCGGGTCGATCCGGCGACCCGGCTCGTCTCCGTTCAGGCGCTTATCGAGGACAACAAGGACGGGGCCATTCTCCCAGGCCAGTTCCTCCATGTGGAAGCGATCCTGCCGGAGCAGCCCAACGTCATGACCCTGCCACAGACGGCGGTTATCGCCAGCCTCTACGGGGATTACGTTTACACCATCGAGCAGGAAGAGCGGGCGGGCCAGCAGGTTCAGGTCGTCAAGCAGGTCTTCGTAAAGGCCGGCCGTCGCCGCGGCGGGGCTCTCGAGATCCTCTCCGGCCTCAATCCCGGTCAGCAGGTGGCTGCCTCGGGGCAGAACAAGCTGCAGGCCGGCTCGACCGTCAAGATCGACAACACCATCGATGTGACGAAGCTCGACACGACCAAGCTCGCAAGCGGGCAATAGGCATCAGCCATGAGTTTCACAGAACTTTTCATCCGCCGCCCCGTCCTGTCGATGGTGGTGAGCCTCCTGATCCTGCTGCTGGGTGCGCAGGGTCTGATGAACCTCCAGGTGCGTCAGTATCCTGAGGTCGAGGAAACCACCATCACGATCACGACGGCCTATACGGGCGCCAGCGCCGACCTGATCCAGGGCTTCATCAGCACGCCCATCGCCAAGTCCGTGTCGAGCGCCGAAGGCGTCGACTACGTGACGACGCAGAGCCGTCTCGGCGTCAGCACGGTGTCCGTGCGCATGCGCCTCAATACCGATCCGAACGCGGCGCTCACCGAAGTCACCTCCAAGGTGCAGCAGATCCGCGCGCAGCTTCCCTCCGAGGCTGAGGATCCGGTGATCATGAAGGGTACGGGCCAGAGCTTCGCCCTCATGTACATCACCTTCGGCAGCACGGAGATGAACCCGGAGCAGGTCTCCGAATTCCTCACCCGTGTGGTGCAGCCGCGTTTCGCGACGCTCGAGGGCGTCGGCAATGCCGAGATTCTCGGCGGGCGCGACTTCTCCATGCGTGTCTGGATTGATCCCGTGCGTCTGGCGGCTCGTGGTGTCACGGCCGGCGACGTGGTGGCGGCGATCAGGGCCAACAACTTCCTCGCGGCGCCCGGCAAGACCCAGAGCGAGTACGTGGCCTACCGGCTCGACATGCAGACGACCCTGCAGACGCCTGAGACTTTCGGCACGCTGCCGATCCGCTCGAACGGCGATCAGGTCGTGCGCCTGCGCGACGTGGCGGATGTGGAGCTCGGACCCGAGAGCACGGACACCATCGTCAGCTTCAACGGCAGCCAGGGTACCTTCATCGGGATCGTGCCGACGCCTTCGGCCAATCCCCTGACCGTTGCCGAAGAAGTCACGAAGGCCATCGAGGGAATTCGCTCGACTCTGCCTCAGGGCATGACGGTCGAGATCGTCTACGATGCGTCGAACTTCATCTCGGCCTCGATCGAGGAGGTGTTCAAGACCATCGGCGAGGCGGCGCTCATCGTCGTGGTGGTGATCCTGCTGTTCTTAGGCTCCTTCCGCTCGGTGCTGATCCCCATCGTGACGATCCCGCTCTCGCTCGTGGGCGTGTGCTTCTTCCTCTATGCGTTGGGCTATTCGATCAACCTGCTCACCCTGCTGGCCATGGTGCTCGCCATCGGTCTCGTGGTCGACGACGCCATCGTGGTGCTGGAGAACATCCACCGCCACATCGAAGAGGGATTGAAACCGGTCGATGCGGCAATCGTCGGCATGAAGGAGATCTTCCTGCCGATCGTTTCCATGACGGTCACCCTTGCGGCGGTGTATGCCCCGATCGGCTTCACGCAAGGCCTGACAGGCTCGCTCTTCCGCGAGTTCGCCTTCACCCTGGCCGGAGCCGTGATCATCTCGGGCATCGTCGCCGTGACGCTCTCGCCCATGATGTCCTCCAAGCTGCTGAAGGGTCACGGTGGCCAGGGGCGCTTTGCCGCTTTCGTCGATCGTGTCTTCACCCGGCTTGAGAACTGGTATTCCCGGCGCCTGAAGGGCTCGCTGGATTATCGCGGGGTGACGCTCGTTATCGTCGCCGTCCTGCTCGGCACCACGGCATTCATGTTCACCAAGACCTCCTCCGAACTTGCGCCGGAAGAGGATCAGGGCGCCTATCTCGGCATCCTGAACGCGCCGAAATATGCGACCGCCGATTATACCCAGGCTTTCTCCAAGCAGTTCACCAATGCAGCGGAGAAGATCAAGGAAATCGACGACAGCTTCCTGATCGTCGGCATCGACGGCGGCGGCGGCGGCTTCTTCGGCTTCAAGCTGAAGGAATGGAGCGAGCGCGAGAAGAAGGGTGCCGAGACCAAGCAGGACATTCAGAATCTTCTGAATGAGAATGCCGGCCTCCAGGCTTTCGCCTTCGCGCCTCCGTCCCTGCCCGGAGCCGGTGACGGTCTGCCGATCCAGTATGTTCTGCGCACGATCGGCGATTCCTCCCAAGCCTATGAGGTCGCGGATGAGATCCGCAAGCGGGCGATGAAGTCGGGCAAGTTCATCGTTGTCCAGAACTCCATTTCCTACGAGTCGCCGCGCGCACGCATCACGGTCGACCGTGATCGGGCTGCCGCTTTGGGCGTGCCCGTGTCCGAGATCGGTAACACCCTCGGTGCTCTCGTCGGCGGCGCGCCGATCTCGAAGTTCGACCGGGACAACAGGAGCTATGACGTCGTCAGCCAGGTCCGGCAGGAGGATCGCCTGAATCCGGAGCGCTTGACCGCGTACTATGTCCGCGCATCCGATGGGTCCATGGTTCCGTTGTCTGCCCTCATCAGCATCAAGACCGATGCAGCGCCGGCTGCCATCGAGCAGTTCAACCAGCTCAATTCGGCAACGCTGTCGGCCCTGCCCCTGCCTGGAGTGACGACCTCAGAAGGTCTGGCAACCTTGCGCTCTATCGCGAAAGAGGTCATGCCGCAGGGCTTCTACGAGGATTATGCCGGTCAGTCGCGCCTGGAAATCCAGGAGGGCAACTCGATCTTCCTGGCGTTCGGGCTCGCCATCATCGTGATCTATCTGGTGCTGGCTGCGCAGTTCGAGAGCTTCCGCGATCCGTTCATCATCATGATGTCGGTTCCGCTCTCCATGTTCGGCGCGATGATCTTCCTGAACTTAGGTCTCGCTACCCTCAACATCTACACGCAGGTGGGTCTGATCACCCTTGTGGGCCTGATCACCAAGCATGGCATCCTCATGGTGGAGTTCGCCAACGAGCAGAAGGAGAAGCACGGGGTCAGCAAGCGTGAGGCCATCGAGGAGGCGGCTCGCGTCCGTCTGCGCCCGATCCTGATGACCACGGCTGCCATGGTGCTGGGCGTCGCGCCTCTGCTCTATGCCAGCGGTGCCGGTGCGGCTGCCCGCTTCTCAATGGGCCTCGTGATCGCGTCCGGCATGTCCATCGGCACGATCTTCACGCTCTTCGTGGTGCCGATGTTCTACACCTTCATCTCACGGGAGACGGTGCGCGTCGGACGGACCAGTGACCGGGTGGAAGAGAAACACCATCACCGTCAGCCAGTCGCGGCGGAATGACAAAGAAAAGGCCGGGCAATGCCCGGCCTTTTGAGTCTCGTCTTAAGAGGCAGGGTCGGCACCGACTCTGCCTCTTCTTGGATCAGTGGGTGATCTCGCCCTCGACTTCCATGAAGGGGGAGACAGACTTGAAACCGGCCTGCTCTGCAGCCTTACGTACGGCCTCGGCAACTTCGGTCGAGTGAACCTCGACGGTTTCGCCGGTCTTCGCATCCACGAACATGATCTTCATGGCGTTAATTTCCGGCTGGCCATGAGAGATGACATAGGAATTCTGGGTGGCCAGACGGTGGACGAGGCCTGCATCGCGCAGGAAGTCCAGGGCACGATAGATGGTCACCGGAGCAAGACGCTTCTTCTCGTTGCTCAGGCGATCGACCAGATCATAAGCCCCAACCGGGCCGCCGCTCTGGACCAGTTCGCGATAGACGCGCTCCCGTATCGGCGTGAGCCTGAGATTATTCTGCCGGCACACATCGTCGGCACGACGGAGGAGGTTGTCCTCTTCTTCCTTCCTGAGGGCCTTTGTGCTCATGAGCCACACTCCTGTTATTACGGAACCTATACATTCATATAGGGAAAAAACGGCTCTGACAATGTGCTATCGTTGCGAAAGGTGCCGGAATTACACATTTTCCTCAACGGAAGGGGCGGGACTAGCCATAATAGAAGCCGGTATCCGTGAGTTACACGTAATAACGTTTATCTAAGTTGAGGGTTCCCGCAGGCGCTTACTTTTGGCAGGTGTCGCAAAGGCCTCGGATCTCCACCGTCACCTTCTTGGCCGAGAAGGCGTGATCGTCGCTCCAGTGGGACAGGCGCTCGCTGATATGCGGATCGGTAAATTCCTTCACCAAGCCGCAACTTTCGCAAATCGCAAAGGCTGCCATATCCTGATGGTCATGAGGATGCTTGCAGGCGACGTAGGCGTTCAGGCTCTCGAGCCGGTGGGCGAGGCCCTTCTCGATGAGCTTGTCCAGCGATCTATAGACTGTGGGCGGCGTGACGGCCCCCTTGCCGCGCATCTTGTCGAGGACCTCGTAGGCCGAGAGCGGATTCTGGGCAGAGCAGAGAATTCGATGAACCCGCTTCTGGGTCTCGTTCAGGTTGTCGAGGCTGTGGTGATGCGTATGGGCCATCTGAAATCGTTGGTTCCGCCGTGCGTGGTCACCCTATACGTCATGATTGCGGATGTGATTTCAAGACACCTAGACCGATCGCCCTGCCAGAGCTGCACCGGCAGGGCTTTTTCATTGATCGGCCGCTTTACAGATCCACCCAGGCCGCCTTGCGCTGCGAGGAACGCACTGCCGCTTCGATGAAGCGCACACCGCGGACGCCATGATCCACGGTTGGAACCTGAAGCGAGAAGGGACTGGGCTCGCGCTTCTCGATGCGCGCCGTGATCTGCTCGGCCACGTCCGTGTAGAGCTGGGCGAAGCCTTCGAGATAGCCTTCAGGATGTCCGCCCGGGATGCGTGACGCAGCGCGCGAGGCTTCGTCTGCCCCAGAGCCGTTGCGGCGGATGGTGCGGGGCGGCTCGCCCAAGGCTGAGAAGGTGAGGTAGTTCGGGTTCTCCTGGTGCCATTCGAGACCTGCCTTCTCGCCATAGACGCGGATCTTAAGGCCGTTCTCCAAGCCGGCAGCCACCTGGCTGCACCAGAGCATGCCTTTCGCGCCGGATGCAAAACGCAGCATCATATGGGCATTGTCGTCAAGCCTGCGGCCCTCCACGAAGGTGTGAAGCTCTGCCGAGAGGGATGCGACCTCATCGCCTACGATGAACTCGGCGAGATTGAAGGCATGCGTGCCAATGTCGCCGACGGCACCGGCTGGACCCGAGCGTGCCGGATCCGTGCGCCATTCGGCCTGCTTGCTGCCGGTCTCCTCCATGCGGGTGGCGAGCCAGTCCTGCGCGTATTCCACCTGCACGACGCGAATGGCACCCAGCTCTCCCGCCTGCACCATGGCGCGGGCCTGCCGCACCAGGGGATAGCCGGTGTAGTTGTGGGTCACCGCGAAGATGAGACCCGACTCACGGGCGAGCTTGGCGAGCTGGTCCGCCTCGCGTCGCGTCGTCGTGAGCGGCTTGTCGCAGATCACATGAATTCCGGCTTTCAGGAACGCGCGGGCCGCCGCCGCATGGGCGTGGTTTGGTGTGACGATGGCGACCGCATCAATGCCATCCTTGAGCCGCCGCTCGCGGCGCGCCATCTCGTTGAAGTCGCCATAGATGCGGTCGGGCTTCAGGAGGAGATCCTCACCGGAAGCCTTGGCACGCTCCGGATTGGACGAGAGAGCACCCGCCACCAGTTCCCAGCGGTCGTCGATGCGGGCGGCGATGCGGTGGACCGCGCCGATGAAGGCGCCGCGCCCGCCACCGACCATGCCGAGGCGTAAGCGGCGGTTCAGCTTCTGATCCGGAGATCCTGCAATCGTCATGAACGTGCCCCTGGTCGTTTATGCTTGAGCGATGCCGAGCATCCGGCGGTTGGCCGCCTCGTCCGTTCCGCCGGCGGCGAAGTCGTCGAAGGCTTTTTCCGTGACACGGATGATATGCGCTTTGATGAACTCGGCGCCTTCACGCGCGCCATCTTCCGGGTGCTTGATGGCGCATTCCCATTCCAGCACGGCCCAGGAATCGTAGTCGTACTGGGCGAGCTTGGAGAAGATCGCGCCGAAATCCACCTGTCCATCGCCGAGCGACCGGAAGCGGCCGGCGCGGTTGATCCAGCTCTCATACCCGCCATAGACGCCGACGCGACCGGACGGGTTGAACTCCGCGTCCTTGGCGTGGAACGCCTTGATGCGCTCGTGGTAGAGATCGATGAAGGCGACGTAGTCGAGCTGCTGCAGCAGGAAATGGCTCGGGTCGTAGTTGATGCAGGCGCGGGCGTGCCCGCCGACTGCATCGACGAAGCGCTCGAAGGTGGCGCCGTCGTGAATGTCCTCGCCCGGATGAATCTCGTAGGCCACGTCGCAGCCCGCATCCTCATAGGCGTCGAGGATCGGCTTCCACCGGCGCCCCAATTCCTCGAAGGCGGTCTCGACGAGGCCGGCAGGGCGCTGTGGCCAGGGATACATGAAGGGCCAGGCGAGCGCGCCGGAGAAGGACACGCTGACATTCAGGCCGAGACGCTTTGAGGCCTTGGCCGCCATCAGCATCTGGTTGACGGCCCATTCCTGCCGCGCCTTCGGGTTGCCCCTGACTTCAGGCGCCGCGAATCCATCGAAGGCCTCATCGAAGGCCGGATGCACCGCCACGAGCTGGCCCTGCAGATGGGTGGAGAGCTCCGTGATCTCCAGGCCATGGGAGCGCACGACCCCTAGGATCTCATCGCAATAAGTTTGCGACTCCGCCGCCTTCTTCAGATCGATGAGGCGTGCGTCCCAGGTGGGGATCTGCACGCCCTTGTAGCCGAGGGAGGCCGCCCAGCGGCAGATCGCGTCCAGAGAATTGAACGGGGCCTCGTCGCCTGCGAACTGCGCAAGGAAAAGGCCGGGACCCTTCATGGTCTTCATGGGTGAACTCCCGAGATGGCGTGAGGGAAGGCGGGAAATCCGGCAAGGGGAAGCTGCCCGAATGTCGAGCAGCTTGCCGTTGCCTCGCCCCTTCCAGGAGGAAGGGGCGAGAGCGCCGCCGCTTAGAACGGGGAGTTCGGGAAGTAATGATCCTTGGCGTTGTCCTTGGTGATGAGCTGCGCATTCAGCACGAATGTGCCGCGCATCGGTGCGTTCGAGTAAAAGTGCGCAGCCGTCACGTGCATTGCCGTTGCGACCAATGCCGGCGGATAGGTGACATTAACGGGGATCATCTTGTCACCGTCCATAACGCGCTTGACCATCTCCTTCATGCCGGCGCCGCCGACCACGAACTTGATGTCCTCGCGCTTGGCCTGACGGATGGCTTCGAGAACGCCGAGCGCCATGTCGTCGTCAGCCGCCCAGACCGCATCGATCTTCGGATGCTTGGAGAGGAAGTCCTGCATCACCTTGAAGGCATCGTCGCGGTTCCAGTTGGCGTACTGCCTGTCGAGGATCTTGACGCCCGAGCCCTGGATGGCCTTCTCGAAGTTCGTCACGCGCTCGTCGTCGAGCACGGTCGGAATGCCGCGCAGCACCACGATGTTGCCCTGCTTCAGGGTATCGGCGAAGTACTTGCCGGCGATCCGGCCGAAGCCGGGATTGTCACCTGCCACGTAGATGTCCTGGATCGACGGATCTTTCAGGCCACGGTCGATGACGGTGACGAGAACGCCCTTGTTCTTTACCTGCCTGACGGGGTCTGTCAGCTCGTCGGAGTTGAAGGGCAGCACCACGAGCGCATCGATCTTCTGTGCTGTGAGATCGTCGAGGGCGTTCGCCTGAGCGGCTCCATCCGGTGACGTCTTGACGATCACCTTCAGGCCGGGATGCGCCTTCTCAAGAGCCTTGGCGGTTTCTTGGGCGTGGTAGACGGCTCCACCCGTCCAGCCGTGGGTGGCAGCGGGGATCGACACGCCGATGGTGACGTTCTTTTGCTGGGCCATCGCGCCGGTGGCAACGCCGGCCATCAGGCCTGCCGCCATGGCGATCTTCAGTGCAGTTGCTTTCATTTCATTCCTCCCTGGAGGGTTGGTCTTCTAAGCCCTTTGTCCCTTTTCCGGTGGGCTTAAGCCGGGTTTCATCGCCCGCGGTGGACTGACCGCTGCACGAGCATGGCGATAATGATAATGGCGCCCTGAACTGCACCCACGAGAAACTCGGAGACGAAGTTCGACAGCACCATGATGTTGGCTACAAGTTCGAGGATCACCGCGCCGACGACGGTGCCCCAAACGCGGCCGATGCCGCCCTTGAGCGCCGTGCCGCCGATGACTACGGCGGTGATGGCCTGCAGCTCCCACAATAGGCCTGTGGTCGGAGTGGCGGAGCCCAGGCGCGGCACGTAGACCAGCACGGCGATGCCGACGCAGATACCCTGGATGATGTAGGTGAGCGTGCGTACGCGCCAGATCGGCACGCCGGAATAGCGGGCGACATCCTCATTGGAGCCGAGCGCCACTACATGGCGGCCGAAGGAGGTGCGGTAGAGGATCAGCGCACCAATGGAGGCCACGGCCAGGAAGGCGATGATCGGAACCGGGATGCCGAGGACAGTGCCGAAATAGACGGGCCGGTAGAGTTCGCGCAGCTCCAGATTACGGATGGTGATGGTGCCGCCGGCGGCAAGCCAGATGATGAGGGAACGGAAGATCCCCATGGTGCCAAGCGTTACGATGAAAGGCTCGATACGGCCGAAGGTGACGATAAGGCCGTTCGCCAGCCCGCAGGCGGCACTCAAGGCAATGGCCGCCAGCATACCCAGCGCCAGGGTGCCCATATCGGCGCTGCCCTGCGAATTCATGGTCAGGATCATGACACCTGCGGTCAGCGCCGCCATGGAGCCGACAGACAGATCGAGCCCGCCGCTGGCGATCACGAAGGTCGCACCCACCGCGATGATGGCGATAAAGGCCGAGCGTGTCACCACGTTGAGCAGGTTCGAGGCGGTCAGGAAGTCGGGATTGATCAGCGCGCCTGCAATGATCAGAATGATCAGCGCGATGAAGGGCGCGAGCGCCCGCATGTCCATCTTGAACTTGCGCTTTTCGGCGCGGGTGGGAAGCACGGTTTCCGTCATGCGTGGCCAGCAGCGATCTCCGCCGCCCTTTCCTCGTGAACGCCTGTGGCGAGATAAACGATAGCGTCTTCCGACAAGCCGTCTTGAGCGACTTCGCCCGCGACGCGCCCGTTGCGCATCACGACGACCCGGTGGCACAGACCAATCAGCTCCTGCATCTCGGAGGAGATGACGACGACAGCGCGGCCTTCAGCGGCGAGCGACGCGATGAAGCTGTAGATCTGCTCCTTGGTGCCGATGTCGACACCCCGCGTCGGCTCGTCGATGATGACGATGCGGGGCTCCACCAGCATCATCTTGGCGAGCAGCAGCTTCTGCTGATTCCCGCCGGAGAGCTGGCCTGCCAGAAGGTCGCGACTCCGGGTACGGATGTCGAAATCCTTGATTGCCCCGTCGAGCGCCGTCTCCTCGGCGGCCACGTCGATGAACGAGCCGCGCGTGAACTTGTCCAGGGCGGCCAGGGAGAGATTGATGCGCAGGTTCTGCTGCAGCAGCAAGCCTTTGCCCTTGCGGTCCTCGGAGAGGTAGACGATGCCGGCCGCCATCGCCTCGCGAGCATCGCGGAAATGAACCTGCTTACCGTCGAGGGTGATCGTGCCGGTCCCTGCGCGAAGTCCCACGAGCGCTTCGAACAGCTCGGTGCGTCCGGCGCCGATCAGGCCGCCGAAGCCGAGGATCTCGCCGCGACGCAGAGTGAAGGACACATTCTCCACGAAGCCCGGCACGGCCATGTCGCGAACCGCCAGAACGGTCTGGTCGGAGGCGGTCTCCGGTTTTTCGGGATACAGCTTGGACATGTCGCGGCCCACCATGAGGCGTGCCATCTCCAGCGGCTCCAGCCCCTCGATGTCGCGGGTGGCGATGTGGCGCCCATCGCGCAGAACCGTGACGCGGTCGGCCACGGCCTTCACCTCATTGAGGCGGTGGGAAATGTAGAGAACCGCCACGCCCTGGGCGCGCAGCTTGCGGATGATCTCGAACAGGCTCTCGGCCTCGATGGGGGTGAGAACTGCCGTCGGCTCATCGAAGGCGACGACCTTGTGCGGCACGAGCAGCGCGCGGGCGATCTGCACCAGCTGCCGGTCGGCGATGGACAGGCGGCTGACCTCCCGGTCGGGATCGATGCTCGTGCCGAGCTCCCGCAGGATGTCCCGCGTCTGCTCGCGCATGGCCTTGTCGTCGACGAAGCCGTAGCGCTTGATCTCGCGGCCGAGGAAAAGATTTTGCGCCACCGTCAGGTCCGGGGCGAGGAGGATCTCCTGGTGCACGAGAACGATGCCGTGAGCCTCGGCATCGACTGGCCCCGAGAAGGTAATCGGCTGGCCGTTCAGATGCAGGCTGCCTTTCGTCGGCGCGATGTGGCCCGACAGGATGCGCATCAGCGTCGACTTGCCGGCTCCGTTCTCGCCGATGACGGCATGAACCTCGCCGGGCTTCAGATCCAGCGAAATACCGCTCAGGACCTCGATGGGTCCGAAGGATTTCGAGATGTTCTCGGCGCGAAGAACGGAATCCATAAACTGTTCCGGATGAGCGGTGTCGCTCGCCTTCAATCGTGTGAAGGCGGTCGTCGAAAAGGCGGTGCCTGTGAAGATCAGCTGGGTGAAGCGTGAGCTGGCATTCGTTTCCTCCTGCTTATCGACGTGTCCTCTACCGGGACTTTTGACGATCTAGTGCTATCGAAGGGCTCGACAATGGCCCTATGTAATCGATTACATGCAGCTTTACCGAAACGTCGGCTTCTGTCAAACAGGACCATCGTAGGGGGAGATCCATGGACGAGGCCGGGCAGGGAGACATGGCTGAGCAGGAGGCAATTCCGGTTCGCGCTGCCCGGATTCAGGACGTCGCCAAACTTGCCGAGGTCTCGACGGCCACCGTCAGCCGAGCGCTCGCCACGCCGGAGCGAGTCTCTCCCGAGGCCCGCGCCCGGGTTCTGGAGGCCATCGCCAAGACCGGCTATGTGCCCAACCCCGCCGCCCGTTCCCTGCGTTCGCAGAAGACCTTCATGGTGCTGGTCGTCCTGCCGGATCTGTCGAACACTTTCTTTTCCAAAATTCTGCGCGGCATCGAGGAGACGCTTTTCGAGGCTGGCTACGGCATGATCATCAGCGATCTCGATGGCTCACCCGAGAAGGAAGCGCATTTCGCGGCCTTCACGGCGGCAGGCCGCGTGGATGGCGCTATTCTGCTCAACGGCCACCTGTTCGGGCAGACACGGGAAGGGGAGGGGCAGCCAGCCCGGATCACGATCCCGCTTGTGGCCCTGTGCGAGGCGATCCCCGGTGCCGACATTCCGCAGATCGAGATCGACAACCGCGCTGCCGCCTCACGCATGATCCAGCATCTCGTCGCGTTGGGGCACCGGCGCATTGCCTATGTGAGCGGACCGGCGAACAACATCCTGGAGCGCGAGCGCTTCTTAGGCTTCAAGGAGGGATTGGAGGCCGCAGGCCTGCCCTTCGATCCGGCGCTCGTAATACCCGGCGATTATACGATCGAATCCGGCGTGGCGGCCGGCCAGGGCCTGGTCGCCCGAACCGTCCGTCCGACGGCGGTCTTCTGCACCAGCGACGAAATGGCGATTGGGCTCATGCGCACCCTTTTCTCCGCCGGTTTGCGGGTGCCGGAGGATATCTCGGTTGCAGGATTCGACGATATTGAATTCGCGGCCGTGGCCGAGCCATCGCTGACCACGATCCATCAGCCGCGACGGGAACTCGGGCAAGCGGCCGCGACGGTTCTCATCGATCTGCTGCAGGGGCGCCCGACGCTCAAGCAGATCCGGCTCGAGACCGAGCTTGTCATCCGGGACAGCGTCAAGCCGCCCCGACAATCCTAAAACACCGAAAACGCCCCGACGAACAGCACCAGCACGAGCGCGATGAAGCCGACATAGCCGGCAAGCGCCTTCCGTGAGTGCCGGTGGGCATAGCTGTCCTTGTCGCTGCCGTTCTGCCAGCGCGCCGACGACTCCTGATGCCGGGCAATGTCCACCTGTTCTGGCGTCAGCGGGCTGCCGCCGGCTTCCTCATCGGTGCCGAGAGGGGAAAGGCCGGGGTCGAACACCTCGTTCTTGTCCCCCGTGCGGCCACTGTTGATGTCACCCTTCAGCTGCGCCGTGGTCGAGCCCTCGTTCATGGGCGGAGGATCCATCGGCTTGATCGTGTGGGTCCGAGGAATATCGGTGTGGTTGGGGTTGTCTGAACGAGTGGACATGAAGGCTCTCCCGGGATCCGCTGATGGGAAAACCGCCGGAGGAGTATGAGGTTCCTGCTCTGCGACCTGACCGGAAGCCGTTGCGCGGGCAAGAAAAAAGGCCGTTGTTGCCAACGGCCCGAAGTTTAGGGAGGAAACGCCCTAGAAGGGCTGCAACGCGGCAACGCCAATCGCCGTGTTGCACTGCAATAAGTAAAAGACACCTCGGCAGGTTTCAAGGTTAAAAGGTCAGCATCGTTGCCCAATTTTTCAGCTCTCTGCCGCCTCTGAGCTCCAGGGGAACCTGGACAGGATAGCGATGGAAGCCAAATGGGCGGGATCAGGATATCATGAGGTCCGCGATGCCGAAGCTGAACGCCGTGCTCGAATCCGCTCTTTACGTCGACGATCTGTCCCGTGCCAGGGAGTTCTACGAGAGCAGCCTCGGCTTGCCGCTCCTGTTGGCCAACCAGCGAATGTGTGCGTTCGATGTCGGTGGCAGGAGCGTGCTCCTCGTCTTCCTCCGGGGCGGCTCGAGGGAGGACATGACGACGCCCGGGGGCACGATCCCCGGCCATGACGGGCAGGGCCCGCTTCACATCGGCTTTGCCGTCGCGGCCGACGAGCTTGCTGCCTGGGAGCAGGGGCTGGACGAGCACGGAATTCCCATCGAGAGCCGGGTGACTTGGCCGCAAGGCGGCATCAGCGTGTATTTCCGCGATCCGGACGGGCACGTTCTCGAACTGGCCACACCTGGGCTCTGGGCGACGTATTGATCGCCAAAGCCGGGGCAGATCGGATCAGGTGATCACGCTGGGCTCATTGCGCCCGGTGCGTGCGGCGATCTCCGCAATCTCGTTTGCCGCCTGCACGACAGGAGCCAGAACGTCCGCGGCCGGCAGATCGTGCCGGTCGGTGTCGGGCTCGAAGCGCTCCAGATAAACCCGCAGCGTCGCGCCCGAGGTGCCGGTCCCCGACAGGCGGAACACGGCACGGGCGTCCTCCTTGAAGAGGATGCGGATGCCCTGCTTCGGCGTCACAGACTGATCGACGGGATCGGTGTAGGCGAAGTCATCGCAGAACTGCACCGTGAGTCCGCCGAAGCTCTCACCGGGAAGGGCAGGTAGCTTTTTGCGCAGGGCGTCCATCAGTTCGTTGGCAGGTGCGGTTTCGAGCTCCTCATAGTCGTGGCGCGTGTAGTAGTCGCGGCCGAACGTGGCCCAGTGCTCGCGCACGATCTGGTCCGCCGGTTTCCGCGTGACCGCCAGAATGTTGAGCCAGAGCAGCACGGCCCAGAGCCCGTCCTTCTCGCGGATGTGGTTGGAACCCGTGCCTGCGCTCTCCTCGCCGCACAGGGTGATGAGCCCTGCGTCCAAAAGGTTGGCGAAGAACTTCCAGCCCGTGGGCGTCTCGAAGGAATTGATGCCAAGTTTTGCAGCAACTCGATCGGCAGCGCGGCTCGTCGGCATGGAGCGCGCGACGCCGGTGAGACCCTTGGAATAGCCGGGCGCGAGATGCGCATGGCTCGTGAGGATCGCGAGACTGTCGCTCGGCGTCACGAAGAGCCCGCGGGCCACGATCATGTTGCGGTCGCCGTCGCCGTCGGAGGCTGCACCGAAATTGGGTGCATCGGGACCGAGCATCAGCTCCATGAGGTCATGGGCATGAACCGGGTTCGGATCGGGATGATGGCCGCCGAAATCGGGCATCGGCTCCCCGTTCACGACGGTGCCCTCCGGCGCGCCGAGACGGCCTTCCAGGATCGCCTTCGCGTAAGGGCCCGTGATGGCGCTCAAGGCATCGAAGCGCATGCGAAAGCCCGAGCGGAACAGATCGGCGATCTTGTCGAAATCGACCAGCTGCTCCATCAGCTCCGCATAATCGGCCACCGGATCGATGATCTCGACATTCATCCCGCCGACCTTGGTCGGGCCGATGCGGCCGAGATCGATGTCGGGCGCGTCGACGATCTTGTAATCGCTGATGGCGCTCGCCCGCTTGAACACGGCTTCCGTGAAGGATTCCGGCGCCGGTCCACCGTGGGACATGTTGAACTTGATGCCGAAGTCGCCGTCCGGGCCGCCCGGATTATGGCTGGCGGAAAGAACGAGGCCGCCGATGGCCTTGTGCTTGCGGATCACGCAGGAGACCGCCGGCGTCGACAGGAGACCCCGCTGTCCGACGAGAACGCGGTCGAAGCCATGAGCGGCGGCCATCTTGATGGCGGTTTGAACCACGACATCGTTGAAGTAGCGCCCGTCGCCGCCAATCACCAGAGTCGAGCCTTGCGCGCCCTCAACATTGTCGAAGATCGACTGGATGAAGTTTTCCACATACCGGGGCTGCTGAAAGACGGTGACCTTCTTGCGCAGGCCGGATGTGCCGGGGCGCTGATCGGAAAAAGGCGTAGTCGGGATACGGGTCGTCACCATCGCGGCTGATCACTTCCTTGCGTGGTCCATCGTGGACCGAGTCTTGAACCCTGCCCTGAGACAGGCGTGCGACCATTGTAGGGTTATGCCCGCCACATGCCACTGCCGAGATGAAGGTAAGATGAAGAAGGTTTTCTCCGCTCTCGACCATTCTTTCCCATTCAGCCACAAGGCCGAACAACTAGGCTTAGCGAAAAGACGCTCTCAAGATGCACCGCCGCACGAAGCGCACAAGCAACAGAGGCTTATCTCCACAGTATAGACTCTCATAACATATGTTATTGACCATCAAATATTATCTCGGTGGGACTTTATACAGTGGAACCAAGGAAGCTGCCTGGAGATTGAACAGCACCTAAGTGCATTCTGCACGCTCTTTCATCATTCAATCACCGGCGGAGACGTGGACGGATGCCGTCTGCGGATGGCGCGCCGTTTTAATTCTGTTGTGAGGAGTTCCTGAGAATGGGCGATGATTGTCAAGCGGGGGTCGGCTCTGGAGAGGCTGTGAACCTGCTGCCCCATCCATCGAACAAAGCTGACGCCCTGGGGGGGCAAGAGGCGACGACGAGCCCTATGCGCGTGATCGAGCGCGGGGTGTATCGCGGGCCGCATCTCTACAGCCTCACACCGATGATCCGGATCAAGCTCGATCTCGGCACATTGGAGGAGTGGCCGTCCCACCGCCTGCCCGGTTTCACCGAGCGCCTTCTGGCCCTTTTGCCGGGTTTGCACGAGCATGGCTGCAGCTTTCACGAGCGCGGCGGCTTCGTACGGCGTCTCGAAGAGGGGACTTGGCTCGGCCATGTGGCCGAGCACATTGCCCTTGAGCTTCAGACGCTCATCGGCTCGCGCGTGACCCGAGGCAAGACTCGCTCCGTCAAGGGAGAGTTCGGAGTCTACAATGTGATGTATGCCTACCGGGATGACAATGTGGGCCTCGTGGCCGGGCGGTTGGCTCTCCAGCTCGTGGATTCCCTGCTGCCCCCGGAGCTCCAGGGCATCACAGGTCTCGACCGCATCTACAAGGACGAGGATGAGCCCGCCTTCCGGGGGGCATTCGACCTGAGGACGGCTCTCAAAGCGCTCCGCTACGTGCATCGCCGCACGGCGCTCGGCCCAACGACCATGTCCCTCGTGCAGGAGGCCGAGCGGCGCGGCATCCCGGTCCTGCGCCTCGACGATCAGAGCCTCGTGCAGCTCGGCACCGGACGCTACCAGAAGCGCATCCGCGCCAGCATCACCAGTATGACCTCGTCGATCGCAACGGATGCGGCCGGCGACAAGGATCTGACGAAAACCCTTCTCGCGCATGCCGGCCTGCCGGTTCCCCGAGGCGAGGTCGTCCGCAACGGCGAGGACGCCGTGCGCGCAGCCGAGCGGATCGGCTATCCGGTCGTGGTCAAGCCCCTCGACGGCAACCATGGACGCGGCGTCAGCATCGACCTCTCCACGCCGGAAGAAGTCACCCGTGCCTTCGGAGAGGCTGTGAGCCACAGCCGGCGCGTTATCGTCGAAAACTGCTTCAAAGGACGCGACCACCGCATCTTGGTGGTCAACGGAGAAGTCGTGGCGGTGGCGGAGCGCCTGCCGGCCCATGTCATCGGCGACGGTGAGCGCAGCATCTCGGCCCTGGTCGAGGAGGTGAACAAGGATCCGCGCCGCGGCGATGGCCATGAAAACGTCATGACCCGGATCACCATCGGCGATCACGCACGCGCCGTGCTGGCGAAGTCCGGCCTGAGCCCGGAGAGTGTTCCGGATCTCGGGCAGGTGGTGTATCTGTGCGATACGGCCAATCTCTCGACCGGCGGCACCGCCATCGACCGTACTGACGACATCCACCCCGACAATGCCATGATCGCCCGGCGGGCTGCACGCACCATCGGTCTTGACGTGGCCGGCATCGACTTCATCGCACCGGACATCACCCGCTCGGTTCATGAAACCGGGGGCGGCATCATCGAGGTCAATGCCGCACCGGGCTTCCGCATGCACCTCCAGCCCTCAGAAGGCCGGGCCCGCAACGTGGCGCGACCCGTCATGGACATGCTGTTCCCACGCGGCACGCCGACCCGCATTCCAGTCCTCGCCATTACAGGCACCAACGGCAAATCCACCACATCACGCATGGTCGGTCATATCCTGCGTGCCAACGGGCTCTGCGTCGGCCTGACCTCGACGACCGGCATCTACATGAATGGCCGCCGGGTGGTGGAGGCGGATGCCTCCGGTCCCTGGAGCGCCCGTGTGGTGCTGAAGGAACCCACGGTAGACGTGGCCGTTCTCGAAACTGCCCGCGGCGGCATCCTTCGCGAGGGAATGGGTTTCTCGGAATGCGATGTCGGTCTCGTCACCAACATCCAGCCGGACCATCTCGGGCTCAAAGGCATCGAAACCATCGAGGATCTGGCCTGGGTCAAGTCGGTTGTCGTGGAGGCCGTGCATCGCAACGGCACCAGCATTCTCAACGCCGACGATCCGATGTGTGTAAGCATGCGCCGCCGCGCCGGCGGACGCATCTGCTATTTTTCCCTTCGGGGCGGAGCCGACATGCCGGACTTCCTGCGCGAGCATATCGAGGATGGCGGCTTCGCGGTGGTGCGCGAACCGGGTGCTCTCGACGGCGGCGAGATCGTAATCCACGATGACGGCGACAGCATTCACCTGATGCGCGCTGCCGAGATCCCCGCAACCCTCGACGGGTTGGCCGAGTTCAACGTGCAGAACGCTCTGGGGGCAGTCGCCATGGCCTATGCCCAGGGCGTGGCGGTCAACGTCATTCGTAATGCCCTGTCGACCTTCACCACGTCCTTCGAGCAGAGCCCCGGACGCCTCAACGTTTTCGACGGCCATGGCTTCAGGGTCATCCTGGATTATGCCCATAATCCGGCGGGCCTTCAGGCCCTGGGCGATCTCATCCTCAAGATGCGCCCTCGCCATCGACGCATCATCGGGATGATCAATATCCCGGGCGATCGTCGCGACGACGACATGCGGGAAATGGGGGCTCTGGCCACGCGCTACTTCGATGAGATCATCTTCCGGGAGGATCCCGCCCGTCGGGGACGCAAGCCCGGTGAGATCGTCGCCTTGCTCGCCGAAGGCGCGCTGGCAACTGGTTTCCCGGAGGAGAGAATCACGCGCATTCTGGACGAGGACGAGGCTGCAGACGTGTGCCTTAGCCGCGCGCAGCCGGGCGACCTCGTGGTGCTCACACCCACCGATGTGGAGGCCATGTGGCAGCAGGTGCTCGACTTCCGGGCCACTCCCTCCACGTTCTTCGATGTGGAGGTCGACCGGGCCGAGGAGCCGGCCGAGGGATGGCGCCGCACCGCTTGAGCGGTACTAGAGGAACTTCAATGCTGCCCGTCCCTTGTCTGGGGCGGGTTGCTGCTGAAAGGGAGCGGGTCGGGATCATGCAGGATCGTGCGAGGAAGAAGTCGACGGGGCCGCTCATCATCATCGGCGGTGGTGAGGACAAGGAAGGTGAGCGCACCATCCTGCGTGAGGTCGCCAGGCATCTGGATGGCGGCAAGCTCGTCCTCGCAACCGTCGCTTCCCACGAGCCTGAAGGTTATTTCGAGGCTTACCAGAGAGCCTTTGCCGACCTTGGTGTGACGGATCTCGTGGAGATCTATGTGAAGGATCGCGCCGAGACCCTCGACCCTGAGAAGCTGCGGCTCCTCGATGGAGCCGCCGGCGTGTTCTTCTCAGGTGGCGACCAGCTGCGCATCTCAAGCCAGATCGGCGACACACCCATCGAGCAGCGGGTGCGCGAGATCCATGATCGTGGCGGGCTGCTGGCAGGAACGTCTGCCGGCGCGTCGGTGATGAGCGAGACCATGCTGGTGAAAGGAACGAGCGGGGAATCCTACAAGATCGGGGATCTTCACATGGCGCCAGGCCTTGGCCTCGTGCGCAATGTGATCATCGACCAGCATTTCGCGGAGCGCGGGCGGTTCGGACGCCTGTTCGGCGCCGTGGCGCATAACCCGCGCGAGCTCGGGATCGGCATTGACGAGGACACGGCGCTGGTTCTCGAAGATGGGCGCTTCGTGGTGATCGGCAGCGGCTGCGTCTATGTGGTCGATGGGGCCGGAGTCACCCATTCCAACATCGCCGAGGCCGAACCGGAACGTTCTCTATCCATGTACGACATCCGCATGCATGTGCTGAGTTCCGGCGACGCGTTCGACTTGGCAAGGCGTCGTCCTGCCGAAGTGCTGGATGTCCAGAAGAGCCATGCCATCGAAGCGCAGGCTGCCAGCTGACTTTCGGCTAAGGATTATTCCCGCCGGAGTGCTTCTTCGCTGCGTCGCCCGCCTGTGCCGGATCGGTTCCTTGCGGAGCGTCTCCCGCCGGCTTCACCTCGTCGGGATTTGACACGGCGTGAGTGACGGGCTCCCGCGCCTGCTCCTCATGCGGAGGCGGACCGGCAACCGCCGACCCGCCCATATAGGACGGTGGATCGCTGGCCGGGAAGGAGTATTCCGAACCGGCATCGACCAAGTCGTCCTCTTCCTTCTTCACACCCATAGCCCATCTCCCGCTCTGTGAATGCACGGCTCGTCACGAAGGAATGCCGGGAATCTCCGCATGTTCAGGCGTAGCGGCAAATAATATCGCGGCCGCAAGGAGCTTGTGCCGCCCCTCGCCTGACGTGGCTCTGGTCGCCGCAAGCGCTCTCCCTATGTCCAGCCATGCATCGAATTCAAAGACAATCCGGGAGAACGCCATGAACAAGACCCGCCGCAGCCTCCTCGTGACGATGGCCGCCGCTTCCGCAGCCTCGGCCCTCTCGCCGCTGCGGGCTTTCGCCCAGGCCGATTATCCGACGAGGCCGGTCCGGGTCACCGTCCCCTATGCGGCCGGCGGCGGAACTGACTTCTTCGCGCGGCTCGTCTTCGGCGCCATGGGAGAACAGCTGGGGCAGCAATTCGTCGTCGAGAACAAGCCGGGGGCCGGCACCAACATCGGGGCAGAGGCCGTCGCCCGTGCGGAGCCTGATGGGTACACGCTGCTCTTAGGGGATTCGGCGACCTTCGCGACGAACCGCTCCCTTTATCGAAAGCTTTCCTTCGATCCATACAAGGACTTCAGCCCGATTTCCCTGACGGGCCGCTTCGCGCTCGTGCTGCTCGTCAACACGAACAAGCTGCCGGTGAACTCTGTCCAGGAGTTGATCGCCGAGGCGAAGAAAACGCCCGGACGGATCAACTATGCGACACCGGGCCTGGGCAGCCCGTTCCATCTGGCGACGGAACTTCTCTCGCAAGGCGCGGGCATCAAGCTCACCCATGTGCCCTATCGGGGTGCCGCTCCCGCCGTGCAGGATCTGGTAGCAGGGCAGGTGGACATGATGTTCATCGATTTCGCAACTGCCCGCTCGCAGCTTTCAGGCCCCATCAAGGCCATCGCGGTAGCTTCTCCGAAGGAGTTCGCTGGCCTGCCGGGGGTGCCTCCGGTGGCGGCCGATTTTTCCGGCTTCGAGGCCTGGGCCTGGCAGGGCTTCGTCGGCCCGGCACGCCTGTCGCCCGAGATCGTCGCCAAGCTCAACGACACGTACCGGCAGATCGTCGCGAGGCAGGACATTCGCGACAAGCTGACCGGCGCCGGGATCGACGTTCTCCAGAGCTCGCCGTCCGAAATGGCCTCCTACATGCAGGAGGAAGGCGCCAAGTGGGAGAAGGTGATCCGGACGGCCAACATCACCCTGGAGTGATACCGATGAAAGCCGCGGGACCGCCTCAGTTGCGGTCCCAGCGATACATGCGCTGCTCGCCCTCGGCACAGCTCACCGACGGCTCGGCCTGAACCCTTTGAATCATTGGCCGGGCCGGCAGTGCCGCAATCTCGCGGATGATCTTTGTGCGGATCGCATCGGCAAACTGCCGGCTCTCCCGCACCGGCACGATGAACGAGCCCTCGCCGCCGATGACGCAGTTCTTATAGTAGAGGTCGAGATGCTCCATGTCGCCGAAGCCGCTCGGCCGCTTGAGCATGATCGGCAGCCCGTTGATGGTGATGCCCTTGGCAACGGCCTCATCCCGTGCCGCGACGACGCCTCGACCGCTGCTGTTGGGACCATCCCCGGAGATGTCGATGACCTTGCGGATGGGCTCGACGTCGGTCTGCTCCAGAAGCTTCACGCCGAAATCGATGGCGCCGGAGATCGAGGTTCTCCGGATGCGGCCGATCGGGTTGCTGCTCAGGCCATCGGCGAATTTCAGCGCCCCCTCGGGACCCTCGATGATCGTCCAAGGCACGATGACGTTCTGATATTCCACGCCCGACCATTCCACATAGGTGACGATGATACGCCCCAACATGCCGTTACGAACGGCCTCATGCACCTGCGGCGAGCGAAAGGCCTCCATGAAGCCCTGGCGTTGGAGTTCCTGCTCATCGGGATCCATGGAGCGCGACACATCCACAGCCAGCACCAGCGCGACATCGACCTCGGTCTCTGCCTGGGCGTTAGATGTGCACAGCCACAGGCCCGACATGACAGCCGCGAGAGCCCCAAGAAGCCTTCGATTCATCCCCGCCTCCGTTTGCCAGATGCAAGAAGCTGACAGGAAACCTCAGCCAGACAAGGTTTAGTGCCTATGAGAAGCGGTCGGTGGTCGTCAATTTAACGTGAGTTCCATGTGAAACTCTTGCCTTTGCCTTAACGCAAGACCCGGAGCAGAGCGCCACCCGAACGGGCTTCTCCTTCCGGCCTCGTGCTTTATATGGGCGGCATGATGTTTCGACCCGTCGTGGCTGGCGGTGCTCAGAAGGAAACCTCGCAGATGTCGTCCACTCTCGATCGCTGGTCGCCTTACGCCTTGGCCGTCCTAAGGATCGTCCCGGCACTGCTCTTCATGGAACATGGAACGCAGAAACTGTTCGGCTTTCCGGCGCCTCCCGAAGGCGGTACGCCGCCGCTCCTGTCGCTCTTCGGGATCGGAGCCATCCTCGAATTCCTCGGCGGCCTTTTGATCCTGGTGGGATTGTTCACCAGGCCTGTCGCCTTCCTGCTCGCCGGCGAGATGGCTGTCGCCTACTGGATGTTTCATGCCCCGCAAAGTCTCTACCCGGTTCTGAACGGTGGGGATGCGTCCATCCTGTTCTGCTTCGTGTTTCTCGTGCTCGTATTCACTGGTCCGGGTGCATTGAGCATCGATGGGGCAAGGCAGCCCGCAGGGCCACGACATTCCTGGGAGCGCTGATCCGGTGGGCGTGCCGGAGGCCTTGCCGCAGAATTATGGAGCATTTCAGAACGGCAACCCCGTTTTCTACCCCGGAAGAGTTGGGTAAGGCGTCTGACGCCTATGACGATAAAGTGGAATGGCTGCCTTTAACCTTATAATTTTAGGTGACGACGCATGACCTTTGTGCGGGAAAAGCGTTAACAGCACGGGCAAGTTCGTTGCGTAGGAGTTTGGACATGGCCGAGATCATCGCCTTCAAGGATCTCAAGAAGATTGCGGACAGGTGCGAGGTGCTGGGCCTTTTCGAACCCAAGCGCCCTTCAAGATCCAAAGCCCGCTCCGAGAGCAGAAGCTTCGATTTTCCGAGCTCCCGCCCTTTCATCTCCGGCAACCTCACGGATCTGTTCGAGCAGGCCAATGCGGTCGCGATGCGCCACCACCATGGGGACCCCAAGGTCTCGGCCATCGTGGCCGAGAAGTGTTTGGAGCTGATTCAAGCCTTGGAAGATCATGCGCAGCCGGAATGAGCTATCAGGTCAAAGAACCGACCGGATTATCAAGAATTCACTTTCCCGCTCGAAGAGGATATCGCCTACAAGTTCAGTCTTCCTTTGCGGAAGCAAATCTTCGAAGAGAACCGTTAACTTTAAACCCCAAAGCACATGGCCAGATGAATTCTTTCGTTGATTTTTGATGCTGTTCGTAGGAACTATCATCGTTGAAACAGCACCTGTGGCAGGTTGAGTTCGCGCCCGAGTCCATGCGCCGCTCAAAGGCATGATGCCCCCCTGTCAGGCCGGTGAGAGTCCGGCAGGTTCGTTCCCAAAATCCATTTGCCCGAGGTCGTTCGTTCGGCATACCGCCGTTCGGTCGAGGTTCGGAGGCGTTCCGGTGCGGCCATGTTGAGTCATTTTCTGTCATTCGACCGCGCAGAACGGCCCTTTATTCGCGGCGTTCTGCTGCCTGTTGTCCTGGTTGCCTTCACGACCCTGGCGATGGGGGCGGGGGCGATTCTTTGGGCTGTGGACAGGAGCAATGACATCTCCGCCGAACGTCAGCTCCGGACGACGGAGGCCAGCATACGGGCCGCAGTTCAGGAACTCGCTCAGCAGCAGGAAATGGTCGCCATTTGGGATGATGCCGTGGTGGAGCTCAGCAAGCGGTCCCTGGATCTCAAATGGGTTGATGCCAATTTCGGTGTCTGGCTCAACAAGACCTTCGGACAGGATGAAATCTATATCCTTGATGATCGCAACGAGCCGCTCGTCGCGACTGTTGGTGCCACCCGCGTGCCCACGGAAGAATACGAACGCGTGAGAGCGAATGTCCGCGACATCGTCGCAGGCGTAAGAGGAGTTCCAGGTTCCCTGCATCGGGCTCACGTCGCGGACCTTGCGACTGCATCCTACCTCAAGACCGGCCAGGCTGTTCACGATGCTCATCTGCTCGAGCTCAATGGCCGGCCGGTCGCCGTCAGTGTCATGAAGATAATCCCTGAGTCCGAAGACGTCCCCTATCCTCATGGAAGGGAGTTCCTTTTGCTCAGCGTCCGCTTCCTCGATGGAAGCTTCATCACACAGCTGTCCGAGCAGAACCTGATCGACGGTCTGCGGTTCTCCAGCACCGATACGCCCCAGCTGGGCGAGGTCTCGGTGCCGGTCAGGTCGGATGTTGGCCATCTCATCGGCTACTTCATCTGGAACCCTGAGCTGCCGGGGGATCGTGTTCTCAGGTCGGTCGGTCCGATAATGGCCGCTGCTGCTGCCATGATCCTTCTCCTGCTCAGTGCTTTGGTCCGTCGTTTGAGGCAGTCCACGAGGGCGCTGGAGAGGACGGTTCTTGAGCTGAAAGCCAGCGAGGCGCAGGCCCACCATCTTGCTTTCCATGATGTGCTGACAGGCCTGCCCAATCGGGCCATGTTCGAAGACCGGCTCACCCATGCGACCGCCCGGATGCAGAATGGCGAGCAGGTTGCCGTCATGATGATCGACCTGGATCGCTTCAAGCATGTGAACGACACGCTCGGCCACCATGCAGGTGACAGTCTCATTCAGGAGTTTGCAATCCGTCTGTCGACGCTTGTGAATGGTGAGGTCACCATTACCCGACTGGGCGGGGACGAATTTGCCATCGTACAAATCTTCAAGTCAGGAACCGATGCGCCGCAGGCCTTGTGCGATCGTATTCTTGCGGCATCCGTACAGCCCTATGATGTTCTCGGTAATCAGGTCTTCGTCGGCGCCAGCATCGGGCTCGTGCTGGCTCCTGAGGCAGGGTTGGATCGTATCGAACTCCTGCGCAAGGCAGACATCGCGCTTTACCGTGCCAAGGGTGAGGGACGGAACTGCTACCGCCTCTTTACGCCGGAAATGGACGAGACCATCAACGTCTCTAGGGCTATCGAGGAGGATCTCCGTGCGGCGCTTGCGACAGGGGAGGGGCTTGAGGTTGCCTATCAACCACAGATTTCCCAGGGCGGCTCGGTCGTCGGCGTGGAGGCCCTCGCCCGCTGGCATCACCCGACCCGCGGGTGCATCCAGCCCAGCCAGTTCATTCCTGTGGCGGAGCAGACTGGCCTGATCGTTCCGCTTGGAGAATGGATTCTGCGCCAAGCCTGTACAGCCTCGCGACGCTGGCCCGATCTCTTTGTCTCGGTCAATCTCTCGCCTGTTCAATTCCGGTCATGTGACTTCGCCGACCGCCTTATCGCCATCGTCCGGGAATGTGGTGGGCATCCTCAGCGAATTGAACTTGAAGTCACGGAAGGGGTGCTCCTTGAGGAGGATGGGAGAACAAACGATGCACTCCAGAGACTGCGGGAAGCGGGTTTCCGCATTGCCCTGGATGATTTCGGCACCGGCTACTCGAGCCTGGGCTACCTTCACCGCTTCGAGGTCGACAAGATCAAGATCGACCGTTCATTTACCCAAAGCCTGGGGCAGGGTGGCAAAGCTGCCACCGTCATCAAAGCAATCGTGGCCCTCGGGCATGCCATGTCGATTACCGTGACGGCCGAAGGGGTAGAGACGGAAATACAACGAAGTTTTCTGGATACGGCAGGCTGTAATGAAATGCAGGGCTTTCTATTCTCGAAGGCCATACCGGAAGAACAAATCACACAATTGCTCAGTCGTTCGCTTGCAAAGCAAGATCAAATCTATGTTAATTCGGCACCAATTCTAAGGACAGGATAAGCTTACCAACATGATAAGGCTAAGCTTGAGTTCGCAACATACCATTCAAGTTCAGAAAATGTCACAGAAGTTTTGTAACACGAAGGATTACCTCTTAGGTGACGTTTGGGAAGAGGAACTAAATCTTCTAGGCATCGTTATCGCCACGCCTGATCCATTCGGATCGGCTTCCTGGACATGGCTCCCGCCCTTTTGGTTTTATTCTGCGTATTTCGGATAAGCGGCGCCGTGATCCTGATTCGATGAACACTTCCGAGGGGCTAGAGCCAGCATGGGCCATAACGTCGTCTACAAAGAGCAAATCCTTCCCATCGCTCAGGATCCTTTCCAGAACATCACGACGGTTCTCATCTGCCAGAACATCCTTCTTCGGACCGGAATCAGTCACATCCTCTCGGGCACACGCTTCGACATCACGGAGCAAACCGGCGACCTATCGACGCTATCCACATTTCCGGAAGGGGTGCCGGTGCTCTTCCTCATTTGCGATGGGCGCTCCACTTCAGATTATGCCCAGACGGTCAAAGACCTGAAGGATCAGTACCCTCATGCACGAGTTGTGGCTCTAGCGGACAATATGGATCCGCAGGAGATCGTTCAGATCTGCAAGGAGGGTCTGGATGGGTTCTGCACCACAACGATGGATCGTCATGCCATCGTCAAGGCCTTAGAACTCGTGATGCTCGGGGAGACCTTCATTCCAGGATCGGTTGGCTTGGACCTGCTCGACCAGATCCAGAGCAACCAGGCCGGCGGTTTGGGCCGAACAGTTTCCTTTACGTCTGCCAAAGACCCGGCTCTGCTCCTGAACAAGCTATCGGAGCGTGAAGCGCAGATTCTGCGCTGCCTAACCCAAGGGTCCTCGAACAAGCTGATCGCCCGTGAACTCGGAGTGGCGGAAGCGACCGTCAAGGTTCACATCAAGGCGATCTTGCGAAAGGTGAAGGCAGTGAACAGGACCCAAGCGGCTATGTGGGCTGCCGGTCACTTCGCCCCCGCGCAGGAGAGCAGTTCTCTAGTCCCGGGCGAGTAGGGCTTACTTTAAGGTCTTAAAACTTCTAGGACCATAGCCTTATGAGAGAGTTGAGCACGTGGGGGAAAACCCCGCGTGTTATACCTCTTATGGGGTAGTCCAAGTGGTGAGTTGCGGATCAGTCAACACCGGCGCTAAGCCTGACAGCACCCTGATGGTGCGCCGGATAAAGAACCCAGTGAAAGCGTACTGACGCCCCAGGCCTGAACTTAAAAACAAACAGCTAAATGATGCGGTGGGGCAAACATGGATTATCAGGTGGAACTGGTGGCTCGTGCATTTTTTGAGGCCGAGCACGAGGACTTCTTTTGGGATAGCGAAGCGGAACTGGTTAGGGAAGAGTTCCGCGAATATGCCCGCAATGCCATCAATCTCCTTGACGACGATATCGGGGTTCTTCTGATGGCGCTCCAGCGCGCCACTGCGGAAGAGCATCCTGAGCGGTCCAGGGCCGCAGCCTAAAAATTTGCCTTCTGATCAAGCTGCTTGAGATTCCATGCCAAGGATGGGAATCTCAAGCATGTTCAGCACTTAACCCAGTCGTAGACCAGGAGTGCCCATGATTAGTGGGAGTCCGGTGGCAGATCGGCGATCCGCTTGATCTCATAGACAACCAACATCAGGAAAATCGACATGACCACGAGCCCGAGCGCGCTCGTGAAGACGCTCGCGCTCACGCCTGAGGCAGAAGAGACGATCGCCAGCAGGATCAGGAAGGGCAGCCCAAGAGTCATGACGAAAACAGCAAGCAAGGGCCGTGGCATAGGGCGGATCCGCTTCAGTCTTGAGGACGGGATTCTAAAGAAATCAATAGCCCTCAAATCGTGGAGAAATTGAGATTGCGATCCGGTTGCGCCTCTTGCTGGTCTCTTTAGTGAATGTAACCCGAAAGGGTTGCTGAACTAGAAATCCCAGCGCTGCGCCTTCGCAACGAGGAAGTCGCGAAAGACCTGAACCCGTGCGACGGAGCGCATTTCCTCCGGGTAAACCAGGTAGCTGTCGAGAACCGGCATCTGCACGTCGCGTAGAACCTGCTTCACCCTTGGGTTTCCGCTCATGGCATAATCCGGTGCCATGCCGATGCCGGCTCCATGCTCGATGGCCTTGCGGAGAGCGAGGCTGTCATTCACCACGAGACGGCTAGGGCGGGGATCCTTGGGATCGCGCCCCAAATTGCTCAGACGGTGGAGGTCCAGAATGAAAGCCGGTTGGTCGCCTCCCAGGCAAAGGAGGGAGTGATTGTCGAGATCCTCAATCCGTTCCGGCTCTCCGAAGCGCTCAAGATAGGAATGAGCCGCATAGGCGTGATACTGGATCGTGAAGAGGCGGCGCTGAATCAGATCCGGTTGCGCCGGACGACGCAACCGGATGGCGATGTCGGCTTCACGCATGGCGAGATCCAACTCTTCGCTCGTCAAGATCAATTGAACCCTCACATCTGGATAGAGATCGAGAAATTCCTTGATGCGTCGTGCCAGCCAAATGCCCCCGATTCCGACCGTTGCGGTGACCCTGAGGTCACCGGCCGGCCGCTCACTGGTTTCCGTGAGGCGCTGACGGGTCTCCTCTAGGCGCAGGCGGATATCCTGAGCCGCGCGGAACAGCACCTCCCCATGCTCGGTCAGGATGAGGCCGCGGGGATGGCGATGAAAGAGTGGAACTTTCAAATCGTGTTCGAGGGCGCTGATCTGGCGGCTCACCGATGACTGGTTGACCCCGAGCTTCTCGCCGGCGCGGGTAAAGTTCCCGGCAGCGACTACCTCATAGAACAATCTGATTTTGTCCCAGTCCAAGACAGATCCTCACAAGGGGAGCAGGTTCATCCTGCCTGCGCCTCAAGAAGGATTATTCCAGATCGGGAGAGCTTGCTACAAGGATCGCGATCACACCGTTCCTGAAGAAGCAGGCTGACATCCGGTGGTGAGCAAACCATGACCTTAATAGTATTGCATGAAACCTATTCAATGATGCGGCACATATACCGTTAACTTTACCTAAGGGTAAGTCAGGGCGAATGCTGGTTTTTATTGACTTGCCCGACAGTAATCTGAAAATTCAACGTAAGCGATAAGCAATATCCATGGCGGGTTGGTAGGCGCACCTCAGCGATGCGCGTCCAAAGGCATGATGCCGCCCCGCCATACCGGTGGAAGCCCGGTATGCTCCCCCAAAATTTCAAGCTTCTGCACCCCCACGGCCGAACGGCCAAAGGTCGCGCTATGAACAGGTCTGCTGCCGCATCCGAGGCCTTGGCGGCATCCTCGGGCCCATGGTTGACACGCCCCTTCCGGGGGCTGATCGGCCGCTTCGGCATCGCCTTTTTCATGCCGGTGCTCGAGGCGACGCTGCTGATCACCCTGCTGGCCCTGGCGCTGCCCGCTGCCCTGCTGCAGGTCTACGACCGGATTCTGCCGAACAAGGCGACCGGCACGCTGGTCGTTCTCGCCATCACGGTGGCTCTGGCCATTCTGCTGGAGGCGCTGCTTCGGCACGTGCGTGGCAGGCTTCTGGCCCGAATGGCGGCAACCTCAGAGGCGCAGGCGCATCGTCAAGCCATGGAGTGCCTGCTCCATGCTCCTCTCTCGGCCCTGGAAGCCAACGGCAACGGCTACTACGCGGAGCGTCTCTCTGCCATTGGCACCCTGCGTGAAGCGTGGTCGGGTCCGGCCCTGCAGGCCATGCTCGATTTGCCTTTCGCACTGCTTTATCTCGTCGGGATTTGGTACCTCGCCGGCCCGCTCGTGCTGGTGCCGCTGGCCTTGCTGGTTGGTGTCGCTCTGCTCGCAGCCTTGACCGGCCGGCGCGTGCGCCGCGCGGCGCAGAACCTCGCGCTCGCCGAGGAACGCCGCTTCAACTTTCTGTTTGACACGCTGAGCTGCATCCACCCGATGAAAGTCCTCGGCGCCGAGCCCTTGCTCGAGCGTCGCTACGAACGCCTGCAGGGCGGTTCCGCGCAGATGCGCCGTACCCTGGCGCAGGCCATCTCCGCAGGTCAGGAGGGCGGGCAGCTGCTGGCCCAGGCCGCCACAATCAGCGTGGCGGCCTTCGGCTGCCACATGGTGCTGAACGGGCAGCTCAGTGTCGGCGGCCTGGGTGCATGCACCATGCTGGTGGGTCGCACGATGCAGCCCCTGCTCGGCGGCGTCGCCCTCTGGTCCCGGCTCCAGTCGCTTGCGGAGAGCCGTAGGCGCGTTGCGGAAATTGCTCTGCTCCCGCAGGAGCGGCATCTCGACCGGCCGACGCTCCACGTTTCGGACGGCCACGTGGTTCTCGACAGCGTTCGTCTGCGCAATCCTCCCCACAAGGATTGGCTGTTCGATGGTTTGACCCTGGACATCAAGCCTGGCGAAATCATTGGCATCACTGGTGCCAACGGCTCCGGCCGCTCGGCCATGCTGCGGCTGATCGCGGGCGACCTACAGCCAACCGAAGGCCAGGTCACCATCGACGGGCAGGATCTCGCACAGGTCGAGATCGGGCCGGCGCGGCGGCAGGTCGCCCTGGTGCCGCCGGATCCGGCCCTGGTGCGCGGCACGCTCCTGCAGAACCTCACGATGCATCAGCCGCACTTGGAGGCGGCGGCTCTGCGCCTGGCGACTAAGCTGGGTCTGGATCAGGTGGCCAGCGCATTGCCAGGCGACTGGCATACGCCCGTCGGCGTTTCGGCCACACCTCTGCCACGTGGTGCGGCCCAACGTATTGGTGTCGTACGCGCTCTGATCGAGGAGCCGCGCATCCTGCTGCTCGACGACATCACCTCCCAGATCGATGGCGACAGCGATGCCCGGCTTGCCCAGCTCCTGGCTGGGCTGCGCGGCAAGGTCACGGTCATCATCGTCACGCACCGCCCCTCGACGCTCGGCATCGCCGATCGGGTGTTCGCGATCCGTGACGGCAGGCTGGAGCGCGTGCCATGAGCCTCGTGAAGGATTGTTGCCCTCAGGCTCCGGTGCAATTGTCGGAAGACCTTCTGTCTCCTTCCGATCTGGCCCGCTGCTTGCCGGTCCTGCTGTGGCTGATGGATTGGTCGGGCAGCGCGGACGATCTGCTCTCGGCACTCCCGCACGCGAAGCCCGATATCGATCTCACCGATCTGCGCAACACGCTGGCCGTTCTCGGTTATCCGACCAGGATGCAGGGGCTGAAGCGAGGAGGTCTCGACCTGCGGTGCCTGCCGGCCATCCTGCTGCCGCCGGGAAAGGCTGCTGCTGTCATCTATCGCGACGAGTCCGGGCAGGTTCTGGTGTTCGACGGTGCCACGGGCGACGTGAAGCCTTGTGCACCGGAGAAGCTGCGCGGCACCTTGATCCTTGCCGCCGAGGCGACCATCGGAGCATCCCGTCAGAACTGGTTCAGCGGCATCGCGCGGCGGTTTCAGGGTGCGCTTCCACCCTTGCTCGCAATCAGCGGGTTGATGGCCGTGCTCGGGCTTGCGGTTCCGATCTTCACCATGGCGGTTTTCGACACGGTGGTGGCCGGCTACAGCCCGGAAACGCTGCCCATGCTGATCATCGGCGTTGCCGCCGCGGTCGTGCTGGAGGTTCTTTTCCGAATCGTCCGCCAGCGCGCTCTGCTGCGCATCGCAGAGCGCCTGGATCGACTGGTTCCGAGCGCCGTCTTCACTCAGTTGCTTTCGCTGCCTACAGCCCTCGTGGAGCGAGCCGGCACCGCATCCCAGGTGTCCCGCCTGCGCGACTTTGCGGCAATCCGCGAGTTTCTCACCGGCAGTTTTGCGGTGGCCCTCCTGGACTTGCCGTTCACGATCCTCGTCGTGCTGCTGATGGTGGTGCTCGGAGGATGGATCGCCCTCGTGCCGGTAGGCACCGCCACCGGCTTCGTCCTTCTGTTCTGGATATCCCGCGGGCCCATGCGCCTGGCCATCGATCAGGCCGCTCGCGCCAATCAGGCGCGCGAGGCCCTGGCCGTCGAGGCGTTGGAGACGGTGCGCACCTTGAAGCTCGGGGGAGCGGAAGAGCGCTGGATCGACCGCTATGCCGCTGCCGCCGCTGCCGCCGCCGTGGCCTCGGCACGGGTCGGCACCCTGACGGGTTCGGTTCTCGCTGCAAGCCAAGCGCTCGTCACACTATCTGGCCTGGCTGCGGTGGTTATGGGCGTGCTCTCGGTGCTGTCCGGCGCAATGACCGCAGGCGCGCTGATTGCCGGCATGATGCTGATCTGGCGGGTCCTGGGTCCGATGCAGACATGCTTCGTGATGCTCTCCCGTTGGGAACAGACGCAGGCCTCGATTCGACAGGTGGACGGATTGATGGCTCTCGAAACGGAGCGGCCTCCACCGCTTGAGGCACGCATGGCGCCGCCGGAGCACGGGGCCATCGTGTTCCACCGCGTGACCCTGCGCTATCTGCCCCAATCCGAGCCCGTGCTGGCCGGCGCCAGCTTCGCTATTCAGCCCGGCCAAGTGGTCGCCGTCACCGGGGCTGAAGGCACGGGCAAGTCGACCCTGCTGCTGCTGACCGCAGGCCTGTACCGGCCGCAGGGCGGCCTCGTGCGCATCGACGGGCATGACGTGCGCTCCTTCAATCCGGCCGTTCTCCGGCGCAGCATTGGCTGGGTGCCGCAATCGCCAGGGTTGCTCTACGGCACGATCGCCCAGAATCTGCGCCTAGCCCGACCCAGTGCCTCCGATGCGCAACTGCGCGCCGCAGCCGCGGAGGCCGGCGTTCTGGAGGCGATTGAGGCGCTGCCGCGCGGCTTCGACACTCGGGTCGGTGACAACCACAGCGGCCGTCTGCCGCGCAGCATTCTGCAGCGGATCGCGCTCGCCAGCGCGTTGCTGCGCGAGGCGCCGATCCTGCTTCTGGACGAGCCTGTCGCCGGGCTTGACGACGCCTGCGCTAAGGCTTTCACCGATGTGATCGCTTCCCGCCGGGGGCGCTGCACGATCCTCATGGCAACGCACAGGCCGAGCCACATCCGCATGGCCGACCGTGTCCTGCGCCTGCGGGACGGGCAGGTGGAGGAGGTGGATCAGCCTGCTCCATCCGACCCACGTCCGACACGCACGCCAGTGGGCGTGCCGCTGGCGAACGCGGCCTTCGCAAATCTTTCTGCCGCTAACAGTTCCAGAGTTGGTTGATGAGCACCGCTTCAACATCCGCCCCCAAGGTCGAGACCCTGCCGATGGCCGCAAATCAGCACACGACGGCACCGCTGCCCCGCGCCAGCCGTCAGCCGCGACCCGACAGTCATGTGCTCGCCCTGGAGGAACTGCGCATCCACAGCTTGGAACGCGCCGTCATTCTGGGCACCGGCCTCCTGGTGGCCGCAACCCTCTCTTGGGCTGCGCTCACCCATGTGCCTGAAGTGGCCATCGGTGTCGGCGACCTCGCGCCGACGATTGCCCCGGCCCCGGTTCAGCATTTCGAAGGCGGCATCGTCACGGAGGTGCTGGTTCACGAAGGTGATGTGGTCGAAGCGGGTCAGCCCTTGCTTCGCATGAACGATGCGGCAGCCCAAGCCGAGCTGTCGCAAGTCCGGCTTCGTCTTGAGTCCTTGCAATTGCAGTCGCAGCGCCTGACGGCAGCGGCGGAGGGCAATGTCACGGCCATGGAACTGCATGGTCGCGAAGGAACTGCGAGCATTGCCGTCGCCGATGCGAGCGGGGAGAGCAGCGCTATGCCATCCCTGACAACCAGTCTCTTCATCGGGCCGCAACGCGCAGCGCTCGACGCACGCCTGCGGTCCTTGAGCGATCGGATCGCGGTGCTGCACGAACAGGTGGCGCAGCGGCGCAGCGAATTAGTTACCCTGTCCGGACAGATCTCTGCCGTGCAGGAGCAGATGGCGCTGCATGCCAAGGAGCTCGGCATCCGTGAGGAGCTTGCCCGCAACGGATTGACCACACGGCTCGCGGTTCTGGAGGCGCAGCGTCTGCTGATGAGCTCGAAAGCCGAGCATGAGCGGCTGAACGGACAGCATGCCACGGCTCTGCGCAGCCTCGCCGAAGCCGAGGCCCGCATTTCAGAGATGCAGTCGGCTGCCGTGGACGAGGCCAGGCAGGAGGCCGCCCGCGTGGCCCTGGACATGGCCGAGACGGCGGAAGCGGTCCGCAAGCTGGAGGATCGTGCGGAAAGGACGCTGCTGCGTGCGCCGGCTTCTGGCGTCCTGCGCGGACTGGCCGTTCACCGTCCCGGCGCCGTCTTGCCGCCCGGTGGATTGATCGCCGAGGTGATGCCGCAGGATGCCCCGCTTGTTGCGGATGTGCGGATCATGCCGCGCGACATCGGCTTCATCGAGATCGGCCAGCCTGTTCACGTCAAGGTGCAGGCCTTCGACTATGCGCGCTACGGTGCCGTGGACGGCATCGTAGAGCGCGTATCCGCCGGCACGTTCCTCGACGAGCAGCGGCAGCCGCATTACCGCGTGCGTGTCGCGCTCAAGCAGCAGCATGTGGGCCGCGATCCCGGAAAGGCACAACTCGTGCCCGGCATGACGGTTCAGGCCGACATCACGACCGGCAACAAGACCGTGCTGCAGTACCTTTTGAAGCCGATCTACTCCGCCATGGCGGCATCATTCCACGAGCGTTGAGGACGCTGATCGCATGAGCCAGCAACCCGATCCCACCATCCCGTTCGACGCCAGTGTGGTTGACGAGGAAGCCCTGCGTGCTCTGCGGGCCGTGCAGCGGAGCCTCCCGATGGGCGATGGAGGCGCCAGCGGAAATCTGGTGGGTGGAACGGAGGCGGTTGCGGCGTTCGGCATGGTGAGAGGCGGGCCTTCCGGCGGCATCGCCGTCAGGCCCCATGAGATCGACCCTCTGTATTGGAACCTGGCGCCGGCGCCACAGGACGAGGCGCTGAAGCCCCTGGACCTTGCGCCGCCTGCCAATCCCGCAATCAAGCTGGACGAGGCGCCGTCCGATCTTGCGCTTTCGATCTCCGCGGCGCCGATGCCGATGATCGGACCCAGAGCTAATCTTGCACGATCCTCGTCGAGCTACATCGCAACTGATGCCGACGAATCATCGGCGCAGGTAACGTCTCCGGTGTTCGCCAACACTCCTGACGATCCTGTCGTCGCAACACCACCCACCACCTCGAAGCCGGATCCGCAGGAGCCCGTCGACATCGTCGCCGATCCACTTGTAACGGAGGCGCGCGATGTTGCTGGTCTGGAGGACGCTTCGATCCGGCTTGATCTGTCGGCGGCGCTGGTGGACCGCGACGGCTCGGAGGCGCTGACCATCAGCATCCTGGGCGTGCCGCCCGGCGCGGTGCTCTCGCACGGCACCCGTCAGCCCGACGGCTCCTGGAGCGTGCCGGCCGCTGACCTGGCGCAGCTCAGCCTGACCCCACCCGAGCACTTCTCCGGCTCCATCGATCTCACCCTGCGCGCCACCTCCCTTGAGAGCCAGGGCGGCAGCACCGCTGTGGTCGAGACCCCGTTCCGGGTGCAGGTGCAGGCGGTGGCGGATGCGCCCTCTGTCGTGGTGATGGACGCCCGCGGCTCCGAGGACGCGCCCGTGGGCCTCACAGGCCTCGGCGGTGCCCTGCGCGACGGCGACGGCTCGGAGTCCTTGAGCTTCGTGCTCGGCGGCGTGCCGGGTGACGCGGCCTTGAGCGCCGGCACACGCCAGCCGGACGGCACCTGGAAGCTCACCTCAGGGGAGCTGGCAGGTCTTACCCTTCATCCACCAGCCCACTTCTCCGGCAGCTACACCCTCACCCTGACGGCTGTCGCCACCGAGAGCAGCAACGGCTCGCGGGCGAGCACCTCTGCCAGCTTCACGGTGGGCATCGATCCGGTGGCGGATGCCGGCACGATCTCTGGCGCGAGCACGGGCCAGGAGGACACGGCCATCGTGATCCGCCCGAGCTTTGCCACGCCCGATCCGTCGGAGACTTGGTCCGAGTTCGCCCAGGTGTCCGGCGTGCCCGCAGGGGCGCGGCTGAGCCACGGCACCGAGCTGAGCCCTGGCGTGTGGCAGGTGGCCACCGCCGATCTTCAGGCGGGCCGGGTGGCGCTGCATCCGGCCGAGCACTCGGACGCGGACTTCACCCTCACCGTCAGGGCGACGCTGATCGACACCGGCAACGGCACGAGCGTGAGTCGGGAGGTGACGGGCACGCATGCGGTGACGGTGACAGCCGTGGCCGATGCCCCGCAGGTAATAGCAAAGGACGTGACAGGTCATGAAGACACCGCCATCCCGCTCGATCTCTCGGCGGCCCTCACCGACACCGATGGATCGGAGTTGCTCTCCGTCAGCATTCTCAATGTGCCTTCCGGTGCGTCTCTCTCCCATGGCATGCGCCAGCCGGACGGGAGCTGGAGTGTTCCCGTTGCCGACCTCGCGCACCTGACATTCACGCCGCCGCAGGACTTCTCCAGCTCCATCGATCTCATCCTACGTGCAACGGCACGTGAAGGCTCGAATGGCAACACAGCGACCACGGATCTTCCGTTCCAGGTCAGGGTCACGGATGTTTCCGACGCGCCTCTTCTGACCACCGATAACGCCTCGGGTTTGGAAGACACCGCCATCCCGCTCGATCTCTCAGCAACCCTGACGGACACGGATAAGTCGGAGGCGCTCTCGATCAGCATCCACGGTGTTCCGGCGGATGCATCCCTGTCGCATGGCACGCGCCATGCCGATGGCAGCTGGCTCCTGGAGCGCTCCGATCTTGATGATCTCTCCCTTCGTCCGTCGGAGCATTATTCCGGCACGATCAATCTTACGGTCGAAGCCACATCGCGCAGTTCGAACGGCTCGGCGGCAACGACCCGCGCTCTAATGCGCGTGCAGGTGCAGGCAGTGGCGGATGCCCCCTCTGTCGTGGTGATGGATGCCCGCGGGTCCGAGGACACGCCTGTGAGCCTTGCCGGCCTGGGCGGGGCATTGATCGACCGTGACGACTCGGAATCCCTCGGCTTCGTACTCAGCGGCGTGTCCGCTGATGCCACCTTGAGCGCCGGCACCCGCCAGTCCAACGGGACCTGGCAACTTACGCATGCCGAACTCTCAGGCCTGACGCTGAAACCACCAGCCAACTTCTCCGGCAGCTACAATCTGACTCTGACAGCTGTGGCAACGGAGACAAGCAACGGTTCAGAGGCTCGCAGCTCAGCGAGCTTCACGGTGGGCTTCGATCCGGTGGTGGACGCTGCCGGCATCAGCGGCAGCGTCTCGGGATTGGAGGATACGCCCATCACGCTGAAGCCGATCTTCGATGTGAGTGATAAGGATGGTTCGGAGACTTGGTCCGAGTTCAGCCAAGTGTCAGGGGTGCCTGCGGGCGCCCGGCTGAGCCACGGGAGCGAATTGTCGCCCGGCGTGTGGCAGGTATCCACCGCAGACCTTCAGGCAGGGTTGGTGCTGCTGCATCCAGCCCAACACTCGGATGCGGATTTCACGCTCACCATCAAGGCAACGCTCACCGACACAGGCAATGGCCGGAGCGCAAGCAGGGAGGTGACGGGCAGCCACGCAGTAACAGTGGCGGCCGTAGCCGACGCACCGCAGGTGACATCAAAGGACGTGACGGGTCAGGAGGACACGGGCGTTCCGCTCGACCTCTCCGCCGCCCTCGTCGACAAAGACGGATCGGAACTCCTCTCGGTCATCGTTGCCGGAATACCCGAAGGCGTGCGCCTTTCCGCCGGGCTCGATAACGCCGATGGCAGTTGGACGCTTAGCCCCGCTGAACTCATGGACCTCAAGCTGATCCCAGCCGAGGACTTCTCCGGCAGCTACACGCTGACCGTGACGGCGATCTCTACCGAGAGCAGTAATGGTTCGGAGGCTCGCAGCTCAACCAGTTTCACCATCGGGATCGATCCGGTCCTGGACCATGCCACCATCGGCGGCAGCACCTCCGGGCTGGAGGATACGGGGATCGCGCTGAAGCCGGCATTCATTCTGAGCGACAAGGATGGTTCGGAGACTTGGTCGGAAGTCAGCGAGGTGTCCGGCGTGCCGCCGGGTGCTCGACTCAGCCACGGCAGCGAGCTGTCACCGGGCGTGTGGCAGGTGGCCACCGCCGACCTGCAGGCCGGAAGGGTGCTCTTGCATCCGGCCCAGGATTCGGATGCCGATGCCAAGCTGACAATACGAGCGACGCTCACCGACACCGGCAATAGCAAGACCGTGAGCCAAGAGGTGACAGGGACGTATACGGTGTCCGTGACCGCCGTCTCCGATGCGCCGATCGTCACAGTGGCCAATGCGCATGGATATGAGGACATGCCGGTCAATCTCGCCGGCCTGGGCGCTGCGTTGCGCGACCTTGATGGATCGGAGAGCCTGAGTTTCGTGCTCAGTGGCGTGCCGATCACGGCCAGCCTGAGCGCGGGCACGAAGCAGGCCGATGGCAGCTGGAAGCTCACGCCAGCCCAGCTCACGGGCCTCACTCTCAATCCCCCTAAGAACTTCTCGGGCAGCCTTTCCCTGAAGCTCACCGCCGTTGCCACGGAAGCCGCCGACAACCATCCAACAGCCTCCACCTCGGCCGCTTTCACTGTCGGAATCGACCCCGTTCTGGACAAGGCTACCATCAGCGGAAGCACCTCCGGGCTGGAGGATGCGGACATCACGCTGAAGCCGAGCTTCGCCCTGAGCGATAAGGACGGCTCGGAGACCTGGTCGACATTCACTGAAGTCACCGGAGTGCCGTTGGGAGCAACGCTCAAAGGCGGCAGCGGAACAAAGGAAATCTCGCCGGGCGTCTGGCAGGTCAATACGAACGATCTGATCAACAAGCGGGTGACGATCAAGCCGCCGCTCAATAGCGATGACGATTTTACACTGACCTTTACGGTCACCCAGACGGATAGCGGCAATGGCACGAGCGTCAACCGCACCGTCACCGGCACCTACGGCGTGACAGTGAACGCGGTCGCGGATGCGCCGACAGTCATGGCTCTCGATGCAAAGGGCAACGAGGATACGGCGATCGCACTCGACCTGTCCGCGAAACTGACGGATCTCGACGGTTCGGAGACGCTGTCGATCGTCATCCTCGGGATTCCTGATGGCGCAGTCCTGGTTCCAGGCATGCGCCAGCCGGACGGCAGCTGGAGCGTCAAGCCCTCGGATCTTGCGAGCCTGACCTTCACGCCACCGCGAGACTTCTCAGGATCGATCGCACTCAGCATGAAGGCGACATCCAAGGAGACCAACGGAGGTGCGGAGAACTCCGTTAACATTCCTTTCAAGGTCCAGGTGGATGCGGTAGCCGATGCGCCCGAGCTGCGCGTCAGCCCGGCCTATGGAGATGAAGACACCGCGATCCCGCTTCATCTGACGGCCCGGACCACCGACATCGACAACTCCGAATCCATTATCGCCTATCGGTTGGAGGATGTGCCGGAAGGCGCCATCGTGCGTGCAGGCGGCCTCGTTCTCGCGAGAGACGCCGACAATGGCTTCACCGTGCCGGCCGGTGCCGTGGGCAGCCTCACCATCACCCCGCCGCCCCATTCCGACGAGGACATGCACCTGAAAGTTTTCGCCATCTCGGCGGAGCCGAACGGCAGCACGGCCAGGAGCGTGCCGAAGGAACTCGTCGTGACGGTGCGCGCCGACGCCGATGCGCCCATCCTCGACGTCAAGAGCGCCAGCGGCTCCGAGGACAGCGATATTCCCCTCAACCTCACGGCGACCCTGCCGGATAATGACGGCTCGGAGACGCTCAGCTTTGTCATTTCAGGCATTCCGAACGGCGCTCTTCTGTCCGTCGGAACCTATCGCGGCCCCGGCACGTGGTCTCTAACCGCCGATGAGGCCAGGATCGTGACGCTGCGCCCTCCGGCCGATTTCGCCGGCACCATCAATCTCACCGTCACGGCCGTCACGCAGGAGAAGGACGGTGGCGATCAGGCCTCGACCCGCATCACCTTCCCGGTCCATGTGGGTGCGGTAGTCGACGCTCCTGCCGTGGGCGGGCTCGACGGCAGCTCCGCACACTGGGGCACAATGCACGGCACGGAAGACGAGCCCATCAAGCTCAACCTCGATCCCGGCCTGAGGGACCGCGACGGATCGGAGAAGGTTGTCGGTGACATCGTCATCGGCGGGATCCCGTCGGATGCGGTGCTGCGGCTTGCCGACAACAGCATCGTCACTGCCGATCCGGATGGCTTTTACCGTATCGCTGCCGAGAACATGGCCGGTGTCACCCTGATGATGCCGCACAACAGCGACGTGGCCGAAACCCTGACTGTCCGCATGACGATCCAGGACATGGGTGGAAGCAGGACGGTCACGAAGGAAATCAGCGGGCATATGATGGTGGACCCGCGCGGCGATGCCGATGATCCGGCTGTCATAACCGAGCCGTCAACCGGCCCCGGGCATAACAGCACAAGCGACAGCACCGGATGGATTACGCTGAGCATCGCTGCTCTTCCCACCGATACGGACGGATCCGAGTCGCTGACAATCTGGGTGCGGGGTGTGCCCAAGGGAGCATCGCTCTCGCACGGTATTCCGGCCGGTGAGGGTGTCTGGCTCGTGCCGGTAGCGGATCTCCCCTCCCTCGCCATCCGCCCGAAGGCTGGCGACAACAGCGCGATTGAACTCAATGTATGGGTTGTCGTCACCGAACGTGAAGGCGATCAGGCCATCCGTACCGAATCCGTCTCGGTGACCGTCACACCTCCTCCAGGCGGCGGAGATCCGGGCGGTGGATCCGACGGAGATCCTGGCGGCGTTCCGGCTATGGCCCCAGTGGCTCAGGCTCCCGAGCTGATCGTTTCGAGCGCGCCGACCTTGGAGGACAACAGGGTCGCTCTGTCGATCAGCGCCAAGACGCTCGATACGGACAACGGCTCCGAAACCTTGGGAATCCGCATCGACCACGTGCCTGAAGGCGCGCGGCTCTCGGCCGGCGTGCGCGATCCCAAGACGGGATCCTGGGTGCTGCGGGCCGATCAACTCGCCGGCCTGGAGCTGATCCCTCCGGCCAACTTCGCCGGCACGATCTCCCTGAAGATTACCGCCATCTCGACGGAGAAGACGGGTTCGGAGGCGGAGAGCCCTGCCACATTGAACATCACGCTGGAAGCTGTAGCCGACGGCGCATCGATCAGTGCGGCCCCTCCTGCCGGAGCCGAGGATGTCGAGATCCCGCTCGAGCTGAAGATCGGCCTCCGCGACGGTGATGGCAGCGAGATCGTCACGTCTGTGATGATCTCAAAGCTGGAAACTGGTGCTCGGATCGAGGGAGCGGGCGTCACCGACAATAGAGATGGCACGTGGTCGGTCGATCCTGCTCATCTCGACAGCGTGCGCGTCATTCCGCCTGCCAACTGGATCGGTGACCTGAAGCTGACGGTCACCGCAACGACGAAAGAAGCGAGCAACGGAGATACGCGTACCACGTCTCAGAATGTCTCGATCAGGATCGAGGCTATTGCGGACGCGCCAACTCTTAAAGTCACGGATGCGTCAGGCCGGGAGGATGCGACCGTTCCGCTCAATGTCTCGGCTGCTCTGGTGGATGCCGATGGCTCCGAGGTGCTCTCGGTCGTGATCGGCAACCTGCCGGAGGGTGCCCGCCTCTCGGCCGGCCTTAACAACGGCGACGGAACCTGGACCCTGACGCCCGGCCAGCTGATGAACCTCAGCCTGATTCCTCCGGCGAACTGGAGCGGCACTGCTAATCTCTCCGTGCTCGCCCATGCCCGCGAAACCTCCAACGGCAAGGTTGATACGACAGAGGCGACGTTGAAGGTCGAGGTCGAGGCGGTGGCTGATGCGCCGGTGGTCGGCTCGCGCGATGTTGTTGGTTTGGAGGACGGTGGGATCCGGCTTGACCTGTCGGCGGGGCTGGTGGACCGCGACGGCTCGGAGGCGCTCACGGTGCTGATCCTGGGCGTGCCCGAAGGGGCGGTGCTGTCCCACGGCACCCGCCAGCCAGACGGCTCCTGGAGCGTACCGGCCACTGACCTGGCCCAGCTCAGCCTCACCCCACCCGAGCACTTCTCCGGCCCCATCGCGCTCACCCTACGCGCCACCGCCCAGGAAAGCAGCACCGGCCAGACCGCCATGGTCGAGACCACCTTCCGGGTGCAGGTGCAGGCGGCGGCAGATGCGCCCTCTGTCACCGTGATGGACGCCCGCGGGGCTGAGGACGCTCCCGTGAGCCTTGCGGGCTTAAGCGGAGCGTTGATCGACCGTGACGGCTCGGAGGCTCTGAGCTTCGTGCTCAGCGGGGTACCCGCTGATGCCAGCCTGAGCGCCGGCACACGCCAGCCGGACGGCACCTGGAAGCTCACATCAGGTGAACTGGCAGGCTTGACCCTGACACCACCGGCTCACGTCTCCGGCAGCTACAGCCTCACCCTGACGGCAATCGCCACCGAGAGCAGCAACGGCTCACAAGCCCGCACTTTGGCCAGCTTCACGGTGGGGTTCGATCCAGTGGCGGATGCCGGCACGATCTCGGGTGCGAGCACAGGCGCCGAGGACACCGCCATCGTGATCCAGCCGAGCTTTGGTCTTGGCGACAGGGATGGCTCGGAGACTTGGTCGGCGTTGGTGCAGGTGTCAGGCGTGCCGGCAGGGGCTCGCCTGAGCCATGGCACGGAGCTGAGCCCGGGCGTGTGGCAGGTGTCGACCGCCGACCTGCAGGCGGGGCGTGTAGCCCTGCATCCGGCCCAGGATTCGGATGCGGACTTTACCCTCACGGTCAGGGCGACGCTGATCGACACCGGCAACGGCACGAGCGTGAGCCGGGAGGTGACGGGCACGCATGCCGTGACGGTCACAGCCGTGGCCGATGCCCCGCAGGTAACAGCAAAGGACGTGACAGGTCAGGAGGATACGCCGGCGGCGCTGGACATCTCGGCCAGCCTCACGGATGCGGATGGCTCCGAGGTGCTGTCGGTGATGATCGGCAACTTGCCCCAGGGCGCCCGCCTCTCGGCCGGACTCGACAATGGCAACGGCACCTGGACCCTCACGCCAGCGCAACTCACCGACTTGACGCTGCTCCCAGGGCCCGAGTGGAGCGGCACTGCAACCCTCTCCGTGCAGGCTCATGCGCGAGAGACCTCGAACGGCAAAGTCGCCACCTCTGAGGCCACGTTGAAGGTAGAGGTCGAAGCCGTGGCCGATGCACCGCGCGTGGAAGCAAAGAATGTGACAGGTCAGGAGGATATAGCCATCCCGCTTGATCTCTCCGCGACCCTCATCGACACGGACGGCTCCGAGGCCATAGTGGTGGGCATTCTCGGTCTTCCCGAGGGCTTCACGCTGTCCGCCGGCACCATGGGCGACGGAGGCGAGTGGCGCGTGCCGGCCGCAGATCTGCAGAGCCTGAAACTGACGCCTCCGGCGGACTGGAATGGCACGCTGAACCTGACGGTCCAGGCCACCAGCACCGAGGCGAGTTCAGTGGACTCTGCCACAAGCAGCAAGCCGTTCACGGTGACAATCGATCCGGTGAACGATGCACCCGAGCTGGCCCTGACCGCAGCAGAGTATGCGGAGGCCGGCGCCCGTCAGGTGGAGGCCGTCGGCGCGGCGCAGGTGGAGGACATCGACAGCGCGAAACTTGGCGGCGCTGTCGTCACGCTCTCCGGAGCGCAGCCGGGCGACAAGCTCGATCTCGAAGGCTTCACCCTGCACAGCGAGAACGGGCACACGATGATCGGCGACACCGGTATCGAACTGGTCGGCGGAGCCTATGCCGGCGAGACGGGTACGCTGACCCTCAGTGGCCATGCCTCGCCTGAGACCTACGCCGCCGTGCTGCAATCCCTGATGCTCGAGAGCGGCGATCAATCCGGACTGACGGCCGGCACCCGCAGCATCGGGGTCGTGTTGTTCGACAGCGAGGGCGCGGCCTCGACGCGGCAATCCGTGGATGTGGTGGTCGACGAGGTGGAACCTGTGGCACCACAAGGGCAGGGTTTCGAGACTGCGCAGAACGGTACTGGGGCGGACATCATCCTCCTGATGGCCGACGAGGAGGCGGATATGAGTCATGCCGCGACTGTCGCATGGACGGAGCAGATCGATGGCGATCCATCCTCGACCACTTCGGATTCCGCGGCCGCTTTCGACCAGCCGACAGCAAACAGCATCCAGGCCATCGACGATCTCCAGGTCGACGCATCCCGGATGCACTGGTCCTGATACTCACCACGGGAGGGCGGAGCCTTGATGGTTCCACCCTTCTAAAGCTATCTCACTGGGTGCCTGGCTGCACGATGGGCACATCCACGGGAGGCAGCGGCTCGGCGGTGGGATTGTCGTCTTCTAAAGGCTCAAGGGGATCCAGCGAGGGAAGTTCGGGCAAGGGGCCCGGAACGTCGGGCGGCTGCTCGGAAGGCTTCGGCGTGTCGGACATGGGACCTCCATCCACTGGACTGCTCCCATGGGAAAGCACAGGCGCCCGATGCGTTCCCGCCTTGAGAGAAGATCAGGCCGTCCAGACCTGTCCCGGCCGCATGGCCGTGAAGCCTCGTGCCGGTATGCGCTTCGCCTGCAGCGCCCGAGCGAGATCCCGAGGCGGCAGATCGGCGCCCTCGTCGGTGAGCCTGAAGGTTCCCCAATGATAGCCCAGGGCCGACTTGGCTCTGAGGATGCCGAAGGCGCGAACCGCATCCTCGGGGTTCATGTGGTGGGGTGCCATGAACCAGCGCGGCTCATAGGCTCCGATGGGCAGCAGGGCGACGTCCGGGCCGGCATGGCGCGACGCGATGGCCTGGAAGTGCCTGCCGCCGCCAAAGCCCGTGTCGCCGCCGAAATAGACGGAACGGCCGCCGCGTAGCATGAAGGAGGCCCAGAGCGCATGGTTGCGGTCGTTCGTAGCGCGGGCGGACCAATGATGCGCCGGCTCGGCGAACACCTGAAGATCGGGCGCAAGCGAGAGACGGTCGCCCCAATCCATCACTGTGACGGCGATGCCCGGATCGTGCGCCCGAATAATGGCATCATTGCCGAGTGGCGCCACGATGCGCGGGCGGTCGCGCTGCCACAGGCGGACGAGGGTGGGAAAGTCCATGTGGTCGTAATGATTGTGCGAGAGGAGCACCGCATCGATCCGCGGCAGCTGATCGAAAGGGGTGCCGGGCGGATTGTAGCGTCGTGGCCCGGCGAACGGCACGGGGCTGGCGCGCTCGGACCAGATGGGATCCGTCAGGATGTTGTGGCCGCCCATCTGGATCAGGAACGAGGCATGTCCGACGAAGCTGATGCGCAGGTCGCGCCCTCCGACACGGGCTGGAGGCGTGTCCTGGAACGGGCTCGGATAAGGCTCGGGCCATGACACCGCGCTCTTGGTGAGCCGCCAGCGCAGGAAATCGCCAAAGCCACGAGAGGGCTCGCCGCCAGGGTTGAAGAAGCGCTGGCCGTCGAAATGATCGTTCGGCGGGCCGCTGTAGTAGAAGCCGCCCACCTGGGCCTTTGCTCCCGAGGCGGCGCCGATGAGCGGGAGAGATCCGATCAGGTGTACGACTTGTCTGCGCGACAGCACATTCTGCTCCAGCGGGAGTGCGAGGATGGCGGGAGCTTACGGCTTGGCTGGAGCTTGAACAATCACAAGGAGGAGATCGAGATCGTCCGCCCCTGGATCTGCTCAGTCATGCACTGAAGAGCTCCGGGTGCTCCGATTCGACTCGCGGCAGGGCCCGCAGGATCTCCGTGAGATGGCTGCGCATCGCTTCTGCTGCTGCATCCTCGTCGCGGACATCGATCGCCGCCATGATGGCGCGGTGCTGATCGATCAGGGGCAGCATCGCCTCAGGGCCTGGTAGGGTGAGCTGACACACCCGATCCATATGCGCCTTGATATCCTGAACCGCCTCCCAGGCCAGGGGGCAGCCGGCTCCTTCCGCTAGGGCAACATGGAAGAGTTCGTCATAGCGCTGGAAAGCCGCGTGATCGTCCCGGCGGGCCGCTTGCTCCTGAAGCTCCAAGAGGTCGTCGATCCTTTCCCGGCTCTGCGTGTCGAACGATGAGCAGGCCCGGCGTACGACGGCTGTCTCGATGGCCTCACGGACGAAGCGCGACTCCATCATCTTCCGAACCGAAATTTTCACCACCGTCGTACCGCGCTGGGGCTGGATTTCCACAAGCCGAGTCTTGGCCAAGCTGATCAGGGCCTCGCGGACAGGCTGACGGGAAACACCGTGGCGCTCGGCAATGTCCTTCTCGGAAAGCCGGCTACCAGGCGGGAGCTCCAGAGCGATGATGAGGCGGCGCAGCTCGTTTTCGATGCGCTGCGCTGCGGAGCCGTGGCCGGTGGAGAAGGGGCTGTTCACATCGGATCTCATTCTTTTGGCGAGTTGCGAGATATATCAGTGTATACTACCATACAATAGTCGACCAAGTAAGCCGCGAAAGACGGCTGCCGGGTCTCCACCAAGCTGCGACAGGCTCTTGGGGAAGACGATAATCGGTCCGGAATGGACAGATATGAAACTATATAACATCAGAGAAAGCCTAAAGGAGGAAGAGAATGCTGACCAAAAGAACATTCGCCGCGGCCGCCGTCAGCCTGTGCGCCGCATTGTTGAGCGGCACCGCCAGTGCCCAGACAACGCTACGCTCCGCTGACATCCATCCGGATGGATACCCAACCGTCGAGGCCGTCAAGTATTTCGGTTCGCTGCTGGAGAAGAAAACCAACGGCCGGTACAAGGTGCAGGTCTTCCACTCCGCTCAACTGGGTCAGGAAAAGGACACCATCGAGCAGACCCGTTTCGGGGTCATTGACCTGAACCGGATCAATATGGGTCCGTTCAACAACCTGATCCCTGAGACCCTGGTGCCCGGGCTGCCCTTCATCTTCCGGTCCGTCGACCACATGCGCAAGACCATGGACGGGCCGATCGGCGATCAGATCCTGAAGGCCTTCGAGCCCCACGGCCTTGTGGCGCTGGCCTTCTACGACTCGGGCGCCCGGTCCTTCTACAACTCCAAGCGTACCATCAACACGCCTGCCGATCTGAAGGGCATGAAGGTTCGGGTGATCCAGTCCGACCTCTTCCTCGACATGGTCAATGCGCTCGGAGCCAATGCGACGCCGATGCCTCCGGGAGAGGTCTACTCGGCGCTTCAGACGGGCGTAGTCGACGGAGCCGAGAACAACTGGCCGAGCTACGACTCTTTCCGTCACTTCGAGGTGGCGAAGTATTACTCCCTGACCCAGCATTCCATGTCGCCGGAAGTGCTGGTGATGTCGAAGAAGAGCTTCGACAAGCTCTCGCCCGAGGACCAGAAGGCTGTGCGCGAAACCGCCAAGGAATCCGTGGCGAAGATGCGTGATCTCTGGGAAGCCCGCGAGAAGGAAGCCGAGAAGAAGATCCGGGCGAGCGGCAGCCAGATCAACGATGTGGACAAGCAGCCCTTCATCGACGCGATGAAGCCTGTCTACGAGAAATATGCCAAGGACGCGAAGGTGAAAGACCTCGTTTCACGCATCCAGGCGATGAACTGAGTTCGGTCCTCCCGAACCAAACTGGGTCGGCTCCGGCCGGCCCCCTTTTCCCGCTGGAGATTTTGATCGATGCGCGATGGTATTGCCGCGCTGTCCCGGATTCTTGCTGCGATTAACCGTGCGGCGCTTTGGATTTCCGGGATCGGGCTCATTTTGATGACGGTCTTCGTCGGATGGCAGGTGTTCGGACGATATGTGCTGAACCAGTCCCCGAGCTGGACCGAGCCGGCCTCCCTCCTGCTCATGAGCTGGTTCATCCTTCTCGGCTCTGCCGTAGGAGTGCGGGAGGGCAATCATCTCGGCTTCGAGATTGGTCTCCATTATGCTCCCCAAGGGCTGCGGCGCTTGATGTTGGGCATCACCGAAGTTTTGGTGATCGCCTTCGGTGCCGCCATGTCGTGGTACGGCACCGAGCTTGCCGTGGAGACATGGTCGGCGGCCATGCCCGGCCTGCCGATTCCTCAAGGTTTCGACTATGTCCCCCTCGCCGTCGGCGGTTTTCTGATCGCCCTCTTCTCGTTGGAAAAATTCGTTCGCCTTCTCTCCCTGGGAGAGGACGTGCCCTTGGTGCGTGTGGACGAGCCTCATCTTGTTGCCGTGAAGGATTGACGCCATGGAGATGTGGGTTCTGTTCGGCGTCTTCTCGCTGCTGCTTCTCATCGGTACGCCGGTTGCATTCTGCCTCGGCATCGCTTCGCTTGCGACCATTCTCTACATGGGATTGCCGCCCGTCGTGGTGTTCCAGCAGATCAATTCCGGCATGAACGCCTTTGCCATGATGGCGATACCATTCTTCATCTATGCTGGCGATCTCATGATGCGGGGCGGCATCGCCGACCGCCTGATCCGTCTTGCCGCCGGCTTTGTCGGTCATCTGCGCGGCGGGCTCGGACAGGTCAATGTCGTGGCCTCGACCCTCTTCGGCGGCATCTCCGGTTCCGCCATCGCGGACGCGTCGGCCATCGGCGGCATCATGATTCCGCAGATGGAAAAGCGCGGCTATGCCAAGGATTACAGTGTCAATGTCACGGTGAACGCCGCGATCATTGCGCTGCTCATTCCGCCTTCCCACAACATGATCATCTACTCGATCGCAGCCGGCGGCACGATCTCGGTGGCGGATCTCTTCACTGCCGGCGTCGTTCCCGGATTCCTCCTAGCCGCCGCCCTGATGATCACGGCCTATATCGTGGCCGTCCGCCGGGGATATCCCTCCGATCCCTTCCCCGGCTTCCGGTTGCTGGCCTACTTCTTTGTCTCAGCCGTGCCGGGCATCCTGCTGATCTTCATCATCTTCGGCGGCGTGCGGTCCGGTGTCTTCACCGCAACGGAGAGCTCGTGCATCGCGGTGGTGTATGCCCTGCTCGTCACCCTCTTCGTCTATCGCGAGATGAACTGGGAGAACTTTGTCGAGGCGACCCTTGGTGCGGTGCGCACCACTGCGATGGTTCTCCTCGTCATTGGCACCGCCAGCGCCTTCGGCTGGCTCATGGCCTTCCTGCAGGTGCCGCAGGCGACGATCACCCTGATGAAGACCCTATCGGACAATCCTATCGTCGTGCTGCTCCTCATCAACGTCATCCTGCTGGTACTCGGTACCTTCATGGACATGGCCCCGATGATTATCATCTGTACGCCGATCTTTCTGCCGGTGATCAAGGCCTTCGGCATCGACCCGGTGCATTTCGGCGTGATCCTGATCCTCAACGCAGGTATCGGCCTCAACACGCCGCCGGTCGGTTCCGTTCTCTTCGTCGGATGCGCGGTCGGCAAGATCTCTATCGGCGAGGCCATGAAAACCATCTGGCCGTTCCTGGGCGCAAGCGTCCTGGTGCTGCTCCTCGTCACCTACATTCCTGGGCTGTCGCTCTGGCTGCCAGCCCTGTTCCGCTGATCCATTTTACTGAAAGAGGCAATGATGACCATTGAAATCCGGCAGGTATGCCATCCCGAGGCCGTGCGCCATTTCAGCTCGGCCGAACTGCGCCGCCACTTCCTGATCGAGACGCTCTTCGTCCCCGATGAAGTGAAGCTGACCTACAGCCACATCGACCGCCTGATCGTCGGCGGCGCCACTCCGACCTCTGGCGCCATCAAGCTGGAATCGCACAAGCAGATCGGCTCTCCGAATTTCCTGGATCGGCGCGAACTCGGCGTCGTGAACCTCGGTGGCGCGGGGCGCGTCCATACGGATGGAGACGTTCACGATCTCAGCCCCCGCGATGCACTCTACATCGCCATGGGCACGAAGGACGTGCGCTTCGAGAGCCTCGATGCCGCCAGCCCAGCCAAGTTCTATCTCGTCAGCACCCCGGCGCATGCGCGCTTTGAGACGGTGAAGATCGGTCTTGATCGCGCCCGCCGTGTGGATCTCGGCGATGCGGCGAACGGGAATGTCCGCACGATCTTCCAGATGATTCATCCGGAGGTCTGCCGCTCGGCCCAGCTCGTTCTCGGCATGACGCAGCTCAAGCCGGGCAGCATGTGGAACACCATGCCGGCCCATCTCCATGACCGCCGCTCCGAAGTCTATGTCTATTTCGACATGCAGCCCGATACCCGCGTGTTCCACTTCATGGGCGAACCGGACGAGACCAAGCATCTCGTGGTGTCGAACGAGCAGGCGATCCTCTCGCCGGGCTGGTCGATCCATTCCGGTGTCGGCACCAGCAACTACACCTTCGTCTGGGCCATGGGTGGCGACAACCAGGACTTCACCGACATGGACATGGTGCCCATGGACACCCTGCGCTGAGGACATGGCGATGACCTTCTCCTTCGATCTGGCGGGCAGGACCGCTCTCGTCACCGGAGCCAATACAGGCCTCGGTCAGGGCATCGCAGTGGCGCTGGCCCAGGCCGGAGCCTCCATCGTGGCGGTCGGCCGCTCGAGCATGGACGAGACGGAGCGCCTGTGCCGCGAGGCGGGCGCCGCGTTCCACAGCGTGCAGGCGGATCTGTCCTCGCTCGAGCCGATCGAGCGCATTGTCACCGAGGCCGTTACGCTGACGGGGCGGATCGACATTCTCGTCAACAATGCCGGCATCATCCGGCGGGCTGATGCGATTGATTTCACGGAGAAGGACTGGGACGACGTGATGAACGTCAATCTCAAGTCGACATTCTTCCTGTCCCAGGCGGTGGCGCGCACGATGATGGCCGATGAGCGGGGCGGCAAGATCATCAACATCGCTTCGCTCCTGTCGTTCCAGGGCGGGATCCGGATTCCGTCCTACACGGCGAGCAAGAGCGGGCTTGCCGGCCTCACACGGCTGCTCGCCTGCGAGTGGGCGTCGAAGGGCATCAACGTCAATGCCATCGCGCCGGGCTATTTCGTCACCAACAATACCGAGGCCCTGCGCAACGACCCGAAGCGGAGTGCTGAGATTCTCGGACGAATCCCCGCAGGACGCTGGGGCGATCCGGGGGATCTCGGCGGCGCTGCGGTCTTCCTCGCCTCACCTGCAGCAAACTACATCCATGGCATCGTTCTGCCCGTCGACGGCGGATGGCTGGCCCGGTAAATCATTTCGGAGACGATTATGACTCGCAAAGGTTTGGCCTTCGCTTTCGACCGTGACACCGCCTGGGAGGCCGCAGGCGAGGGCATTCGCCGCAAGGTGCTGACCTACGATACCGGCGTGATGATGGTGCGCGTGGCGTTTGAAGCGGGCGCCATCGGTGCTGCCCATTCGCATCCGCATGTCCAGTGTAGCTTGGTCGAGCAGGGTGTCTTCGACATCACCATCGATGGCCGCACCGAGCGACTGCGGCAGGGGGACAGCTTCCTTGTCTCGCCGAATGCCGTCCATGGAGCGGTGGCCATCGAAGCCGGCGTTCTCCTCGATGTCTTCACCCCGATGCGAGAGGATTTCGTCGCAGCGGGCGCCTGAGGAGGAGCATCCTCACGGCTTTTCGGATAGCTCGGAAAGCCAAGCCAAACCGTCTTCGGTGCGCCCCCGCGGCCGGTACTCGGCTCCGATCCAGCCCTGGTATCCCATGCCGTCGAGCGCTCGGAAGATCTCCCGGTAGTTCACCTCGCCCTCGTCCGGCTCCATGCGGCTCGGCACGCCGGCGATCTGCACATGACCGATGAGGTCCAGGTGGGTTCTCAACCGCGTGATCAGATCGCCCTGCGTGATTTGCACGTGGTAGCAGTCGAACATGAGCTTGATGTTGCTGCGTCCAGCCTGCCCGATGATAGCGGCAGCCTGCTCCACATGGTGGAGAAAGTAGCCCGGCCTGTCGCGATGGTTCATGGGCTCGATCAGGACCGCCATGCCCGCCCCGCCAGCCCTATCGGCCGCCATCTGCAGGTTGGCGATAAAGGTGCGCTCGGCAGCCGCATGATCGTTGGTGGAGACGATCCCGGCAAGGCAGTGAATCGCCGATGCTCGGATTGTGCTGCCATAGGACAAGGCTTGATCTAGAGCATGCTGGAACTCGCCCTCCCGACCCGGGATGGCACTTAGGCCGAAATCGCCTGAGGCGTTCCCGACAGGCATGTTCAAACCGAGCATGGTCAGGTTGTGGGCTTCCAGCACCTCACGCATGTGGAGTGCGGGCACATGGTAGGGCCAATGCATCTCGACCGCCTTGAAGCCACAGGAGGCAGCGGCGGCGGCCCGTTCGATCTCAGGGCGATCGGAGAAGAGGAATCCGAGATTGGCTGAGAAACGTGGCATAGTTCCTGGTTGCCTGGGCGTTCATGATGCAGGACATTCCCGTCGCAGTGAACAGCACCCTCAGGTCAGATTCAATGTTCGCCTGACATACGCATGGGATGAATGACTTCGGGCCAGTCCCTCGACTTGCATCAGAGAAGCGGTATTTAGCTCGCATGTTCTCATCGCGAAGCTACACCATTCGCCAATGCTTGATGGCCTTTGGCACCATTCTCGTGCTGCCTGGGCTGTTCTTCGCGGCTGTCCTGCTGTGGCGTTATGCTGTTGCCGAGCGAAGCCGCTATGAGGAGGAGGCCCTCGGCACCGCTCAACGCATTATGGCCTCGGTCGATCGCGAGCTCGTCGGGATCCAAGCCGCCGCTCAGGCTCTTGCAACCTCCTCGACCCTGCTCGAGGGCAATTTCGAGGCATTCCAGCGCCAAGCCCAGATGACCCTCCAATCCTGGTCGCGGGAGAAGCCGAACGACTATGCCATTGTGGTCCGTGATACCAGGGGCCAGCAGGTTGCCAATACGCGCCTGCCCTGGGGCTCCCCTCTGCCGAGGGGAGCCAACCTGCCGATCGACCAGCAGGTGATCGCAACAAAGCGTCCCGTGGTCCAGGATCTCTTCACCGGCGCAACAGCGGGTCGGTCGATCATCAGCGTCCGGGTCCCTGTCCTTAAGGACGACACAGTCACCCACGTGCTGTCCATGGCAGTCGAGCCCCGGCGGATAGCCGATGTCCTGCAAGCTGAGGGGCTTCCCGGCCAATGGGTTGCCACGATCATCGACAGTGCAGACCGCGTGGTGGCCCGGTCTCGCCTGCATGAGACTTTTGTCGGGACGCCTGCACCTGACGAGTTCCTCAAGGCAGCCCAGGGAGATGGAGGTATTTGGGAGGGACACAATCTCGAAGGAACCGAGGTTCTCGGAGCCTATGCCCGTTCCGATTTGTCGAACTGGACGACATTCGTGGGCGTTCCCGCCGAGATCGTCCAGGCCCCCCTGCGCCGATCCCTCTGGACGATGTTCGGGCTCGGGATGGGCTTGCTCGTGCTCTCCTTCCTCCTTGCCCGCGGCTTCGGGAAGCGCATTGCCGCTCCGGTAGAAGGAATGGTCAGCCTGACCCAGAGTCTCGGCCGTGGCGAGCCGATCACTGCGGCATCGACCGGATTGGTGGAGATCGATCGGGTCGGCAAGGCCCTGACAGGCGCGTCGGCAGAGTTGCGCAGCCGGGAGACGGCGCTGGCTCAAAGCGAGGCTCGCCTGCGGGCCACTCAGAACAACGCAGCAGTGGGCATTGCCGAGGTGGACAGGGACGGGCGGTTCGTTTCCGTCAACGAGGCGCGCTGCAGACTGACCGGCCACCCCCGTGAGGAGCTGATCGGCCTGCACTTCGGCCACGCGTCCGATTCCTCGACCCTCGAGCAGGATCTGGACCTGTTCAGACGGCAGGTAGAGGGTGAGTTCGATACCTATACGACCGACAGCAAGTTCCGTCGCAAGAACGGCAGCGGCGGCTGGGCGCGCGTGACCAGCACGGCGGTTCGGGATGCGGAGGGGGAGTTCCTCTATGCTGTGCGAGTGGTCGAGGACATCACGGAACGCCGGGAGGCCGACCGACGCCAGAAGCTTCTCATCGACGAGTTGAATCACCGGGTGAAGAACACGCTCGCGACGGTCCAGTCGCTTGCGTGGCAGGCTGCGCGTCCGGGAGTGCCGCCTCAGGTGGCGCAGCAGCGTTTCCAGGAGCGTCTGCTGGCGCTCTCGCGCACGCATAACCTTCTTAACGAAACCCACTGGGAGGGAGCTTCCCTCAGGGCGATTCTGGAAACGGAACTCCAGCCCTACGCAACGGCTCCCTCGCGCATCCGGCTTCACGGCCCGGAGCTGCAGCTCTCCCCGAAATCAGCAGTGGTCTTGGGTATGGCATTACACGAACTCGCCACCAACGCCGTCAAGCACGGAGCTCTGGCTCTGGCGTCCGGTCAGGTGCAGGTGGACTGGAAGACCGATCAGGCAGGCAACGAGGCCCACCTCACCATCGAGTGGCGCGAGATGGACGGCCCCCTGCTCGAAGGTGAGCCAAATTACGGGTTTGGATCACGCCTGCTCCGGCAGACGATCGTCCAGGAACTCGCAGGCAAACTCGATGTCAGGTTCGAGCGTGAAGGAATGCGCTGCACGATCGCTGTCCCGATCGGCTCAGCCAGTCAGCAGGCGGCCTGAACGGAGAGGCACCGGCCGCGCCTTCATCAATCCACTGAAAGGCTTCTGTGCTCAAGCGACGGCATGGGGCTCCTCAACCTGCCCTTCGTCTCCTTAAGCCGGACCGTTGTTGTGCGGGATCGCCGGCATCGGCGATCCCGCCTGTTCAGACAATCTCCAGATCTACTGCCGCGGCGTGTTCGGCGGAGTGTTGCCGGGAGTGTTCACGCTCTGTGGGGGCGGGTTAGTATTGCCGGCTGCGCCAGCCCGGCTGGCATCCGTGTTGTAGCGGAACTCTGGTGCGTTCTGCAGATCGGCCTTGGTCATTTTTACCATGGCGCGGGCAGGGGTGTTGGGGTCGCCTCCAGCCCCTGTTGTTCCTGCTCCAGCTGTCGCGCCACCTGTTCCTGCGCCGCCCAAGGTTCCGGCTGCTCCGGGAGAGCCGGCGGTGCCTGCGGCCGTGCTGCCGGTAGTGGCCGGCTGGCCCGCTCCGCCGGTAGCAGTGCTCGGCACAGTCGTATCGGCCGTATTCGTGCTACGCTGGCCCGTGTTGGCGGAAGCCTGAACCTCCTGGTTCGACATCCACTGCACCTCATCGAACGGGATGGCCACATCCTTCCGGCCGATGCCCAGGAAGCCGCCGACACCCACGACGAGGCCGTGGATCTTGCCCTGGCGGTCCACCAGAACCTCGTCGATGTCGCCGATCTTCTGGTTGTCAGCCCCATATACGTCGGTGCCCATCAGCTGCGAGCCGCGCATGAGGTTTGGTGGCATCTGCGTCATGACTTGGCCGGGCCCGGCAGGCTGTGTGGGGGCCGTCGTCTGGGCCAGGGCCGATCCGGCCAACAGGGCGGCTGCGGCAAGGCCCGCTGCAAGCTGCGTCCTCAGCATGTCTTCCTCCTTTGAACAGGGCGTCTTTCGACGCTCTCAAGGAGAACGGGCAAGTTCCGACCTGGTTCTGCATCATCGCAGCACTTTGTGCTGCGATTTCGACCTCCCGCAGATCTTCAGGTGTCAGTTCGACGTTGAGCGCCCCCAAATTTTCGTTCAGGTGATCGACGTTGCGTGTGCCCGGGATCGGGACGATCCATGGCTTCTACGCGGTCAACCGTGCCAATCGTTCTGGGACGGCGCTGCCAGCCGATTCCATGCGAATTGCCTTAGATGAGCTCAGGCGCTCATCAGCCGACATGCCAATGCCGATGGCGGCCATTGAGAAGGCCCGGGCCCGCCACAGGTTCTGTAGAGGGTATATTTCCCATCCAACCTTGCAATCCGGCATGGGAACCCCATATCCAATTTATCGACTTTGGCCGAACAATCGGGCCGTTTCGCCTTGGGATGCCAGGCGCACGTTCAGACACTCTCCCCAAACATCGACGAACCCGAGCATAGGGCCGCACTGTTGCGCGACCTTAAGCTCACGTGCACTCACGCAAAGCCTAAGGATACTCCCATGAACACGGGCACCGTAAAATTCTACAACGATCAAAAAGGCTTCGGCTTCATCCAGCCGAGCAATGGCAGCAAGGACGTGTTCGTCCATGCCACCGCTCTGGAGCGCGCCGGCATGCGCGGCCTCGTCGAAGGCCAGAAGGTTGCCTTTGATACGGCGGAAGACCGCCGCTCCGGCAAGGTCGCCGTCAACAACATCGAGATGGCATAAAGCCAGTCTCTTCGGTGCAGGCTTATCCGCACTGAGGCATTGAGGCCGCTCCCGCATGGGAGCGGCTTTTTATTTGCACCTGCGACGCTGCCACTGCGCAGTCAGCGGAAGTGAGCTGAGCCGGTATGTCGGCCGAACACCTCAAGTCCCCTCATTGCATTCACATCATACGGGATTGGCCATGAACGAGTTCGAGGAGAACAAGGTTGATACCCCCGAGCGGACCGTCGCCGAACGGCACATCGAAGCCGTACGGCAGCAAGGTGGCCTCTTCGTCGAGGCCGTTCGCCGGACCCGCATGCCGATGCTCGTGACCGACGCCACCCTGCCTGGCAACCCGATTGTTTTTGCCAACCAAGCGTTCGTCGAGTTGTCGGGCTACAGCATGGATGAGTTGCTCGGACAAGACCCTCACTTCATGAATGGCGAAGGCACCGACCCTGAAGCCATACGGCGTTATGAGGCCGCAATCACCGACGGGCGGGACGAAACGCTGGAAATCCTTCAGTACTGCAAGGACGGCGCTCCGTTTCGGGCGATGCTGTTCGCCAGCCCGGTCGACGACGGGCAGGGCACAGTTACCAATCATTTTCTCTCCTACCTCGACATCACCCGACGCTACGACGCCGAGGAGGACCTTCGGGCTCTTGCTTCTGAACTGGAGGCCCGCGTGGCGGCCCGCACTCGGGAGCTGGAAGCCGCCAACGCCAGGCTATCGGCTCTGGTCACCGAGCGGGAGATGCTGCTGGTCGAGGTCAACCACCGTGCCAAGAACAGCCTTGCTATTGCGGCATCCCTCCTCGCCATCCAAGGGCGGCGGCAGCCGGACCCGGCCGTCAGGGCCCTGTTCGAAGAGGCTCAGGATCGTCTCAACGCCATGGCGCGGGTGCACGATCTTTTGAGCAAGTCGGAAAAGGCACAACGCGTCGACATTTCTGTGTACGTGGCAGACCTGTGCCAAGCGCTAAGGCCGATCACGGAAAACGATGATCGCATCCGACTTGAGATAAAGATGGAGGATGGGATCTTGGTGGACGCGGACACTGCGGTTCCGCTTGGCATTGTGCTCACCGAACTCATTACCAACGCTGTTAAATATGCGTTCCCGGAACCCCGATCAGGGACGATCCTCATCCAGGCGCGCCGCAGCCAGCCAAGATGGATTGAACTGATCGTCCAGGACGATGGGATCGGAATGTCGAGCCTGCGGGAAGGATCGCTCGGCTACGGCCTTGTTCGGTCTCTCATCAAGCAGATCCGGGGTGAGATGGACGTGCGCAGTGATGCAGGATTGACGGTAACGATCTCGTTCCCGGAGGCGTCGCATTAGGCGCCAGAACACAGTCCAGATGGCGCAGCAGGTGGTGAACCGGATTGAAGCCGTGCGTCGCACGCGCCGAATATAACCGCGACATTAGGAACGAAGAGGATTGATCGCCATTCCATTGGACATGCTTGAGAAGAAACCTGACATTCGCACGCTCATTCTTGTTGTCGAGGACGAAGCTCTTGTCCGCATGATGCTGGTTGACGTGCTCGATGATGCTGGCTTCAAGGTCATGGAGGCGGCTCACGCAGACGAGGCGCTCCATATTCTCGCGGTCGCTCCCGACGTCCAGGTGATCGTAACGGACGTGGAAATGCCACGCGGGAGCATCAATGGCTTCGAGCTGGCCCGCAGAGTTCGGGAGGATCGGCATGATATTGGTGTTGTGATTGCATCAGGGCGCGTTGCCCCGGCACCCGCGGACTTACCGGAGGGCGCGTATTTTGTCGGAAAGCCCGTTCGACCCGAAAGACTGCTTGAGCTGATCCGGGCCCTGCTTCGTGAGGACTGAGAGCCGCAGGGGCAAGTGCTCATAGCACTGGAGCGTGGGCGCAAGCCTGTACTCGGTTACGGGCGACCGGCAAAGAGAGCGTCGTTCCGGCTGCGCCATGCGTCATCCGACAGCCACTTGTAATCCTGATCAGGCATGTGCGGGATAGTCTTCACCTGCGCCTCAGCCATGGGAAGGAAGAAGCTGTCGCGATCCTGTGAGACCTTGAGGGAGCGGATCGGGACGACGATGCTGTCCTTGCCAGGGGTAAAGAACCCTCCTGATGCAACAATTGCATAGTCGCGGCGGTCTTTGGTGCCGAACACGACGTTCCTGACCTCTCCTACGATCTTATCGTCGGCACTTCGCACCTCGGAGCCGATGATCTGGTCCGCCCGCAGGCCGGGAGCAAGCTCGTCAATGTGGATGAGCGGCTTAGCGTCCTTGTCAGCACGACGACCTTGAACGGCGCCCCGTTGGACCTTCGGCTCTCGCGCACCGATCTGCTTTTCGGCCTCTTCCTCATCGTTGCCGCCCAAGGAATCCATTGGGGGGCCGGATAGGAGTTCGCGGATGTTGCCCAAGAGACGCTCGCAATCGTCATGACGCCCATAGGACCAGAGCGTGATCGCGGCATCGCGCAAGTTGCGCAGGTCACGAACCGTCTGGCGATTAGCCTTGCCACGAAGTTCGGGCTTTTGAAGGATGGCTTCTTCGAGTTTGGCGTCTGCGATCTGGCAGTCGGCCATCGCGTGCGTGACACCGAGCACGCTGAGGAGAGCAACTGCAAGGAGAATTCGTGCCGATTTCATCATTGGTCCGATCAGTAGGAAAGGCAGGTTGCCAGACAAAAGCTGCCTTCTGCCGCCAGCCATACGTGTCTGGAGCACGAAGCCGCGGCGCTGGCGCACATTATTTGGAAAATCCAAGACAGATGCCGCCTAACGTTAGCAACTGCTCGACAAATGCAAATTTATGAAGAAGACTTGTCTATGCATCATACATGTTTCCAATGAGGATGATATCTAAAAATACTTTAATATATTTAGTAATACTTCCTGCCTGCCCTCAATAAGTCATCGTTCCGGCCGCATCCTTCCGTAGGAAACCATAGGAAGGACAATGATATGGAACCGCATGCCGATGAAACACAGGATCGGGTAAGACAGCGCGCCTACGAACTCTGGGAGCAACACGGCAATCGTGAGGGCCATGAGGCAGAGTTTTGGTACCAGGCCGAGCGTGAGCTGAAGGGTGAAGCGAGCAGCAGCGATATCAGCAGAGGCGTCAGCGCGAATGCTGCCTCGGCGAGAAGCGGTTCTGGATCGGATGGTCCAAGCAGAGTGTAACGACCGAAAGTGCAGAGGTTCATGTTGGGCGAAATGATCCGCAACATCCCTCTGCGTCACCGTTGCGGCTGGTCCGCGGGTCACGCATTGTCTTGCTCATGATCCCGAAATGCCGTCGGGTCCGGGCGTGCCCGCCCTGATGCAACAACAACTCCGATCTCCGGCCACCACTCCTGAGCCACGCGGGTCAGTGCAAGGCCATTCATCGAGCCGGGCATCCCAACCAAAGGCCCTGCCGCCCGCGGCTTCAAGGTCACTGACGTCGACAGCACCGGCGATGTCGAACGAGAGGTCCGCCTCCTGATGCCAATAGCGGGCGCCTCCGAGGACATCGAACGCCAGCGGGCCCGAGCGCGCGACTTCGTAGGCGGCGCCGACCTCGATGATGGCCATCTCGACATCCAGATTGAGGGACGTGCCGAGCGTTCCCGTCACGCTAGGCGCAGCGTGCGGGTCCGAACATTGCCGCCCTCCACCCCGACCTTGCTCCAGACCAGATCGCCATAGAGCGCGAATAGGCCGTTGCGGGCCTCGACGTTGCCCATCAGGGCCACGAGGGTGTCGCTCTTCTCGACGATGTCGATGAAGCTCGCATCGACCTCCACGGAGCGCCCGCGCACGGTCTGGGTACCGTCCAACGACGTCAGCCAGCCGTAGGACGTGACGCGGTACGTCCACCCAGGCACAGCCGGGGCCTCGATCACGGGGTGGGAGGCGGTGGTCCCAGGTCCGCGGCAAGCGTGCCGTTCGTGCCTCCGGCGAGAAGGCCGAGTTGGACGATGACGCCAGACGGCAACCAACGTGAACGGTAACGTATCGCTCCCCCTTTGGATCAGAGATCAAGGGCCCCGCCACCCGTCCCATAGCAGCCGAAGCTGTGCCGGAGGTCGAGGCAACTATCAACGGCAGCAACCCGCTTACCGCGCCAGACCGGGCGGGGTGACGAAATCAACCGGACCGAACGGGTTGCGGGACCCGACGAAGGGTCCGTTGGTGATCGGATCAGGCAGGGTGCCAACGCCGAAGCCCGCACCGCTGGGAGCATAGGGTGGGCTCAGCAGATAGGATTGTGTCTGCCCGTAGCCGGAATAGCCCGGATTGATCGAGCCGACCGGAACAACGTTGCCCGGGTCCAAGTAACTGCGGGGCGTCACCCGCAGGACCAGGGGACTGCCTTGTCCGAGGGATTGTCGGGCTTGTCGCTGGCGGCTCTGAGCCTCAGCAGGCGCGGCGAGGATCGGCAGGGCGGTAGTGGCCAAGATCATCAGGACAGCGGTGTAGCGCATCGGATTCTCCTCGTCAGGCCCCCCTCAAGGTGCGATGGGATGTCTGCCCATCGTTCAGTCAGCGGCGATGGTTCTTGCGTGCGGGCCAAAGGTTAGCGATCGTCGGGGCCGCAGCGGCCTTTCGGCTGACGTTCCCCGATCTCCAAAAACTAAGGTCTGACCGGAAAGATGGTCTTCCACTCCTGCTTCATGTCGACCACGGTCCAGTCTCCGGCGGCCGCTGCGTCGAGGCCCTTGTCGAGGCGGCCGAGGCTCGATTGACGGTCGTAGGCCCATTCGCGCCCGGCATCGGTGTGATGGACGTAAAGGCAAAAGCGGGTACCCGGTGCGCTGCAGGTCCATTGCAGCATTTGCAGGTCGCCATCGGAGTTGCCGAAGGCCGCAATCGGCCGGCGGCCGATGATCCTCTGGATGGCGACGGGCTTGTCGGCCTTGTCGTCGACGAAGTCCACCATTGCCAGCTTGACGAGCACGGGCTTGCCGTCGCGCATCTCGAACTGCTGCGTGCCCGAGCTGCCGATGACCTGCTCGGGCGGAATGCCGTAAACCTTCTCGGCGAAAACCCGCATGAACTCCACGCCGCCGCCCGAAGCGATGAAGGTCTTGAAGCCGTTGGACCGCAGGTACCCGAGCAGCTCGAGCATCGGCTGGTAGACCATCTCCGTGAACGGCCGCCCGGTCGTGGGGTGCCTGGCGGTGTCGAGCCAGTCCCTGACGATCTTCTCAAACTCGTCGGTGGTCATGCCCGCGTGCGTCGCGGTCATGATGGCGAAGATCGCGTGCTCGCCGCCCGCCAAGGCGGCCTTGACGTCGCCCTTGAGCAGAGAGGCGTAGGGCTCCTTGTCCTTCCATTCGGGGTGCTGGGACGCGAGCGCCTTGATGCGGTCGATGGCGAACAGAAGCTGGAAGTACAGCGGCTGCTCGGCCCAGAGTGTGCCGTCGTTGTCGAAGGTGGCGATGCGTTCGGCGGGCGGCACGAAGTCGGGCGAGCCCTGCTTCGTCACGCGGTCGACGAACGCCACAATCGCTTTCCTGGGAGCCGTGTCGTTCCAGGACGGCAGCGGCTCCTGGGCGCGGCCGGGAGCCGCCCAGGATGCCGCGATCAGAACGAAGGCTGCGGTGCGGGCGAGGTTGGTACGGAATGTCGTCATTGATCGCCTCCTGGTGATCCCACCGCGAACAGGCATTTCATTCGTCTCATGTTTCAGTCGTTCACGATTCAACGTCCCGCCGATCCGGGCCGGCGGGACGGCCTTGCCTACTTGTTTTGCTTCTCTTCCTTGAGAACGACATCGATAGCCTGAATGATCTTTTTGTCGCCGTTGGCCTTGCAGTAGACGATCACCTCGTGAAGGTCTTCCTTTGCGCGAGGCAAGTTGATGGCGTGCTTCTTCGCAAGGCCATTGTACCAGCCGCTGTACCAAGCCCCGAGGAAGTTGGCGTCTTCCTGGAACGTGCCGGCGAGCTGGGCGCAGGTCAGTTGCTGGACATCGATGAAGCCATTGGCGTCCGCGTATTTCGACAGCTCGACCTGCGCCTGGGAGGCGGTGACCGATCCGATGAAAGCGGCCGCGACGATGAAGGAACGACTCATTGGGATTTCCTTTCGATGGTGATCGTTGTGTTTGGAAGCGGATGCTTAGACCGACGGTCCAGGCCGGTCTTCAGAACGTGGGTCCTCGGGAGCGGCGTTACGTGTTGGTCGCACCTGCCTGAAGCGCATGCGGCCAACAAGTGAATGTGACAGTGAACCTATTGCCTGCCGCCGCTGCCCTCCTGGAGCTTGGCCAGCACCTGATCGAGAGCGAAGCTGCCCGGCCTCTGGCGCGGCGGATACTCGACGTAGGTTTGCAGGTGCCGGGCCACATAAGCCTGTGCCGGGACCAGCGCGAAGGCGTGCTCGACGCGCCATCTGGCATAGTCACCGGCATCGAACTGCGCCCGCTCGAAGGGGTCAGCGCGGATGTCGATCAGCTTCGGGAAACGCAGCGCGATCAGCGGGTCCTGCCACACGTTGAGGCCCTCGGCGCGCTGCTCCAGGAAAACGAGCTTCCAACGGTCGTAGCGCAAGCCGGCGAGGTTGCCGTCGTCGGTCCAGTAGAAGTATTCCTGCCGCTTGCCCGGCCCGGTGCCGGCCAGCACATCGCGCTGGTCGTAGCCGTCCAGATGCACCTTGAAGGTCTTGCCCGCGGCCTGGTAGCCGCCCAGCAGCTTCTCCGTCACGTTCGGTTCGCCCGCGGCGGCGACGAGCGTCGGCACAAAATCCTCGTGCGAGGTGATGTGGTTGACCTCGGTCCCGGGCTTGATGACGCCGGGCCAGCGCATCGCGGCCGGCACGCGGTAGCCACCCTCCCAATTGGTGTTCTTCTCGCCCTTGAACGGCGTGGTGCCGCCATCCGGCCATGAGAACACCTCGGCGCCGTTGTCGGTCGTCCAGACCACGATGGTGTTCTCGGCGATGCCGAGGTCGTCGAGCTTTTTGAGGAGCTGGCCGACCATCCCGTCGAACTCGGTCATGCCATCGGCCACGATGCCAAGGCCCGTCTTGCCCTTCGATTCCGGCTTGAGGTGCGTGTAGATGTGCATGCGCGTCGCGTTGAACCAGCAGAAGAACGGCGTGTTGGCCCTGTGCTGCCGGTCGATGAAGTCCAGCGTGGCGCCGAGGAACTCCTCGTCCACCGTCTCCATCCGCTTGCGCGTGAGCGGGCCCGTGTCCTCGATTGTCTGCCTGCCGACGCGGCCGAAGCGCGGGTCCTCCGTGGGATCGTCCCGGTCGCTCGCCTTACATTTCAGCACCCCGCGAGGGCCGAACCTGGCGCGGAACGCCGGGTCCTTCGGATAGTCGGGGTTCTCCGGCTCCTCCTCCGCGTTGAGGTGGTAGAGGTTGCCGAAGAACTCGTCGAAGCCGTGCACCGTCGGCAGGAACTCGTTGCGGTCGCCGAGATGATTCTTGCCGAACTGGCCGGTCGCGTAGCCTTGCGGCTTGAGCAACTCGGCAAGCGTCGGGTCTTTCTCGGACAATCCTTCCTTGGCCCCGGGCAGGCCGACCTTAAGCAGGCCGGTGCGGAAGCAGGACTGGCCGGTGATGAACGCGGCGCGCCCGGCGGTGCAGGATTGCTGCGCATAATGGTCGGTGAAGATCGCACCTTCCTTGGCGATGCGGTCGATGTTCGGCGTGCGGTAGCCCATCATGCCGCGGTTGTAGGCACTGACGTTCCACAATCCGATGTCGTCGCCGAAGATGACGAGGATGTTGGGCCGCCGACCACCCGATGGCGCAGGCGCTTGAGCCTGTGCTGACGTGATCCGGCCCTCCGAAAGCACGCCGGCGGCCGCGAGCGTCGACGCTCCCGTGAGAAGCATGGCGCGACGGCTCAGGCCACGTTCGGCTTGCGAGTTCCTCCGGTCTTTCTCAGGTGTGCTGTCGGTGCTCACGATCGTTATCCTTCTCTGACGATGTATCGGAGGTTGAAAACGGAATGACGTTGCTCAGCAATCCGTGCAGATACCTTTTTCGACCTCACGGTCGATCCGTCGGTTCTGCTGCTCCATCTGCCGAGTGGCAGTCGCGTCATCCGTCGAGAATTCGTTCTTCGGGGACGTCACCGCCTCGCGCTCAAGGGTTCGCTCCGTAGGGATGATGATCTCGCCGTTGCGCCGGACTGGCCCGCGATCCCGATCTTGGGCCAGTCCCGGCGCAGTGGTCATCAGCATGCCGAATGCGGCGAGAAGCATGATGCGTTGCATGGTCAATCCTCCTGCTTGCGACTTGCGAACGGCCTGCCGTGCCGCACGCGACGGGCATGGGAGCGTCGAGCCGAACCAATCCCCAACGGACGTTCCTCCGCTCGGGTCGTATTGCAGGGAGGGCCATGCTGGGCACGGTCCTCCCCAGTCACATCAGTTGCCGGTAGGCATCGCCAGCTTGACGCCTTCCTTGGCGAGCATCTCGCGGACGGTTTGCAGGCGCTCGTACTCCGAGATCGTGATGGGCCCGGTGTAGACCTCGCTCTGGAGCTTGCGTGGCGGGTATTGTACGTAGGTCTTCATCAGGTTCTTGATCGCCTCGTTCATCGTCACCATCGTCCAAGTGCGCTCGGTGTAGTTGTTCATGAAGAGGTCGTAGCGCTCCTGCGGATCCTGCCAGAGGTCGAAGACCTGCGGCACTGTCGCGACGTACTTGCTGGCTCCCTTCCATCCCAGGTTGGTGTCGACCGCCAGCCCCCCGGTCGAGGCGCCGTCGTCACCTCTCAGTTTGAACACGGCCTTGTAGTTGCCGACCCGCGCCGCCCCGGGGGTTAGCTCATCCTCGGTGAAGTAGAACCAGGAGGTGCGCGGCGATTTGCCTGTTCCGAACAGCACCGGCGACATGTCGTAGCTGTCGAAGACGATTGGCTGTCCCTCGCGGTCCTTCTCGGGCAGCTTTGTGCCGGCGGCGGACGCAAAAGTCGCCATCAGGTCGAGACCGCCGAGGATCTCGTGGTTCTTGGTGTTAGGTGCGATCTTGCCAGGCCACCACGCCATCGCCGGCACACGGTTGCCGCCCTCGCGAACGGTGCCCTTGGTACCCCGGAAGGGAGTGAAGCCAGCATCCGGGTAGACGTCCTGCCAGGCGCCGTTGCCCGTGGTGTAGATCACAAGTGTGTTGTTGCCGCCGACCTGCCGGATCTTGTCCATGATCCGACCGATGCGGGAATCGAGCTCCACCACCGAGTCCGCGTACTTGCTCTTGGACAGCGACTTGTGCTCGTACTCCGGCGCGGGCATGTTGGGCTGGTGCACCTTCATGAAGTTGATGCTCATGAAGAACGGGTCGCGCGACTGCGCCGCCCGGTCGAGGTAGTCGAGCGAGGCCTTCTCGACGTACGCATCGAAGAACGGGATGCCGATGATGCCCTTATCGGGCGTGTTGACGTACTGGCCGTTGACCTTGAACTCCTCGCGTGGCGTCTGGCCCGCATTGCCCGACATGGCTCCCTTGGTCACCCGCTGGAACATCTCCCGCAGCTCAGGAGCCATGTCCGGGAACCAGGTGGGATCGGCATAGGTGTAGGCGTTGAGGTGATAGAGGCCGCAATACTTCATCTCGTCATAGCCCTGAGCATTGGGCAACGAATAGTCGGCCTCGCCTAGGTGCCACTTGCCGGTGAAGAAGGTCCGGTACCCGGCCTGCTTGAGCACGGAGCCCAGGGTCCACTCGGCCGCCGGCAGGCCGCCGCCCTGGCCCTGGAACGCCACAGTGGTCATGCCGCTGCGGTTCGGGATGCGCCCGGTCTGCATCGCGGCCCGGCCCGGGGTGCAACTCGGCTGGGCATAGAACGAGAAGAAGGTCATGCCTTCGTTGGAGAGCCGATCGATGTTGGGCGTGGGCATGCCGCGGCCCACGCCGCCGCCGTAAGGTCCAAGGTCGCCGAAGCCCGTGTCGTCCGAGACGATGAGCACGATGTTGGGCTTCTGAGCCGGGGCTTGGGCAAAGGTCGGGACGGCCAGTGTCGCGGAGACCAGGGCCGTGGCCCCGATCAGGGCAGCCTTGGCCCGCATGCGCCGGATGCGGAATCGTCCGCTGGGTGCTTGTGAGGACGCATGATCACTGGTCATGGGATCTTCCTCTCTCTGATCTGATGATGCAGCGGAAGCCGACGTGGCTCGTCGAGGTGTCGACCGGCTGCGGGTGACGCGCCGCCGGACGGTAGCGGCGGCAGTAGTTGGGCGCGCATAGATGCGAGCCGCCCTTCAGGACCCGGCGCGGAATGGGCGTTTGCGGCTGGCACGGGTCATGGCTCTGGTCCTCCCGGCCGCCGCGCGGGTTCTCGGGAATGCAGCAGGCTTTCGGTGCATCGGCCGGGTGCTTGGCGGCGTAGAAGTCGCTCGTCCATTCCCAGACATTGCCGATCATGTCGGAGAGGCCGTAGCCGTTGGGCGGGAAAGCGGTGACGGGCGAGGTGCGCTCGTAGCCGTCCTCACACTTGTTCTGGAACGGGAAGGCACCCTGCCAGGTGTTCGCCATCTGGCGTCCGCCCGGCGTGAACGCGTCGCCCCAGGCGAACTCCGCCCCGTCGAGGCCGCCGCGGGCCGCGAACTCCCACTCGGCCTCGGTCGGCAGGTCCTTGCCGGCCCAATGGGCGTAGGCGAGCGCGTCCGTGTACGCCACGTGCACCACGGGATGGTTGTCGAGGCCGTGGATATTGCTCTTCGGGCCATGGGGGTGGCGCCAGTCGGCCCCCTTGAGCAGGGTCCACCATTGGCCCCAGTTGCGGAGATCGACCGGATGATCCGGCGGCGCGAAGACGAGCGAGCCCGCAAAGAGCATGTGGGGCAGGGCGCCGGGATAGTCCTTCGGGTCGGGCCGTTTCTCGGCGAAGGTGACGTGCCCGGTGGCGCGGACGAAGTCGCGGAACTGGCGGTTGGTGACCGGCGTCCGGTCAATCCAGAACCCGTCGACGGTCACCCGGTGAACCGGCGCTTCCTCCGGATAATGTTTGTCCGACCCCATCCGGAACGTGCCGCCAGGGATCTGGATCATGTCGGCGACGGAATGGTCTGTTTGCCCGTCGCTGTGACGACGGTGGAGTGTGGCCTGCGGCATGGGCGTTGCTCCCCTCCTGGCATGCCTGCAGTATCATCCAGCCGCCAGTTATCGGGCTATTAGGGTCCACCCTGAAACTGATGGAGGCAGACCCTGATTTGTGCCACCTGCAGATTTCGTTGGTTTGGTTTGGCGACAAGGCAGGACTGCCGGCCTGCGCGCCCATCTGATAACAGGTCGACAGCCGACGCCCTCAGGGTTTACCATACGTTACCGGACCGAAGGCTCCCGTCGCGCCTCCGGTCCCGTTGCGTTGCCCCTGCGGCCGGAGACCGCCGTCATGAGCCATGGCACCGTCCCGGTGGTTGCGCGATCCTTCTCGGGCATGCAGCCCCAATTGCGGCGGCGGATCGCCTTGGCCTTCATGGTCATCACCGTTGCCGCGTGCCTCGCCGCTGCGGCCCTGTTGCTGTCACATGCGGCCGAGGAACGGCACGCAATCGAGCACCGCGCTCAGGAGGCGGCCAAGGCGCTCTCCTTCGGGTTCGACCAGGAGGTCGCCGCGGTCAATTACCTGCTGAAGGGTCTGTCGAAATCCCCGGCGCTGCTCTCAGGCGACACCAAGGCCTTCTACGATCAGCTCAAGGCAACCCCCGTTCCGGAGGGCTCCTGGTTGGTCCTGAACGACCTTGAGCGGCAGCTCGCCAACACCTTGCGCCCGTTCGGAGCGCCGCTCCCGCGGCATGTCGACTTCCAGAACTACCGCGAGGCCTTTGAGCGGATCCGGGACCGGAGGTGGGCCGTCTCCGGCCGGATGATGGCTCCCCTGAAGGGCAGCATCGTCGTGGCCCTCAGTCTCCGGCTTGATGGTCCGGACAGCCTGATGAACGGCCATCTTTCGATCATCATGACGGAGGCGCGGCTGGGCTCGCTCCTCGATGACCAGACACTTCCGGCCGGCTGGATGAAGGGTCTCTACGACCGCAAGTTCCAGCCGATCGTGGCCGACAGGGACGGTCGCAAAGGGTCCGACCTGCCGGTTCCCGCAGCCCTGGCCAGTCATCTCGCCGAAGTGGGGTTGGACAGCACGATCACGGGAGCCGTCGAGGCCATCGACGACCGTGGCATCCCGGTGCTCGTCGCCTACCGCCGTTCGGGCGCGACGAACTGGACGAGTGTGGTCACGGTGCCGCTGGCCGTTCTCAATGCACCCGTCACCGCTGCATTGTGGGGAATGGCCGGACCGGCATCCCTGCTGCTTCTCGCGGGAGGAATTGCCGCTTGGTTCACGACCCGCCAGGTCGAGCAGCCGCTCCGAACGCTGTCCGATCAGGTCACCGGCGCGAAGAAGCAGGTCAACGAACTGTCGGGCCAGTTGCTCGCCCTCCAGGAGGAGGAGCGGCAACGCATAGCCCGCGAGCTGCACGATTCGACGGCGCAGCACCTCGTGGCGGCAAACCTCGGATTATCAGGACTTGAGGCTGAGGTTCGGCATAGCCCGGCGGGCCGGAAGGTCCTGGCGGAGGTCGAGGGCCTGCTCACCGAGGCACTGAGGGAACTGCGCATCTTCACCTATCTGCTGCATCCGCCGAACCTGGAGAAGGATGGCCTCCAGGCCACGTTGCGGGACTTTGCCGAGGGCTTCGCCGGGCGTACGGGGCTTATCGCCCGGATCCGGATTCCAGAAGAGGTCGATGAGTTGCCGCCGGACCTCCAGCGGGCGATCCTGCGCGTGGTACAGGAGGCCCTCACCAACGTGCACAGGCACGCCGATGCTTCACTTGTATCCGTCAACGCCAGAATCACGTCAGGGCGGCTGGTCGCCCGCATCCGTGACAACGGGCACGGGATCACAGGCGCTGCCCGGCAGGACAGGCCAATCAGGATGGGTGTCGGTATGGCCGGCATGCGGGCCCGCCTGGAGCAGTTCGGCGGCAGCCTGAGGATCCGGACGGGCCGGAGTGGCACCAGCATCCTCGCGATGGTCCCTATTCGACGGGCCGGACGGACATCGCCACCTGCCGGACGCTTGCGAATGCCGTGGCAGTCAGCCCCCGCCGAGGCAGATGGTAGGACCCTCTCCTGAAGATTCAGGGTCTGCCTCCTGATGTTTCAGGGTTTTGCTCAGGTGAGCTTGGCTGCCAGGAGGTGTATCCTGCCTTGTGATCCGGACTCACCGGAACGGCCGCAGGCATCTCGGGTCACCGAAGGAAGGCACGCGATGACGCGCATCCTGATCGCCGACGATCACGACGTGGTCCGCTCCGGTGTCCGCACCATCCTGGAGGGGCATGAGGGCTGGGAAGTGGTCGGCGAGGCTCGAAATGGCAAGGAGGCCATCGACCAGGCCCTGGCCACCCGGCCCGACATCGTGGTCCTCGACTACAGCCTGCCGCTGGTGAACGGGGTCGAGGCGACCCGCCAGATCCGGGGCCGGATGCCCGGCGTCGAGGTTCTCATCTTCACCATGCACGACACCGACAGCCTGGTGCGGGACGTCCTTGAGGCCGGCGCCCGCGGTTTCCTGCTCAAGTCGGATGCCAGGCAATTCCTGATCTCGGCGGTGGAGAGCCTCGTCGCTCACAAGCCATTCTTCACGGGCAAGGTCTCCGAGACCCTGCTCGAGACCTATCTGGCGAAGGGATGCGCACACGAGTCGGTGTTGACCGCCCGTGAGAAGGCCGTTGTGCAACTGATCGCCGAAGGCAAGACCAACAAGCAGATCGCCGACATCCTCAGCATCAGCACCAAGACGGTCGAGACGCATCGCGCCCTGGCCCTGCGCAAGCTCAACCTCGACACGACGGCGGCGCTGATCCGCTACGCGATCCGCAACAAGCTCGTGGAGAACTGATCAATGCAGCAATCCCCACGATCATCGCATCACATCATGAGCGCACTCGCGTTCGGTCTGTCGCTCATGACTCAGCCGCGAGCGGCACGGTGGTGAACTCCAACGCCCGTCCTTGCGGATGCCCGCACCGACATGAGGGTAGTGGCTCGCGCCAATCGCCATGACATGGCAAAACCCCTCCCAGTGACGTGCACGGAGGCGCTCGGGGATGATGAGGTCCAGCGACTGCCCGAGCGCCTCGTAGGCATGATGCCCGAAGATCCGCACGGCGCCAGCGTTACACACCCGGATGATCCCGACGCGGTCTGTTGCCACCACGGCGTCGGCAGCTGCGGAGAGAATGGCATCGGCCACCAATCGGGTCAGGTCCATGTCGGCGTCCTGTTCCCTATTCTGAGCCACATTGGACTTTGGGACATGATCACTCCTCCGGGGGAGGCTCGATCCCAAGCCTCGTCAGGACAGCTTCCGTGATCCGGGCGCAGCGAACACCGGCGCACGGGAAGGTGTCACTCACGGCAGAGGACAGGGTCCTGTCGAGCGACTGCCGTAGAAGGCGCCGGGCGCGGTGAAGCCTTGTCTTCACCGTCTCCGGGCGCAGGCCCAGATGAGACGCGGTCTCTTCAGTGCTCATCTCCTCGATGTCACGAAGAACGAACACCATGCGGAAGGAATCGGGAAGCTCATCCACTGCGTGTTCGAGCAGACGCCGCACTTGGGCCCGGGCTGTTGCAGCTTCCGGGTCGCTGTCCTGGCAGGCCGATGGCAGATAGATCACACGGGCCTCTCCCTGATTGTCGATGGCATCAATGTCCTTCAGGCCAACCATGGTGCGCCGCCGTCGGAGACGGCCCAGCGCCTCGTTCAGCACAATTCGCGTCAGCCAGGTTGAGAGCTGTGCTTCGCCACGAAAGCCGTCGAGATGGGTGAAGGCGCGCACGTAAGTCTCTTGGACGACGTCCTCCGCCTCGGCATCATCGCTCAGGACGCTGCGGGCGACATGGAAGAGGTGGCGGTTGTGCCGCTGCATGATGAGCCCGACCGCGGCCCCGTCCCGATTCCGGGCTCGTTCGACAAGCGCTCTGTCGTCCAGTGCATCCAATTCGATTGCCGCGAGCGCTAGCGTTTGCATGGCCAAGCTCCTGTCCCTCATCGTTAGATGGGTGATCTCAACAAAGGTTCCCGCTCACGAGACGCGAGGGGCAGGTCCATTCAGGGTGATAAGCGGCTGGGTGACGGGAGCGGCCGAAGCATCTGCGTCCGGGCGGCCGCTTCCGGACCAATGATCCCTGTTCCGGAGACCGAGTGATTGTCCAGACCCGCATGGAGCCGGCGGTGGATCGGCGGGAACACAACACCCACAGTGAGCCCCCAGAACAGTTGAGCCAACAGCAGTCCCGCAGCCGGATAGCCACGCAGGATCGGTTCGTCAGGCAATCGCGGATCATGTCGGCCTCATCGGTATCTGCAAGGCCCCGGTGGCTGACCATTGGATGAGCGGGAGCCTGGAAGGTTCCCGCCGCTGTCAGGGCAGGCCCTATATGCGCCTGACGACGCCTTGCCGCATGATCTCATCGACGGATGGGAAGGCCCGGAGTGCAATCTCGGGGATGGGCTCCCCGCCCGCCGCTTGTGCCGACAAGCGGCTAGCTGAAGACGGACCTGGCCGACCGACAACGATCCGCCCGACCATTCCGGCATGTTCATGGGGGACGCAGAAGAAGTCGTAGACACCCTCCACCGTGAGTGTGATGGAAAATGACTCGTTCGGCAGCAGGTAGTCCGAGTTCCAGGACTGTGCACCTTCTGGGATGCGCAGGGGGCGTTCGAAGTTGTTCGGATGGTAGGCGGTAACCGTGTGGGAGTTGCCGGGGTCGAGGTTGATCCAGCGGATCGTCCGTCCGGGTTCGACGCGAAGGCCGACCGGATCGAACCATACATGTGAGCCATCCGTATTGCCCTGCATCCGGATCTCGACCGTCTCAGCGGCGCGTGGGTGCCGGGGCCATGCCAGACCGGCGAGGAATCCCCCGCCGATCCGCAGGATACATCTGCGTGAAATCATCACTTCGCCGCCACCCGGGTCTCGTCGGCCTTGGGCACATGCCAAAGCACGACGTGTGCATGGGGCTTCTCGACCCCGGGATGCCCAGCGTTGAAGTAGACGTCGACATGGTCGACCTTGCCACCAGGGGCGGCGAGATCGTCGAAGCGCTTGTCCTTGTTCGAGAGGTCCTCGACAGGCAGCATATAGACCGTGCTGACAAGGCGTCCTTCGCGGTCGTAGGCCAGGAACGGGCCGGCCGGCAGGGTCTTGGGGTCGACATAGAGCTGGCCGAGCCCCGGCAGGAAGTCCGGCAGCTTCACGAGTTCGCTCACCTTCTTGTAGGCCCCTGTCGGCGGGGCCTTTTCGACCTGATCGGCTGCCAAGGCCGGCAGGCTGAAAGCGGCAACCAAGGCGAGAGTAGCGACAGCATTCCTCATGGCATCCTCCGTAGACACGCCAAGCCTGCTTTGGCCTGCGCGTTCTCATTGGATGAGGGGTGCTCAGAAAGGTTCCCGGATCGTTAGAGCATTCTCCGGCGAAGCGGAGCCGGTTCGCCGTCCAAAATGCGGCAAACCCAAAAGAGATGGTTCCACGTTAGTGGACGCGGCTCTAGCGGCCCGCCTGGCTCAGGATGGAGGCCATGCTGGTATAGCCGCGCGCCGTAGCATGCTCCAGGGGCGTCACGCCGTTCCGATCAGCAATCTTGGGGTTGGCGCCGGCTTCGACGAGCGCGCGCACGGTTTCCGTATGACGGGACCCGCCGTCCCCGAGGATCACCGCCTCGATCAAGGCGGTCCAGCCCAGGTTATTGACATGGTCGAGCGGTGCTCCGCCTCGGATCAACTCGCGAACAACGCCGTCGTGGCCGAGATGGGCTGCCGCAATCAGGGCCGTGCCGTCGTAGATGCTGGTGATCAGCTTGGCGCTGGCGCCGGAGGCGAGCAGGGCCTCTAGCGTTGGCATGTCATCCCGGACGGCTGCAATCGTCACAGCGTCATAGCGCTGGTTGTCGAGAAGGCTAGGGTCCGATCAGGCGGCGATCAGGGCCTGAGCCACCGAACCATGGCCCTGGAATGCCGCCACATGCAGCGGGGTGCGGCCGTTGGTGTCGCGGGCATTGGGATCGGCCCCTTGTTGAAGAAGTTGCCCGATACGATCAACGCTGCCTTTGGCAGCGGCCGCGTGCAGCCCACGGTAGGCCGCGAGCTCTGTTGGTGTGGGAGGCGTCTGCGCGGAGGCCAGGCCCCCGGTCAGTGCCAGGATCCCAATAAGCCCGACTAGTGCGAATAGATGGGCCATGGTCCGTCTCTATGCGGTTTGGTGGTCGCCGACGTTGCCGACCAATGCTGACTATTACATCCGCTTTGTTTGCACCTTGGCAAGGCCGCCGGTCGCGCACTCCCCGCTGAGGTGCCAGCCAGAAGCAAAGTGTCGCTCCGAACCTGAATTCTTCGCCTCGCCTAGGGTTTTCACCTGCGGCACCCTCCTGGATGCGGACAGTCGCGCCATAGGGTCTATTCGGTATGAAGCCAAGTAAGGTCAGCTAATGGCACGGGGTGGAAGTAGACTTAATTTCCGCATCAAGGCCGTGAGCGGACTTTTTATTTGAGGATTCATATCAACACACGGAGAAGCGGAGCCGTGCTGCGATGTTGGGGCCAGCTCGGAGAGCTTGAAAATTTCTGCACCCATATCAGGCATTTAGCAGGGCGATATGGCGGTGGAGGCAGTCACCTGCGAACCTGTCTCCAGTGCTGCTCCTTGTTTGGTGGGAAAATAGAGGGAAACTCATGTGATTTGATTGCCTAGGATCCGCGAAATGAGCGAATTTCGCCTAATTGCCAGTAGCTTAAGCCTATCATTCGTTTGAGCATTAACAGGGAATATTTTTAGCAGAAGCAGGGAATGGCTATGAGTGAAACAGGGCTCTGGCTTTTAATCAGAGGGCCCTGGGTTCGAGTCCCAGCGCGCTCACCAAGCCTTATCAGGCACCTAGATGCCAATCAGGTTTGATCCTGCTTCCCAGAAAACCGGATTGGGAAGCCTATGGGAAGCAAGCTCAATTGAGTGAGCAGTTTCTTCCGCGATCGCATCGCTTCACCCGCAGGTCGAACCTTATTGCCAGAATCAGCGAACGTCAGGAATCAACCAGAGAGCGGACCCTGTTACGGTCGCGCTGAATGACTTAAATTGACCGAGGTCGTGTGAAAACGCGATTTCGAGCGACGTGTGATGGCAGCTGTTTGGGCGTGATCCGCGGCGGCAAAAGGGTTCAGACTGC